>NZ_JBJHAD010000006.1:0-236190 GCF_054050875.1 Blastococcus sp. SYSU DS0541 | reverse complement strand
CCCCCCCCCCCCCCCCCCCCCCCCCCCCCCCCCCCCCCCCCCCCCCCCCCCCCCCCCCCCCCCCCCCCCCCCCCCCCCCCCCCCCCCCGCCCCCCCCCCGCCCCCCCCCCCCCCCCCCCCCCCCCCCCCCCCCCCCCCCCCCCCCCCCCCCCCCCCCCCCCGTCCCCGGGTCCGGGAGGGGGCCGGGCGCGCCCGCCCGCGAGCGGCGAGCCAGACTCGGCGGCATGAGCGCACCGGCCGCGGACACGACGACGCGCACCGACGACGGCCGGGCGGTGGCGGCCGAGCTCCGCCGCGCCGGGATGGGCGACGTCGACGACTCGGGGCTGGCCCGCGCCCTCTACTCCTCCGACGCGTCGCTGTACCGCGTCCTGCCCCGGGCCGTCGTCCGGCCGCGCCACCCCGACGAGATCGTGGCCGCCCTGGAGGTGTGCCGCTCCCTCCGCGTGCCGCTGACCGCCCGGGGGGCGGGGACGTCGATCGCCGGCAACGCCGTGGGTGCCGGCGTGGTGATCGACACCAGCCGGCACCTGTCCCGCGTGCACGAGGTCGACCCGGAGGCACGCACGGCGACGGTGGACCCCGGCGTCGTCCAGTCCGCGCTGCAGACCGCCGCCCGCCCGCACGGGCTGCGCTTCGGCCCGGACCCGAGCACGCACAACCGCTGCACGATCGGCGGGATGATCGGCAACAACGCCTGCGGCTCCCGCGCCCTGGGCTACGGCCGGACGTCGGACAACGTCGTGGGCCTCGACGTCGTCACCGGCACCGGCGCGCGCCTGCGGCTCGGCCCGGGCACCGAGCCCGCGCCGGGGGTGCTCGCCGACCTGCACCGGCTCGTCGCCGGCGACCTGGCCACGGTGCGGACCGAGCTCGGCACCTTCGGCCGGCAGGTCTCGGGCTACTCGCTGGAGCACCTGCTGCCCGAGCGCGGCTTCGACGTCGCCCGCGCCCTGGTCGGCAGCGAGGGCACGCTGGCCGTCGTCCTCGGCGCGACGGTGCGGCTGGTCACCGACGCCCCGGTCCGCGGCCTGGTGGTGCTCGGCTACCCGAGCATGGCCGACGCCGCCGACGCCACCCCCGGCCTCCTGCCCCACGAGCCCACCGCCGTGGAGGGGCTCGACCAGCGGATCGTGCAGCGGCTGCGCGACGTCCCCGCCGCGGTCGTCCCCGACCTGCCGCGCGGTGACGGGTGGCTGATCGTGGAGCTGACCGGCGACACCGAGGCGGAGGTGCAGGCAAAGGCCCGGGGCGTGCTGGCCGACGCCGGCGCGGTCGACTCGATGGTGGTCACCGACCCGGCGCACGCCGCGGCGATCTGGCGGATCCGCGAGGACGGCGCGGGGCTGGCCAACCGGACCTCCGACGGGCGCCCGGCGCACGCCGGCTGGGAGGACGCCGCCGTCCCGGTCGAGCGGCTGGGCGCCTACCTGCGCGGCTTCGAGGCGCTGCTCGACGGCCACGGTCTGCAGGGCGTCCCCTACGGGCACTTCGGCGACGGCTGCGTGCACGTCCGCATCGACTTCCCGTTCGGGGAGGGCGACGACCGCGGCCGGTCGGCCTACCGCTCCTTCGTCGAGGACGCCGCCCGGCTCGTCGCCGGCTACGGCGGCTCGCTCTCCGGCGAGCACGGCGACGGGCGGGCGCGCAGTGAGCTGCTGCCGCACATGTACTCCCCCGCCGCGCTGGACCTCTTCGCCCGGGTCAAGGCCGTCTTCGACCCGGACGACGTGCTGAACCCCGGCGTCCTGGTGCGCCCGGCGCCGCTCGACGAGGACATCCGCATCGCCGCCGCCCCGCCCCTGCGGAAGGGTCTCGCGCTGGCCTACCGGCACGACGGCGGCGACTTCTCCGCCGCGGTGCACCGCTGCACCGGCGTGGGCAAGTGCCGGGCGGACCTCCAGGCCTCCGGCGGCGTCATGTGCCCGTCGTGGCCGGCCACGCGGGAGGAGAAGGACTCCACCCGGGGCCGCGCCCGGGTGCTGCAGGAGATGCTCGCGCCCGGAGGCCCGGTGAAGGACTGGCGGTCGCCGGAGGTGCACGAGGCGCTGGACCTGTGCCTGTCCTGCAAGGGGTGCTCGTCGGACTGCCCGACCGGCGTGGACATGGCCAGCTACAAGGCCGAGGTCCTGCACCAGTCCTACCGCCGCCGGCTGCGGCCGCGCTCGCACTACACCCTGGGCCGGCTGCCGTTCTGGTCCGACCTGGTGGCCCGGGCCCCCCGCCTGGTGAACGCGATGCTCGGCTCCGCGCTGGTGGGCCCGCTGGCCAAGTGGAGCGCGGGGATCGACCAGCGCCGCCCGGTGCCGGCGTTCGCCGCGCGCACCTTCCGGCAGCAGTGGGCCGGGCGGACCGCGGCCGGCGACGGGCCGCGGGTCGCCCTGTGGGTGGACTCGTTCACCGACCACTTCGCCCCGGAGGTCGCCGAGGCCGCGGTCCGGGTGCTCGAGTCGGCCGGCTACCGGGTCGAGGTGCCCGGCGCCGACACCTGCTGCGGGCTCACCTGGATCACCACGGGGCAGCTCGACGCCGCCCGCCGCATCCTGGGGCAGACCGTGCGCACCCTCGCCCCGCTCGCCGCCGCCGGCGTGCCGGTCGTCGGCATCGAGCCCTCGTGCACCGCCGTGCTGCGCGGCGAGGCGCTGGAGCTCGTCGGCGGGGCGGAGGCCGAGCAGGTGGCCGCGGCGACCCGCACGCTGGCCGAGCTGCTCCGCGACACCCCCGGCTGGACGCCGCCGTCGCTGGACGGCCTGGAGATCGTCGCCCAGCCGCACTGCCACCACACCTCGGTGCTGGGCTGGTCGGCCGACGCCCGGCTGCTGGAGCGCGCGGGCGCCCGGGTCACCCGGCTGGGGGGCTGCTGCGGGCTCGCCGGCAACTGGGGGGTCGAGCGCGGGCACCACGACGTCTCCGTCGCCGTCGCCGAGCAGCAGCTGCTGCCGGCCGTGCGCGACCTGCCCGAGGACGCCGTCGTCCTGGCCGACGGCTTCTCCTGCCGCACCCAGCTCGACCAGCTCGCCGGCCGGCGCGGCCGGCACCTCGCCGAGCTGCTGGCGGAGCGGCTGGCCTGAGAGCGGGTCTGCGACGATGCCGGACGTGGAGCTCGAGGAGACCCTGCTGCCCGGCGTCGGCGTCCGCTACCAGATGAGGACCCGGTCGGGGCAGCTGATCGGCATCGTCGTCCAGCGGGAGGGCGGCGCGGAGATCGCGGTGTTCGACCGGCGCGATCCCGACCAGGCGCGGGAGACGATCCGCCTGGACCCGGAGGAGGTCGACGCCGTCGCCGAGGTGCTGGGTGCCCCCCGGCTGACTCAGCGGTTCGCCGACCTCTCCCGCGAGGTGCCCGGGCTGGAGTCCGGGCGGATCACCGTCCGCCCGGGGTCACCGTTCGCGGGCCGCACCCTGGGCGACACCCGCGCGCGCACGCTGACCGGCTGCTCGGTGGTCGCCATCGTCCGCGGCGCCGATGTCGTCCCCTCCCCCTCGCCCGCGGACCGGCTCTTCGCCGGCGACGTGCTCGTGGCCATCGGCTCGGCGGCCGGGCTGGAGCAGCTGGACCGGCGGCTCGCGGGTCACGAGTAGAGCGGCGGTGGACCACGTCGCCGCCCTGCTCCTCGAGCTGGGGCTGCTCTTCCTCGGCCTCTCCGCGCTCGGGCTGCTGGCCCGGCGGCTGGGCCTCTCCCCCATCCCGTTCATCCTGCTGGCGGCGCTGGCCCTCGGCGAGGGCGGCGTGGTGCCGATGGACAACGCCGCGCCGTTCCTGGAGGCCGCCGCGGAGATCGGCGTCGTCCTCCTGCTGCTGACCCTGGGCCTGGAGTTCTCCGCCACCGAGCTGTTCGCGTCCTTCCGCCGGCACGCGCCGTCGGGGCTGGTGGACCTCGTGCTGAACGGCCCGCCCGGGTTCGTCGCCGGGCTGCTCCTGGGGCTGCCGTGGCAGGGGGCGCTGGCGCTGGGCGGGGTCACCTACATCTCGTCGTCGGGGATCATCGCGCGGCTGCTCGGCGACCTCGGGCGGCTGACCAACCGGGAGACCCCGGCGGTGCTCTCGGTGCTGGTGCTCGAGGACCTCGCCATGGCGCTGTTCCTGCCGCTGCTGGTGGTCGCCCTCGCCGGCCAGGGCCCGATGTCGGCCGTCGCCGGCGTCGGGCTGGCGGTGGGCGCGGTGCTGCTGGTGCTGCTGGCCGCCCAGCGGCACGGGCACCGGCTGGGCCGGCTGCTCTCGCACGACGACGACGAGCAGGTGATGCTCCGGCTGATCGGGCTCACCCTGCTGGTCGCCGGGGCCGCCCAGGCGATGGGCGCCTCCGCGGCGGTCGGCGCGTTCCTCGTCGGGCTGGCGCTGCCGGCGACCTTCGCCGAGCGCGCCCGCGCGATCCTCGGCCCGCTGCGCGACCTGTTCGCCGCCACCTTCTTCGTCGCCTTCGGCCTGGCCACCGACCCGGGGGCCATCGTCCCGGTGCTCCCCGCGGCGCTCGCGCTGGCCGCCGTCACCACCGCGACGAAGATCGGCACCGGGTGGTTCGCTGCGAAGCGGGACGGCGTCGCCGTCCCGGGCCGGCTCCGCGCCGGGACCGCGCTCGTGGCCCGCGGCGAGTTCTCCATCGTGATCGCCGGGCTGGCCGTCGCGGCCGGGATCCCGGCCGTCGGCCCCGTGGCCACCGGTTACGTGCTGGTGCTGGCGGTGACCGGGCCGGTGCTCACCCGCTTCGTCGAGCCGCTCTCCGCCCGCCTGGTGCGCGCCCCGTCACCCGCCTGAGCGGTCACGCCGCGGCGTCCGCCCGCCGGGCGCGGGCCGCGTCCAGGACGTACGGGGTGAGGACCTCGGCGATGCGCGCGTAGCCGGCGGAGGAGGGGTGGAAGCGGTCGGCGGAGAAGAGCGCCGGGTCGGCCGAGAAGGCGCGCGCCACCTCGGCGGCCACCGTGGCCACCGTGGCGCCGCCGCCGGCGGCGACGTGCGACTGCCGCTGCTGGAGCACCGCGCAGGCGCCCCGGACCAGCGCCCGCAGGGCCGGCGGTACGAAGGGGACCATCGACATGTCCGGCGCCGGGACGACCACGACGTCGGTGCCGGCGGTCCGGAGCGCGGTCACCGCGGCCGAGAGCGCTGCCGCCGCCTGCTCGGCGGGGACGAAGCGGGCGAGGTCGTTGGCGCCGATGACCACGACGGCGAGGTCGGCCGAGAGCGGGAGGGCTCGGCGCACCTGGTCGGCGAGCCCGGCCGAGACCGCCCCGGGGACGGCGAGCACGTGCAGGTCGACGTCGAACCCGTCGTCGGTCAGCGCGCGGGTCAGCCGCGGGCCGAGGGCGTCGGCGGGACGGGCGGCACCCGTGCCGAAGGCGAGGGAGTCACCGAGGACGAGCAGTCGGAGAGCGGAGCGGTCCACGTCAGGCGGAACGACGCGGACCGCCCCGGTATGCCGCTGCGACGGCTCAGCGCCCGCGCCACACCGGCGGGCGGCGTTCGGCGAAGGCGGTGGAGCCCTCCCGCGCGTCCTCGGAGCCGAACACCGGCCGGACGACCTGCTCCTGCCGCTCCCACGCCTCCTCCGCCGGCCAGGTGGGCGCCTCGAGCACGACCCGCTTGGTCGCGGCGACCGCGAGCGGGCCGTTCGCGGCGATGACCTCGGCGAGGGCGACGGCCGCCTCGACCGCCGTTCCGTCCTCGACCACCCGGTTGACCAGCCCGACCGCCGCCGCGCGCTCGGCGTCCACCGGCTCCCCGGTCAGCAGCAGCTCCAGTGCGACGGCGCGCGGCACCCGCTGCGGGAGGAGCAGCGCGGCCCCGCCGGCGGCGACGAGCGAGCGCTTCACCTCGGGCACCCCGAACCGGGCGCCGCGGCCGGCCACCACGAGGTCGCAGGCGAGCACCAGCTCGAAGCCCCCGGCCAGGGCCCAGCCCTCGACGGCGGCGACGAGCGGCTTGCGCGGCGGCGTGCGGGTGATGCCGCACAGGCCCCGGCCCTCGATCGCGGGGCTCTCGCCGCGGAGGAAGGCCTTGAGGTCCATCCCGGAGGAGAAGGTCCCGCCCGCCCCGGTGAGCACCCCGGCCCGCAGGTCGGCGTCGGAGTCGAGCTCGTCGACCGCGGCCGCGACCGCCCGGGCGACGTCGCCGTCGAGGGCGTTGCGCGCCTCCGGACGGTTGATGGTGATGACCTGCACCGCGCCGCGGCGCTCGACGAGGACGGACTGCTCGGGCACGGGACCTCCGGGAACGGTGCGGGTGCGGCACGGGGCCGGGCCGCCGGTCAGGCAGCCCGGCCCGTCGTGAGGGTGGAACGGCCCCTGGTGAGGGGCTGCAGCGGGGTCCTTCTAGGCCTTCGGGCCGCCGGCGGCGTAGACGACCTGGCCGGAGACGAAGCCGGCGCCCTCGCTCACGAAGAACGAGACCAGGTGCGCGATGTCCTCGGGCTTGCCGGTGCGGGCCACCGGGATCTGCGAGGCGGCGCCCTTGATGAAGTCCTCGAACGGGATGCCCATGCGCTCGGCCGTGGCCTTGGTCATCTCGGTCTCGATGAAGCCAGGGGCGATGGCGTTGGCGGTGACGCCGAACTTGCCCAGCTCGATCGCGAGCGTCTTGGTGAAGCCCTGCAGGCCGGCCTTGGCCGTGGAGTAGTTGGCCTGGCCGCGGTTGCCCAGCGCCGAGGTGCTGGACAGGTTCACGATCCGACCCCACTTCTGGTCGATCATGTGCTTCTGCGCCGCGCGGGTCATGAGGAAGGCACCCCGCAGGTGCACGTTCATGACGATGTCCCAGTCGGAGTCGGACATCTTGAACAGCATGTTGTCGCGGAGGACGCCGGCGTTGTTGACCAGGACGGTCGGCGCGCCCAGCTCGGTGGCGATGCGCTCGACGGCGGCCTCCACCTGCGCGGAGTCGCTCACATCGGCTCCGACGGCCAACGCGCGGCCGCCGGCGGCCTCGATCGCCTCGACGGTGCCCTTGGCCGAGCCCTCGTCCAGGTCCAGGACGGCGACGGCGAAGCCGTCGGCCGCCAGCCGCTGGGCGGTCGCCGCGCCGATGCCACGGGCCGCGCCGGTCACGATGGCCACGCGGGATGCCGTGGTGCCTGCCTCGGTCATGTCGTTCCCTTCGTCTCGGATGCCTGCAGTCACCGGGGCGGACGGCCCCGGTGCGCGGCGAGCTGCGCCCGACACGTTACGGCCGCCGGTTGCGGCCGCCGTCACATGGTCCGACCCGGCCCGCGGCGGAGCGTGCCGGACGACGTCCACCCGGTCGAAGCCCTCGTCCACCGACGGCGGCACGAACCGGGCCCGGGTGGCGTGCAGGCCCACCAGCGGCACGCGGGCCCGGCCGGTGCGGGCGGCGTTGCGGGCCAGGCAGACCTCCGCGGGGGTGTCCAGCCACACGGCGCGCACCGGAACCCCCGCCTCCCGGGCGAGGGCGACGAGCGGCGCACGGTCCTCCGGCGCGGGGTGGGTGTTGTCGACGACGACGCTGCGCCCGGCGGCGAGCAGCTCGGCGACGACCCGCTGCTGGCGCGCCTCGCGACGCCGGGCGTTGGGCCAGTGGTCCTTGCTGACCACGACGTGGGTGCCGGCCAGGTGCGCCCCCACCCAGGTGCTCTTCCCGCTCCCCTGCAGGCCGACCAGGACGACCAGCTCCTGCGCGGTCAGGACCGCCCCGCCGGGGTCGGCGTCTCCTCGTGCTCCGCGTCGGCCGCCCCCGACCGGCGGGAGGGGTGGTGGTGCAGGCGCCGCATCGACGCGAGCGCGGCGTGGCGGTCGGCCATCCGCCGCCGGGCGCGCGTGGTCCGCGGGGCGCGCGGCTCCTCGCGCAGCAGCGCGTCCAGCCAGTGCCCCCGCGGGTCGACGTCCACCATGAGGGCCTTGACCAGGAGGGTCAGCGGGATGGCGAGCAGCGCGCCCAGGGCGCCGAGGACCCAGCCCCAGAAGAGGAGCGCCACGAACGTCACCGTCATGGACAGGCCCACCGAGTCGCCGACGAAGCGCGGCTGGATGAGGGTCTGCACCACGAAGTTCAGCAGCGAGTAGACGACCAGGATCGCGACGAAGTCGCCCCAGCCGCCGGCGAGCAGCCCCAGCACGGCGGGCGGCGCCACCCCGAGCAGGAACCCGATGTTGGGCACGTAGTTGGTGATGAACGCCAGGAGCCCCCACAGCGGCGCGGCAGGCACGTCGAGCAGCGCGAGGGCGATGGTGTCGCCCACCGCGACGATCGCCCCGAACACCGTGCTCACCAGCAGGTAGCTGCGGGTGCCGCGGGTGAACAGGCCCAGGGCCACCGGCAGGTGCGGGCGCTCGGCACCGATGAGCGCCAGCCGCCGGCCGAAGCCGCTGCTCTCGATGGCCATGAACACCAGCGCCGAGAGCAGGAGCACCAGTGTGGTCGCCGCGTCGGTGAGCCGGCTCAGCAGGTCGGTGGCCAGCCCGACCAGGGAGCCGTAGTCGATCTGCTCGACGAGGTCCGAGAGCTGACCGGAGACGATCCCCCGGCTGTTCAGGTCGGTGACGACGTCGTTGATCAGGATCTGGGCCCGGTCGGCGTAGTCGGGCAGCAGCGCGGCGAACTGGGCCACCGAGACCACCAGCAGGGCGACGAAGGCGAGCAGCACCGCCCACACGAGCAGGAGCAGCACCGTCGTCGCCAGCCAGCGGGGCGTGCCGATGCGGCGCAGCCACCGCTGCACGGGGGTGAGCGCGACGACGACGACCAGGGCGAGGAAGACCGGCGCGACGAGCCAGGCGACCGCCTGCAGCCCGGCGACGGCGATCGTGGCGGCGGCCGCGCCGCCCACCAGCAGCAGCCAGCGCGGCAGGCCCGGCTCGGGGGCCGGCAGCGGCACGACCGGCTCCACCCCGGCGGGCTGCGGGGCGCTCTGCTCCGCCGGCGGGATCAGCTCGCCGGTCGCCGGCTGCCCGGGACTTGCTGCCACGCCCGCCTCCCCCTCCGTCGCCCGCGGCCGCACCGGTTCCGCCGAGCCCGTCAGCTGCGGGCGTCGAGCAGCGCGGTCATGGCCGGCAGGTCGAAGAACGCCGCGGTCTCCCGGGCGCTCGGTCCGCCCGCGTCGGGATCGGCGCCGGCGGCGAGCAACGCCTCGACCGTCTCGGCCGACTGCTTGAACACCGCCGCGGCCAGGGCCGTCTGCCCCCTGTCGTTGGCCCGCCCGTGGTCGGCGCCGCGCGCCAGCAGGGCCGCCACCGTGTCGCCGTGCCCGTGGTAGGCCGCGAGGATCAGCAGGGTGTCGCCCTTGTCGTTGGTGAGGTTCGCCGGCACGCCCGCGTCGAGGTAGGCGACGAGCTCGCCGGTGTGCCCGCCGCGGGCGAGGTCGAAGACCCGCCCGGCGAGCTCGATGACTCCGGGGTCGATCGGCTGGCCGCTCACCCGACCCAGCGTAGGCACCTCGGCGGTGACCGGGCCCGCACCCCCGTCGGCCGGCAGGTCAGAGCGCGAGCTTGTAGCCCGCGTGCGAGTGGACGAAGCCGAGCCGCGCGTAGAACCGGTGCGCGTCGGGCCGGGCCAGGTCGCTGGTCAGCTGCACCAGCGCGCACCCCTGCCGGCCGGCCTCGGCGACCGCCCAGGTCAGCAGCGCTGCGCCGAGGCCTCCGCCGCGCCGGTCGGAGCGGATCCGCACGCCCTCGATCTGCCCGCGCAGCGCGCCCCCGCGGGAGAGCCCCGGCACGAGCGAGAGCTGCAGCGTGCCGACGACGTCCGCCCCGTCGACGGCGGCCGCCAGCAGGTGCGCCGGGTCCTCCTCGATGCGCCGGAACGCCGCCCGGTAGGGCGCCGGATCGGCGGCTCGCTCGCGCCGACGGCCGAGCGGGTCGTCGGCCAGGAGCGCGACGAGGGCCGGGAGGTCGTCGGCGGTCGCCGCGCGCACTCGCACCTCCGTTCCGGGCAACGCGCCCCAGGCGGGCGGGGTCACCGGCGGGCGACGCGGTCGGTGAGGGCCAGCACGTGCTCCCACGCGTCCCGGCAGGCGTCGGCCCACTCGCCGTGCGAGCGGTCGAAGAACGAGTGCGGCGCTCGGTCGTAGACGGCGAGGTCCACCTCCGCCCCGGCCGCCCGGAGCCGCTCGGCCAGCTCCCGCTGCTCCTCCAGCGGCGTCACGGTGTCGGCGCCCGCGACCAGCATGACCGTGGGCAGGTGCGCCCGGTCGGCGGCGCCCCCCACCAGCGCCGGGCGCCCGTAGAAGCCCGCGCAGCCGGCCAGGTCCAGGTCGCCGCCGGCCAGCCGCCACGCGTGGCTGCCGCCGAAGCAGAAGCCGACCGTGACCACCGGCAGCTCCGCGCCGGCCCGGTCGCGGAGGTGGGCGATCGCGGCGGTGACGTCGGCGTCGATCCCCTCGGGCGTGGTGCGCGGGATGTGCGCCTGCCAGTCGAACCCCTCGGGCCGGACGCCGTCGGCGCACACCCCGGCGGTCCGCCCGAACCAGTCGATCGCCACGGCGGCCAGCCCGGCTTCGGCGAACCGCTCGGCCAGGGCGACGTAGTAGGGGTGCAGCCCGCGGATGTCGGGGAGGACGACCACCCCCGCGCGCGCGGTCCCCTCGGGCAGCGCGGTGGCGGCCGTGAAGGAGGCGCCGTCGGCCGCGGTGAGCGTGGTCGTGCTGCGCTCGCGCACCGGGCCGTTGCGCGGAGGGGCCGGCGGTCGGCTGTCGTGGTCGTGGCACATCGTCGTCCTCCCGGTCAGGCGTCGGCGTCGCCGGCGGCGGTCTCCACCCGGCCGCCGAGGACCGAGGCCGCCACCTCGCGGCAGACTACGACGAGCCAGTCGTGCTGCCGGTCCGCCTGGTGGATCAGCCGCTCGAACAGCTCGACGTCGACGCGTCGGTCCACCTCGCCCAGGGCGCGCAGGGTCTCGAACCCTGCGCGCTTCGCCACCACCGCGGTGGCGATGAACTCCCACTCGACGAGGTCGCTGAGCGGCGAGCGGGTGAAGAGCCGCCCGTTGAGCTTGAACCGGCCGAGCTTCTCGGCCGCCCATGTCACGGCCTGCTTGTACTCGCGCACCGGCACCCCCAGCGCACGCATCGTCGTCAGCAGCGCGGCGCGCTCCTCGCGGAGCTCGTCGAGCAGCTCCGCGAGCGCGTCGTCGTGCGGCCCGCCGCGGTGGTGGCCGAGCATGCGGGTGACGAGCTCGACGCCGCCGGTGGCCGCGGCGAGGTGGTCGTTGCAGTAGACGGTCAGCAGGTCGGGGTTGCGGGCGCCACCGGGGGCACGCGACTCGGGCACCAGGCCTCCAGGGGCGGGAACGGCGACGGGGCCCCAGTCTTCCCTCCGTACGGCACAGCCCGCTCGGCGTGTGCCCCGGTCAGCCGCGGAGCAGGACCGCGACCCCGACGCAGCCGGCGGCCCACAGCCCGCTGGCCAGGGTGCCCACGATGAACCGCTCGGCCGCCGCCGGCGCGCGCAGCTCCGAGAACCGGCCCAGCCCCTTGACGGCGAGGACGACGGCGAGCCCCTCGGGCCAGCCGACGAGGAGGGTGGCGGCGATCGCCCCCCGCTCCAGCACGCCGATCCAGGCCCCGCCCCGGAGGATCTCGGGATCCTGCGGCCCGCCCGACACCCCGGCGGCGGCGGGGTCGGCGGCGTGCAGCACCGCCGTCGCCACCGGACCGCCACCGGTGACCGCGGCGAGCGCCGCGAGCGCCGCGCCGGCCTGCGCCGCGCCCGCCCCGCCCGTGGCCGGCCAGGCGAACGCGGCGGCGACCGCGAGCGCGCCCACCAGGGCGATCGCGCCGGTGGCGACGGAGGCCCGCTCGCCGCGGAGGGCCAGGGCCAGCCCGGTCACGCAGACCAGGGCGAGGAGCACGAGGACCGCGACGGTCATCCGGCCGCCCTCTCCAGGAGCCGGGCCGCCGTCGGCCGCAGCTCGCGCTCGAGGTCCCAGGACGCGGCGCTCAGGCGCTGGCCCACGGCCTGCCGGGTGATCCCCAGCGCCTCGGCCGCCTCGGCCTGGGTCCGCCCGCTCTCGACCAGCTCGATCGCCTCCCACGCCTGCCGGCTGCGGCGCCCCACCAGGACCGCCAGCGCACCGAGCACCGCCTGCGCATCGGCGGCGTCGGAGGCTACCGCCCCGCGCACCGCCAGGCGCACCGACCGCTGCTTGGCCGCGTCGACGGCACGCCGGGCGCACAGGAAGGCCGGCCCCGCCGCGGCCCGGGTGCTGGGAGGCAGCGGGTGCTGGACGGCCCCGGCGCCGATGCCGATGCTCCACCCGCCCAGCCGGACCAGCCGCAGGGCGACGTCGACCGCCGTCTCCGGCTCACCCAGGACACCCTGGAACTCGTCCCCCGCCGTCCGCTCGAAGGCCAGCACCGCGCCGACGCCGGCGTTGAGCTCGGCCAGCACGTCGGCGACACGGTCGGGCCCGCGCCGGCTGCCTCGCTGGTCGACGGTCAGGACGTACACCATCGCGAAAGACTTACACCTTTCACCTCCGCGTGCAAGTCTCAGAGCTTGTCGGCCACCTCGGCGGGGAAGCCGCCGGTCGCGATCGGGCCCCACGCGGTCACGGTCACCCGGACCAGCGCCTTCCCCTGCCGCTGCATGGCCGCGCGGTACTCCGCCCAGTCGGGGTGCTCCCCGCTGATGGACCGGTAGTACTCGACCAGGGGCTCGAGGGCCTCCGGCAGCTCGAGCACCTCGGCCTCCCCGTCGAGCTGCACCCACGGACCGTCCCACTCGTCGGAGAGCACGCACAGCGAGACCGCGGGGTCGCGCCGGGCGTTGGTCACCTTCGCCCGCTGGGGGTAGGTGGAGACGACCACCCGCCCCTCGGCGTCCACCCCGCAGGTGACCGGGGAGAGCTGGACGCCCCCCTCGCGACGTCGGGTGAGCAGCACCGCCCGGTGCCGTGGGCGGAGGAACTCCAGCAGGGACTCCCGGTCGACCCGGTCGGCGGTCGCGATCTTCGGCATGACGCGCACGCTACGACGCGGGTGTGATGATCGTTTCCTGCCCGGTCGGTCGCGCACATCTGTGTTGAGATCGGTGCATGAGGATCCGCTTGCCCGGTCGCACCGACCCGCCGCCGGACGGGACCCCCGACGACGTCGAGCCCGACCAGCCGACGCCGGAGGCCGGTGTCCAGCCGGCCACGCACGCCCCCGCCCCCACCCGTGAGCGCGGGGAACGCCTGCACCGGGCGAGCCGGGCCGTGGCCGTCGCCTCGGCC
Organism: Blastococcus sp. SYSU DS0541; assembly: GCF_054050875.1. NCBI lineage: Bacteria > Bacillati > Actinomycetota > Actinomycetes > Geodermatophilales > Geodermatophilaceae > Blastococcus > Blastococcus sp. SYSU DS0541. The sequence continues at coordinate 223,031 of NZ_JBJHAD010000006.1, read as the reverse complement.
GAGCTGCTGCTGATCGTCGGCGGTGTGTACGTCCTCGGCTGGGTCGTCGGACAACTCTGGGTCGTCCTGCTGCCGGTCGTGCTGGGCCTGCTGTTCACCACCGTGCTGTGGCCGCCCACCCGCTTCCTGCGCAACCACGGCTGGCCGGCAGCCCTGGCCGCCCTCACCGTCCTGCTCACCTTCCTCGCCGCCTTCGGCGGGATCATCGCGCTGATCGCGCCCCCCGTCGTCCGGCAGGTCGAGGAGCTCGCCGACGGGGTCAGCGTGGGCCTCCAGCAGCTGCAGGAGTGGCTGACCGGCCCGCCGTTCAACCTCGGCCAGGAGCAGATCGGCACCGCCGTCGACCAGGCGATCGACTCGATCCAGGGCAACGCGCAGAACATCGCCTCCTACGCCGTCACCGGGGCCACCGCGATCGGCGGGATCCTGATCAACCTGGTGCTGGCGCTGGTGCTGACCTTCTTCTTCCTCAAGGACGGCCCCCGCTGGGTGCCGTGGCTCGCCGCGCAGACCGGCCCCCCGGCCGCCCCGCACGTCGCCGCCCTCTCCTACAAGACCTGGTCGACGCTGTCGGAGTTCATCCGGCAGCAGGCCCTGGTGGGGTTCTTCGACGCCTTCTTCATCGCCCTCGGGCTCTGGATCCTCGGCGTCCCGCTGGTCCTGCCCCTGGCGGTGCTGACCTTCTTCGGCGCCTTCGTCCCGATCATCGGTGCCTTCGTCGCCGGCGGTTTCGCGGTGCTGATCGCCCTCGTCGACAGCGGCCTCACCACGGCCCTGATCGTGCTCGGCATCGTGATCCTCGTGCAGCAGATCGAGGGCAACATCCTGCAGCCGATCCTGCAGGGCCGGGGGCTGAACCTGCACGCCGCCGTGGTCATCCTGGCCGTGACCGCGGGCGCCAGCCTGGCCGGCATCGTCGGCGCCTTCCTCGCGGTCCCGGTCACCGCGCTCATCGCCGTCGCCTACCGCTACGCGCGTGACCAGCTCGACGGGAAGTCGCCGGAGATCCTCCCCGACGGCACGCGGGCGCAGATCGTCCCCGACGAGGTCGGCGCCCACCTGACCCGCGAGCCGGTCGCCGAGCCCGCGGGCCAGGACGCCGACGGGCGCGAGGGCCGGCAGGAGACGGCGAACCGCTGAACAGGGCGGCCGGGCGCACCCCACCGGGAATGCGGCGGTGCGCCCGGCGGCTCTACCGGGCGAGGTGTGACCCGCCGTCACGCCGCACGACCCCCACAGGAGGTGCCCCGTGGCCCAGCGACCGGACGACCTGGTCGAGCTGCTCCCGGCGGCGGAGCCGTTCCTCGCCCGCGAAGCGGCGGTCGGCGACGCGGCCGAGCGGCAGGGGCTCGTGCTGGTGCACGACCTGGCCGGCGACTTCGACGCCGCCTCCGCCGGCACGCTCGCCGGCGCCCACCTGCTGGCCGGCCTCCCGCACGAGGTGATCGCCCGCTTCGACGTCGACAGCCTCGTCGACTACCGGGCCCGCCGGCCACGCATGACCTTCAACGCCGACCGCTACGAAGCCTTCACCGCGCCGGAGATCCTGCTGTACGCCGTCGAGGACGACGCCGGCGCGCCGTTCCTGCTGCTGCACGGCGCCGAGCCCGACTACGCCTGGGAGCGTTTCGTCGCCGCGGTCGGCGGGCTGGTCGAGCGGCTCGGCGTCACCTCCGTCGCCGCGCTGCAGGCGATCCCGATGCCGGTCCCCCACACGCGGCCGGTCACCGTCACCGCCCACGCCACGCGCCGGCAGCTGATCGAGTCCTACCCGGTCTACTGGGGCGAGCTGCGCATCCCGGGCAGCGTCTCGGCGCTGCTGGAGCTGCGCATGGGCGAGGCCGGGGTGGACGCCTTCGGGGTGGCCGCCCACGTGCCCCACTACCTGGCGCAGGCCACCTACCCCGCCGCGTCGCTCGCGCTGCTCGAGAACCTGGAGCAGCTCACCGGCCTGCGGCTGCCCACCGAGGCGCTGCGCGAGGCCGCCGAGCTGCACCGCACCGAGGTCGACGCGCAGATCGCGCGGTCGGCCGACAACGTCGCCGTCGTCGCGGCCCTCGAGCAGCAGTACGACTCCTTCACCGCCGCCCGCGAGGGCACCGACCTGCTCGGCAGCACCGGCGAGGTGCCCAGCGCCGAGGAGATCGGCGCCGAGTTCGAGCGGTTCCTCGCCGACCAGGACCGCCGCCGGGAGTGAGCCCCCTCGTCGCCGGCCCAGCGACCCCGCGCGCCCCGGGCCGGGATCAGGTTCCCTGATCGTGGCGTGTCCTCCCTCGCGGTGTGCGGTGAGGGTGGACGCGCTGCGGTGAGGGAGGACGCCGCCGGCCGGACCTGCTCGGCCGGCCCGCGGCGCACCTGGCCGCGGGGTCGGGACCGGCGGACGACGCACGGCGGGCCGCGACCGGTGATCCGGTCGCGGCCCGCCGCGGTGGTGCTGGTGTCGCCCGAGGATCAGCCGGCGACGACGACCCGCTCGTTGGGCACGCAGTGCGTCATGACCAGGCCGGTCACGTCGCGCGGGCCGTTCTTGCCGAGGTTGGCGGCGCGCTGCTGCTCCTCCTCGGTGAGCGTCTGGGTCTGCAGCGGCGGCAGGCCCCGGACGTCGTCGGCGGTGATGCCGAGCGCGTCACCGACGCGCTGCCCCCACTCGTCCTCGCACATGAAGAAGTGCCAGACCATCCGCTCCTGGATCTCGCGGCGGCACTGCTGGAGGGCGCCGACCAGGTTGGTGACCAGGTCGTCCTTCTCCCACTGCTCGCTGAGCAGGTAGCGCTCGCCGGCCTGCTTGTAGTCGTTGGTCCGCGGGATCCGCTTGCGGGTGAGCCGGCCGTTGATGACCGGGCCCTGCTCGTCGTGCGTGGGGTAGGTCGCCTCGCGCAGCCCGCCGGTGATCGACGGCTCGTAGTTGACGTGCGGGTTGGCGCCCACGTTGTCGCGGCCGTAGGACATCGGGCCGCCCTGCTGGTTGGTGTTCACCGGCACCTTGGGGCGGTTCACCGGCAGCTGCAGGTAGTTCGGCCCCACGCGGTAGCGCTGGGTGTCGGAGTAGGAGAACGTCCGGCCGACCAGCATCTTGTCGTCGGAGAAGTCCAGCCCGTCGACCAGCACGCCGGTGCCGAAGGCGATCTGCTCGTTCTCCGCGAAGAAGTCCTCGGGCATCCGGTTCAGGGTCATCGTCCCGACCTTGCGGAGCGGGAAGACCTCCTCCGGCCACACCTTGGTGTCGTCCAGCGGGTCGAAGTCGAGCTCGGGGTGCTCGTCGTCGCTCATGAGCTGCACGTGCAGCTCCCACGACGGGAAGTCGCCGGCGGCGATCGAGTCGTAGAGGTCCTTGGTGTGCGCACCGAGGGTCTGCGCCTGGACGGCGGCACCGTCCGCGGCGGTGTAGGACTTCACGCCCTGCTTGGGCAGCCAGTGGTACTTGACCAGGACGGTCTCACCCTGGGCGTTGACCCACTTGTAGGTGTTCACGCCGAAGCCCTGCATGTGCCGGTAGGACGCCGGCAGCCCACGCGGGCTGAAGACCAGCGAGACCATGTGCATGGCCTCGGGGGTCTGGCTGAAGAAGTCGAACGCGCGCTCGGCGACGTTGGCCTCGAAGGTGACCGGGTCCGGCTTCTGCGAGTGGATGAAGTCGGGGAACTTGATGGCGTCCCGGATGAAGAAGACGCCCAGGTTGTTGCCGACGAGGTCCCAGTTGCCCTCCTCGGTGTAGAACTTCACGGCGAAGCCGCGCGGGTCGCGGGCCATCTCCGAGGAGTCGCGGCCACCGGCCACGGTCGAGAAGCGCAGCGCGACGTCGGTGCGCTTGCCCTTCTCCTGGAACAGCTTCGCGCGGGTGTACGTCGCGATCGGCTCGTCGCCGACGGTGCCGTCGGCCTCGAAGTAGCCGTAGGCGGTCACGCCGCGGGCGTGCACCACGCGCTCCGGGATCCGCTCCCGGTCGAAGTGGCTGATCTTCTCGAGGAACTGGTAGTTCTCCAGCGTGGCGGGGCCCCGGGCGCCCACCGTCCGCTGGTTCTGGTTGTCGTAGACCGGGTGGCCCTGACGGTTGGTCAGGACCGGCTTGTCGGCCTGGCTGGGCGCCGTGCCCTGCGATGCGACGTCGGTCATGCTCTCGTTCCTCCTCGGATTCCGTGCTCTTCGAGCCGCTCAGGTTCGGTGGCGTCCGCGACCCTGCGGCCGCGGTCCTGGCAGGTCCGGCACAGGCCCCAGAACACGACCTCGGCCTCGTCGACGACGAAGCCGGCCGTGTCCGACGGGGCCAGGCAGGGGGCTGCGCCCACGGTGCAGTCGACGTCAGCGACCGCGCCGCACGAGCGGCAGACCAGGTGGTGGTGGTTGTCGCCGACCCGCAGCTCGAACAACGCGGGCGCACCCGCGGGCTCGATCCGGCGGGCGATCCCCGCGGCGACCAACGCCTTGAGCACGCCGTAGACGGCCTGCGGGGACAGCGACGGGTGCAGCACGCGGGCGCCGGTCACGATCGTCTCGGCGTCCGCGTGCGGACGGTCGGCCAGCACGCTCAGCACCGACAGGCGGGGACGCGTCACGCGCAGCCCTGCCTCTCGCAGCTGGTGCGCCCAGGTCGTCTCCATCGGGATCCATCCAACGCCCTTTTCTTGAGTCAGTCAAGAAAAGGGCGTCCACTGTGGGTGAAGACGGCCGGGCCTCGCCGCCCCGACGATCAGCCTCCCTGATCATCGAGCGTCCTCCCTCACCGTGCACCACGAGGGAGGACACCGCGCGATCAGGTCACCTGATCATCGCGCGGACGGGGGCGTGGTGGTCAGGCGAAGACGATGGTGCGGTCGCCCTCGACGATGACCCGGTCCTCCACGTGCCACGTCACCGCCTGGGCCAGCACCTGCCGCTCGACGTAGCGCCCGACCCGCCGCATGTCCTCCACCGTGGCGCGGTGGTCGACGCGGGCGACCTCCTGCTCGATGATCGGCCCGGCGTCCAGCTCGGCGGTCACGTAGTGCGCGGTGGCGCCGATCAGCTTCACCCCGCGGTCGTGTGCGGCCTGGTACGGGTTCGCGCCCACGAACGCCGGCAGGAAGCTGTGGTGGATGTTGATCAGCCGCTCGGGGAACCGCGCGCAGAACTCCGGCGAGACGATCTGCATGTAGCGCGCCAGCACCACCAGGTCGACGTCGCCCACGATCTCCAGCGCCCGCGTCTCGGCCTCGGCCTTGGCGCCCGGCGTGACCGGCACGTGGTGGAAGGGGATGCCGGCCGCGGCCGCCACCGGCTCCAGGTCGGGGTGGTTGCTGACCACCGCGGTGATGTCGGCCCGCAGATCACCGGCGCGGACCCGGTAGATCAGCTCCTGCAGCACGTGGTCGGTGCGGCTGACGAAGACGGCGACGGTCGGGCGGTGCGCGGCCTCGACCAGCCGCCAGGTGAGCCGCCAGGCGCGGGTGAGCTCGCCCAGCCGCTCCTCGAGCTCGGCGCGCCGGCCGGCGAGGTCGGCCAGCACGAACTCCAGCCGCAGGGTGAAGATGCCGCCGCTGGGGTCGGAGGAGTGCTGCTGGGACTCGGTGATGTTCGCGCCGACGTCGGCCATCAGACCGCTGAGCGCCGCGACGATCCCCGGACGGTCGGGGCAGCGGACGACGAGCCGTCCCAGGTCGGCGGTGCGGGGATCGAGCTGACCAGCGGCGGACATGGCCGGAATCGTCCCAGAGCCGGGCCGGCGCCCCCGGAGAGGGGCGGCCGCTCACACCCCGGGGAGGGATGCGCGCACGGCGCCGGCGACGTCGAACAGGTCGCCGTACTCCTCGACGCGGGCCAGCACCTGGTCGGTGGTGAAGCGCAGCTCGGCCGGGTCGAGGGAGCCGTCGCGGACGGCGTCGACCTCGTCCCAGCCGATCGGCGTGGAGACCGTCGCCCCCGCCCGCGCCCGCAGCGAGTACGGCGCCACCGTCGTCTTGGCCGGGTTGTTCTGGCTCCAGTCGATGAGGACCTTGCCCGGGCGCAGCGCTTTCTCCATCCGCCAGACGACGTGGTCGGGCGTCTCGGCCGACAACTCCTGCGCCAGCTTCTTCGCGTACCGGCTCGGGTGCTCCCGGTCACCGGGCGTCTCGATCGGCGCGTACACCTGCATGCCCTTGGAGCCCGACGTCTTCACCACCGGATCGAGCCCGTCGGCCTCCAGCCGCTCCCCCAGGCGCTCGGCGACGAGGCAGCACTCGTACAGGCCGGTCTCGGGCCCCGGGTCCAGGTCGAGCACCAGCAGGTCGGGCAGCTGAGCCACCCCGTCGTCGTCGACCCGCCACTGCGGCACGTGGACCTCCAGCGCCGCCAGGTTCGCCGCCCAGGCCAGGTCCGGGACGTCGGCCAGCAGGACCATGTCGAGCGTCTCGCGCCCCCGCGAGCTGCCCGGGCTCGGCAGCGTCACCCGGCGCACCCAGTCCGGGGCGTGCCGGGCGCTGTTCTTCTCGAAGAACGCAGGCCCCTCCACGCCGTCGGGCCACCGGGTGAAGGTCACCGGGCGACCGGCCACGTGCGGCAGCAGCACCGGCGCGATCCGCACGTAGTAGTCGATGACCTGCGCCTTGGTGAAGCCGACCTCGGGGAAGAGCACCTTCTCCAGGTTCGACACCGCGAGCCGCCGGCCGCCGATCTCGACGAGCTGCTTGGCGGGGCTCATGGTTCGCTCCCGCGGGACGCTCCGCTCACGGTGCTCACGACTCCCGCACCACGTCATCGGGCTCGAGGTCGTCCCGGACGCCGCGCCAGATCGGGTGCCGCAGCCGGCCCTCCGCCGTCCACACCGCGTAGGCCACCTCGCCCACGAGGTCGGGCTCCACCCAGTGCGCGTCGCGGGTGACCTCGCGGGGCAGGTGGCCGTCGAAGGGCGGGGTGCGCCGCCGGGTGAGCAGCCGCTGCAGGTCGCGCAGGTCCTGGTCGCCGAAGCCGGTGCCCACGTGCCCGACGTACACCAGCCGGCCGTCCTCGTCCGGCACGCCGACGAGCAGTGAGCCGATGGTGCCCGCGCGCCGTCCCTGCCCGGGCCGCCACCCGCCCACGACGACCGACTGGGTCAGGAAGTTCTTGACCTTGCGCCAGTCGGGGCTGCGGACCCCCTCGCGGTACGGGGAGCGCAGCCGCTTGGCGACGACGCCCTCCAGGCCGTTCTCCTCGCTCGCCGCCAGCACCTCCGCGCCCTGACCCGGGAACCAGGGCGTCAGCACCCAGCGGCCACCGGCCGGGGCCAGCTCGTCGAGGAGCTCCCGGCGCTCGGCGTAGGGGTGCGAGCGCAGGTCGGTGCCGTCGAGGGCGAGCAGGTCGAAGACCAGGTAGCTCACCGGCGCCGCCGCCGCCAGGCGCGGCACCTCCGGCCCGGTGCGGTGCATGCGGCTCTGCAGCGCGCCGAAGTCCGGCCGCCCCCGGGCGTCCATCAGCACGACCTCACCGTCGACGACGGCGTCGCGAGCGGCCAGCGTCTCCGGGAGCCGCGCCACCTCGGGGTAGCGGACGGTGATGTCGCCGCCCTTGCGCGAGGCGAGCGTCAGCCGCCCGTCGCGCACCCCGGCGACCGCCCGGACGCCGTCCCACTTGAACTCGAAGCCCCACCCGTCGTCCTCGGCGGGCATCTCCCCGGGGACGGCGAGCATCGGCAGCGGGAGGTCGGCCGGCTCGGGCGCCGCCACCTCAGGCGCTGCGGCGGGCCCGCTTGGCCGGTGGCTTGTCGCCGCCGGCGGCCCGCGCGGTCGTCTTCTTCGCCGGGGTGGCCGCCGCCTTCCGGGGGGCGGCCTTCTTCGCGGCGGCCTTCTTCGCCGGCGCCTTCTCCCCCGTGTCGTCCGCCGCCTTCCGCGGCGCGGCCTTCCGCGCGGACGTCGCCTTCTTCGCCGGCTCGGCGGGGGCGTCGTCCGCCGCGCCGCCCCGGGCCCGCTCGACGCTGCGGCGCAGGGCGCTCATCAGGTCGACGACGGCGGCACCGTCGTCCGGGGCCTCGGCCGCCGGCTGGGCCACCTCGCCGCCGCTCTGCTTCGCCTCCAGCAGGGCGGTCATCGCCTCGCGGTAGTCGTCGGTGAACTGCGTCGGGTCGAACTCGGTGGTCATCGAGCCGATGAGCGCCTCGGCCATCGTCAGCTCCTGCGGCCGCACCGAGATGTCCTCGTCGAGGAAGGCGAAGTCGGGGCGCCGGATCTCGTCCGGCCACCGCATCGTGTGCAGCACCAGGACGCCGTCGCGCACGCGCAGGGCCGCCAGCGACTCGCGCTGCCGCAGCGCGATCTTCGTGATCGCCACCTGGCCGGCGTTCTCCAGCGCGTCGCGCAGCAGCACGTAGGGGCGGGCCGCGGGGCCGTCGGGCTCCAGGTAGTAGGTCTTCTCGAACATGATCGGGTCGATCTCGCCCTGGTCGACGAACTCCAGGACCTCGATCTCCCGGCGGGTGCTGAGCGGCAGCTCCTCGAAGTCCTCGTCGGTGAGGATCACCACCTCGCCGCTGGGCAGCTCGTAGCCCTTGGCGATGTCGGAGTACTCCAGCTCCTCGCCGTCTACCGAGCACACCCGCCGGTACTTCACGCGGCCGCCGTCGGCGGCGTGCACCTGGTGGAAGCGGATGTCCTTGTCCTCGGTGGCCGAGTACAGCTTCACGCCGATGCTGACCAGGCCGAACGACACGGCGCCGCGCCAGATCGATCGCATGCCGACCCTCCCTCGCGCCCGTTCCGATGGGCGGTCCCGGACCCGCAGCCGGGTCAAGATCGCAGGATAGGTCCGCGGCGCCCTCCGCGGCAGCGCGAACGCCGCGCCGGGTCCCCCCGACGGAGGACCGCGGACCTCTCACACCTGCTCGGCCGCCCCGTCGTCCGCCGGCGCGAGCGCCCCGTTCTGGATCGAGTCGTAGACGAACTGCAGGACGTCGGAGCCGGCGACCGTCGTCATGGTCAGCGCGGCCAGCCGGGTGGCCCGGGGCGCGGTCACGTACCCGAAGACGAACGCCGTCCCCACCCACTGGGCCAGGCAGAAGGGGCAGGTCAGCAGCTCGCCGACGGCGTGCTTGACGCCGCCGTGCTCCCGCACCTCCTCGGCCACCTCGGCGTGCCCGGACGTCCCCTCGTAGCGCACGAACGGTGCCCGCAGCGGGCTGGTGACCGGGTCCTTGGCGATGCGGCGGGCCAGCCGGAACGTGGCGATGGTCAGCAGCGCGACGTCGCCCGGCGGGATGCGGTCGGGCAGCTGCTTGCCGGCGGCCCGCACCGCCGCGGCGCCGCCGGCCACCAGGCTCGCGTAGACGCCCATGGCCCCCAGGTCCCCGGCCAGCGGCCGGGGCTCGCCCTGGGTGTACTCGCGCTTCTGGGTGCGTGCCCACCGGCGGAGGGGTGCTCCGACCCGCTGGACCTCGTCTGCGATCGCCATGGCCCCCCGCTACCCGGCGGGCGCACGACCATGCCGCCCGCACGGAGGCAGTGCCAGGACCCACACCGGCGCATGGCGGCCGGGCACCCGGGTACGGCGGGAGTCCGACGCCGGTCCCCCGACCGGCGCGGCGTCCCCGTGCGACGCCGGCGAGAACCACGCGCGCACCCCGCGCAGAGACGGAGGCACCGCATGACGCAGCCCGAGGGCCAGACCGCGCGCGACGTCTTCCCCGAGGACGACGGCATCCCCGAGGTGGCGCAGGACGACTCCCCCACGCAGGCGTGGAAGGAGGATCCCCAGTTCGCGCCGCTGCCCGGCGAGCGGCCCACCGCCACCACCGACTTCGGCACCACCGCCCGGGAGCAGTCCGAGGGCGAGTCGCTCACCGGCCGGCTGGAGCGGGAGCTGCCCGACGACGCGCTCGACGTCCGGCCGGCGGAGGACCCGTCGCGGGCGGAGGCCCAGCTGGAGCAGGACACCTCGACCACCCCCGAGAGCGACTCCGGCACCAACCGCACGGCCGACGACGTGGAGGCCACCGCGGACCTCCCCGTGGGGGGTGAGGGTCCCGAGGAGTCCGCCGTCCACGTCATAGACGGCTGAGCCCCTCCCCCCACGCACCACCGACCCACCCCCCGTGGCCCCGACCGGGTGCCCGCCGGGGGGGTGGGTTGGCGCGCGCCCGGCAGGTTGTCTACGTTGGGTCAGCGGTTCAGCAGGCAGCCGCAACGTGCCGGGCCCGGTGGCCCGGTGCGCGACACGTTCGACCACCGCGAGCCGGGGGCCCGGGCCCCCGGAGACGCGGAGCGGTAGATTGTCCGGGCGGCCCGTCGTCCGGGTCCGCCGAGAGGAGCCACTGTCCGTGACCACTTCCGACCTGCCCGCCGAGGGGCAGCCCGACGTGTCGACCGAGGGCACCGAGGCACCCTTCGACGACGTGATCACGCTGTCGACCTCCACCGACGAGGACGGCGCTGTCACGGTCACGGTCGTCGGCGAGGTGGACACCTTCACCGCTCCGGTCCTCCGTTCGACCCTCGACAGCCAGCTCGAGCAGCAGCCGCGTGAGCTGGTGATCGACCTGTCCGGCGTCCAGTTCCTGGGCTCGGCCGGTCTCGCCGTCCTGGTCGAGACGCAGAAGTCGGCCCGCAGCCGCGAGGTCGCCCTGCGCCTCATCGCCACCACGCGCGCCGTCACCCGGCCGCTCGAGGTGACCGGCCTGATCGATCTCTTCACGATCGCCGACGCCCGCTAGCGACGCCTCGTCCCGAGCACGACGAAGGCCCCCCGGTCCGCCGGGGGGCCTTCGTCGTGCTCAGGCGGTGAGCAGACGGCAGACGGCCTGCTCGAGCACCTTCTGGGTGTCCCGGTCGGCCTCCGCCTCGTCCGCCTCCCCCAGCGCCTCGGCGACCGTCTCGCCGTGCTCGAACCGGTCGACGACGCGGGGGTCGACGTAGCTGGCCTTGCAGACCGCCGGCGTGTTGCCCAGCTGCTCGCTGACCCGCTTGTACGCGGCGCTGACCAGCTTCTTCCGGGCGGTCTTCGACGCCGGCGGGGGCGCCTCGGCGAGCGCGGCCGCCATGAGCACGGTCGCCGTCCACGTGCGGAAGTCCTTGGCCGAGATCTCGGCGCCGCTGATCTCCTTGAGGTAGGCGTTGATCTCCGCGCTCGTGACGTCGCGCCACTCGCCGTCCTCGGTCTGGTAGGCGAGCAGGTCCTCGCCCGCGTCGGCGGGGCGCTCGAGCAGCTGGCGGACGACGGTGGCGGTCGGCCGGTCGGTGATCTCCACCTCGCGCTCGATGCCGCCCTTGGCGACGTAGGAGTAGAAGGTCCGCTCGCCGCGCACCGAGACGTGGGAGCGCTTGAGCGTGGCCAGGCCGTAGGTGCCGTTCTCCTCCTCGTACTGCTCGCTGCCCACGCGGAACGCACCGAGGTCGAGCAGCCGGATGGCGGTGGCCAGCACCCGCTCCCGGCTGAGACCGCGGCTGCGCAGGCCCGCGCGCACGGCGTCGCGCACATCGGGCAGCTGGCGGGCGATCTCGAGCACGCGCTCGTGCTTCTCGGCGTCCCGGCGGGCGCGCCACTCGTCGTGGTAGCGGTACTGCCGCCGTCCCGCGGCGTCCAGCCCCGTCGCCTGGATGTGCCCGTTGGGCCACGGGCAGATCCAGACGTCCTTCCAGGCGGGCGGGACGGCGAGCGACCGGATGCGGTCCAGCCGCTCGTCGTCCCGGATCAGGGTGCCGTCGGTGTCGTAGTACGCGAAGCCGCGCCCGGCCCTGCGGCGTCGGAAGCCGGGGCCGTGCACGTCGCTGCGCCGCAGTCTCACGGACCGTCCATGGGCACCGGAGGCGTTCCGCAAACGCCGTGGTACGCAGGGTCACAGCTCAGCGGAGGTCGACCAGCCCGTCCAGGCCGCTGATCTCCAGCACATGGCGGGTGACGCCGCCCGCGGGGGCGTGCACCGCCAGGCGCCACGACTCGTCCCGGGCGATGCGCGCCATGGCCAGCACGACGCGGACCGCCGCGCTGCTGAAGAGGGCGACCTCGCAGAGGTCGAGCTCCATGGGGATGGCGCCGCCGTGGCTGGCCTCCAGCATCCGGATGCGCAGCTGCTCGGCGGCGGCGGCGTCGATGGCACCCCCCGCCCGCACGACGGGGCGCGGGCCCTCGCGGTCGACCACCACGTCGGCGCCGTCGGTGACGCGCTGCGGATCGGTCTCCTCGTCCGGGGTCCGCCGCAGCCGGAAGCTCAACGTCACCGTCGTCCCGTGGTCCTCCGTCAGGGTCACGCCGTCGACCAGCTGCCGCATGATCAGCAGCCCGCGCCCCCGGTCGCCGGGGTCGCGGTCCGGCGGGCGCCAGGTGCCCTCGTCCTGGACGGTGACGGTGAGGACGCCGTCGACGTCGACCTGCGCGGTCACCGACATCGGGCCGGGCTCGGCGCCCCGGTAGGCGTGCTCGGCGGCGTTGGCGCAGGCCTCCCCGACGGCGACCATGACCCCCACCCGGTCCTGCTCCCCCATGCCCAGCTCGGTCAGCCAGGCGTTGAGCCGGCGGCGCACGCCGGGCAGCGCCGCCGGCACCGCCGTCAGGTCCAACCGGAGCGCCTCGTGGGTGGTGGCCCGCCGGTGGGCGACGAGGACGGCGACGTCGTCGAGCCAGCCGTGCGGCCGGCGCACGCCCTCGGCGATCGCCCCGGCGAGCCCGGCCGCCGCCTCGACGTCGAGGGCACCGGGCTCGTCCAGCGCCTCACGGGCGGCGGAGCCGAGCCGCTCGAGCGCCTCGGCGGGGGGCTCGTCGAGTCCGGCGACCGCGCCGTTGGAGAACAGCACGAGGGTGGCGCCCTGGGCCAGCTGCGCCTCGTGCAGGGGGGCAGGAGCCCCGGGGAGGCTGCCGAGCGGGGGCCGGGGGGTCACGGTCAGGAACGTGCTGCGGCCCCCCGCGTCCACCACCAGCGGCGCGGGGTGCCCGGCGGCGCTGTAGACCAGGCGCCCGCTGGCGGCGTCCAGGACGCCGTAGAACACCGAGGTGCCCTCGACGTCGTCCATCTGGGCGGCGAAGGCGTCGAGCGCCGCGAGCACGGCTGCGGGCTCCGGGTCGCCGAGCAGGACCGAGCGCAGCGCGCCGCGCAGCCGGCTCATCGCAGCGGCCGCGGCCACCCCGTGCCCGACGGCGTCGCCCACCGCCAGGGCCACCCGCCCCTTGCCCAGCGGCACGGCGTCGTACCAGTCACCGCCGGCCGCCGAGATCTCGGTGGCGCGGTGGTAGCTGCCGGACAGCACGACGTCGGGGAGCATCGGCAGCGACGGCGGCAACAAGGCCTGCTGCGCCCGGTGGACGTCGTCGGCGGCGAGCGCTTCGATCACCAGGAGGGCACCCGGCCCGCCGGCGACCGCGAGGGGACGCACCGTGGCCGTCGCCATGGGTCCTTCGGGGCCGAGCGCGCCGCTGAGGGTCTCGGTCCGGCCGGCGCGCACCGCGGCGTCGACGAGGTCGGCCAGCGGGCGACCGGAGAGCTCGGGGAGGCCGCCGCGGCGCGCCTCCAGGCCCCGGGCGCGGGCGTTGGCCCACAGCGGCTCGGCGGCGTCTGCCGCGAGGCAGAACAGCGCGTCGGGCGAGCTCTCCATGGCAGCGAGCAGCACGGCGGAGCCCTCGTCCAGGGCGCCGTCGGTACGGGGTGGCAGACTGCCGGAACCGGTGCTCATCTCCGGCCAGCAAACAGCAGGGCCCCGGTGGCGGCAACCGCGTCCCGCGGCGTAGAACCCGTGGTCCGCGCCACGTTTTGCGGTCGGTGCGGGCCGGGTAGGCAGCATCCTTGTGCACTGACCGGGAGCCCGGTCCGCGCCCCCACCGGAGGCCGGGCCGCCCGACACGTAGGACCGCCGCGGCTCGAGGGTCGAGCGCGCCGGGAACGAAGGAGCGGACGACGGATGGTCGACTCGAGGGCCCCCCTCGCGCAGGACGGACGGCGCGCGGAACGGCTGGAGCTGCGGGTGCCCACCACCCCGACCCAGCTGCCCGCGGTCCGGGCCATGGCCGGTGACCTGGCGATGCGCATGGACTACGACCTCGACGCGGTGGAGGATCTGCGCCTCGCGGTCGACGAGGCCTGCGCCACCCTGTCGACGATCGTGGAGGGCGATGCGCCGCTCACGGTCGTCTTCGAGACCACCCGGGCCGGCCTGCACATCAGCGCCTGGGTGCCCACCTCCGACGGCACCGAGGTGCCCACCGACGGGTTCGGCTGGGCGGTGCTGGCTGCCCTGGTCGACTCCGTGGAGGGCCGCCGGTCCACCGAGCGCGAGATGCCCGGCGGCAACGGTGACGACGTCCCGGTCGCCGTCATCTCGCTCGCCAAGTACCTGCCGGGCCAGCGCCCGGCCGGCGTGGGCAGCGACGACAACGTCTCGGTGGCCCGGTGAGCCGGTCGGCCGCCGCCGACTCCGTCGAGGAGGAACCGCTGGACGCCACCGACGGCACGCCGGTCGACCCCCCGGCGGACGAGCCGGTCGCCATCCCGGAGCAGCCCACTCGGGGCACCTCGGCCGCGCCGGTGGCCGACGCCGCGCCGGTGGCCGACGCCGAGCCGGTGGCCGAGGTGGAGCCGGACGCGCCCCCGCTGTCGGAGAACCGGCGCCGGGCCGAGCGGACGGCACCGCTGTTCGCGGAGCTCGCCACGCTGGAGAAGGCCGACCCCCGCCGGGAGCGGCTGCGGGAGATCCTGGTCGAGGAGCACCTCCCCCTGGTGCGCCACTTCGCGCGCCGGTTCAGCAACCGCGGTGAGCCCTTCGACGACCTGCTGCAGGTCGGCACCTTGGGGTTGATCGCGGCCATCGACCGGTTCGACCCGACGCGGGGCGTGGAGTTCCTCTCCTTCGCCGTCCCGACGATCACCGGGGAGATCAAGCGGCACTTCCGCGACCAGGGCTGGTCGGTGCGGGTGCCGCGCCGGCTGCAGGAGCTGCACCTGTCGCTCAACGCCGCGGTGGGCGAGCTGGCGCAGAAGAACGGCCGTGCGCCCACGCCGTCGGAGCTGGCCGAGCACCTCGGCATCCCGCGCGCGGAGGTGCTGGAGGGCCTGGCCGTGGCCAACGCCTACCGCAGCAGCTCGCTGGACGAGCGGCTCTCGGGCGAGGACGACTCCCCCACCCTGGCGGCGACGCTGGGCGAGGAGGACGCCGCGCTGGAGGGCGTGGAGTACCGCGAGTCGCTCCAGCCGCTGCTGGCCACCATCCCGGCCCGCGAGCGCCGCATCCTCATCCTGCGGTTCTTCGGCAACATGACCCAGTCGCAGATCGCCGCCGACATCGGCATCTCGCAGATGCACGTCTCCCGCCTGCTCAGCCAGACCCTGGCCAAGCTCCGCGAGGGCCTGCTCAAGGACTGAGGAAGGGCCTCCCTGCCCCCCGCACCTCGCACGCTCAGGCGCGGGCCCCTGCAGGGAGGCCCTACCAGCACGTCGCCAGGCTCAGGGCGGGCCCCTGGAGAAGGCCGTGGACGCCGATGGCCCAGAACTCCACGAGTTCTGGGCCATCGGCGTCCGGCGGTCGCTACTGCGCAGGCAGCTGCGGCGGGCCGTCCGGCGCGTCCGGGTCGTCGCTGCCGGCCCGGTTGCGCGGATCGGCGGCCGGGCCGCTGTCCCGCACGTCCTGGGCGACCTGCGACAGGGGCGGCGGCGTCGGCACCGCGGGTGCGGTGTCGGTGATGCTCGAGAGCTCGATCTTCGCCTCGGGCTGGTCGGCCGCCCGCGGCAGCTGCGACTCGAACCAGGTGCTGGTGTCCAGCCCGCCGTCCTTCGGGCCGCTGCCGCCGTCACCGTCGCGGGCGGGGGGCACGTCCATCCAGGACTTCCCCTCCCCGGCGCCGCCGAGGTTCGCCAGCCCGTCCAGCGCCTTGCTGAACTCGCTGGGGACGATCCACATCTTGTTGGCGTCGCCCTGCGCGATCTGCGGCAGCGTCTGCAGGTACTGGTAGGCCAGCAGACCCTGGTCGGGCTTGCCGTCGTGGATGGCCTGGAAGACCGTCTCGATCGACTTCGCCTGACCCTGCGCCTGCAGGTAAAGCGCCGCGCGCTCACCCTCGGCGCGCAGGATGCGGCTCTGCCGCTCGGCCTCCGCCTCGAGGATCGCGGCCTGCTTCTTGCCCTCGGCGGAGAGGATCGCCGCGGCCTTCTCGCCCTCGGCCGTGGTGATGGCCGACTGCCGCGCACCCTCGGCGGTCAGGATGATGGCGCGCTTGTCGCGGTCGGCGCGCATCTGCTTCTCCATCGAGTCCTGGATGGAGGGCGGCGGGTCGATGGCCTTGATCTCCACGCGCGCCACCCGCAGACCCCAGGGCCCGGTCGTGCCGTCGAGCACCGAGCGCAACTGGCTGTTGATCCCGTCGCGCCCGGTGAGCGCCCCCTCGAGGTTCAGGCCACCGACCACGTTCCGCAGCGTCGTCGTCGTCAGCTGCTCCATGCCGGTGATGTAGTTGGCGATGCCGTACACGGCCAGCCGGGGGTCGGTCACCTGGAAGTAGACGACGGTGTCGATGCCGACCTGCAGGTTGTCGGCCGTGATCACCGGCTGGGGCGGGAAGGAGATGACCTGCTCGCGCAGGTCGATCGTCGCGCGCACGCGGTCGACGAACGGCACCAGGACCGAGAGGCCGGGCGAGAGGGTGCGGCTGTACCGACCCAGTCGCTCGACGACCTTGGCCTGGGCCTGGGGGACGATCGTCACGCTCTTCGCAATCACGATGATCACGAGCACGGCGACGACGATCAGTGCGATGAGCGCCGCATCCACGGCTGGCTCCCTTCGTCGGGGGTCACCGTCGATCCTGCCCTGCCGGGTCCGGCCGGGTCAGCACCCTGGGGACGGCGTTCACTCCAGCGCGTCCCCGACGACGGCCGTCGCGCCGTCGACCTGCAGGATGCGCACGGTCTCGCCGACGGTGAAGGACTCCGCGCTGTGCTGGCTGCGGGCGCTCCACTCGTCGGCGCCCAGCCGGATCCGGCCGCCCGAGGCGTCGACGTCCGCGCTCACGACCGCCGTCCGGCCGATCAGCGTGTCCACGCCGTCGAGCTGCAGCGGCGTGCGGTCGGTGAGCTGCTTCTTCGCGATCGGCCGCACCGCCACCAGCAGGACACCCGAGACGATGATGAAGGTCGCCAGCTGCAACCACAGCGCCCCACCCAGCAGCGCGACCGCCATCCCGCCGACGGCCCCACCGGCCAGCATGAGCAGCACCAGGTCGAGGGTGAACATCTCCCCGACCGCCAGCGCCCCGGCTCCGATCAACCACAGCAACCACGCCATGGCCCGAGTCTGGCAGAGCCGGGCGCCCGGGACGCCCGCCTGCGGAGCGGCCGCCGCGTCGTAACCTCGACCGGTGCACGACGTCCCCGCCGGCCGGCTCGCGGTCTGGGCCACCGCCTGGCTCTCCGGGCGCAGCTCCTACGACGAGACGCTGGAGGCGCTGACCGGCGAGCACGCCCACCTCGTCACCGGCCTGCCGGGCGAGCCCGCGGCCGTCCCGCTCGGCGCGGCCCTCACGGCGCTGCGCGGGCTGGGCGAGCGGCGGCTGCGGCTGGTGCTGCCGGTGCCGGGCGACGTCCGGGGGTTGCCGGCGGTACCCGGGCTCGCACCGGCGGCCCTGGAGGCCGGCCAGGCCGCGGTCGGCGAGCGGGTGGCCCTGGTGCCGCGGTCGGGCCCCGAGGTGGTCACCTGGACGGCGTTCCCGCTGACCGGCGCCCTGCCCCCGCCGCCGGTCGAGGGCACGCTCCGGTCGGTGTCCGGCGCGCTGGACCTCGCCGTCGGCGACGCCGCCCGGACGCTGGCCGGGCTGGACCTCGCGCGGTGGCACCCCGAGGTCCCCGCGCTGCTGGCCGACCTGGCGCGGCCGAAGCCGGCCCCCGGCCTGCCGTTCGACCACGACCCGCTGGCGCTGTCGGTGCTCGGGCGGGCGCAGCGGCTGGCCGCGGTGCTCGATCTGGCCACCACCGACGCGCCGGGTGCGGCGGTCAACCAGGCGCAGATCGCCGCCCGGGACTCCGCCCTGCGCCCGCTGGCCGACGCGGTGCGCGGGGCGATCACCGCCGCCTACAACGACATCCCGAGGTGACGGCGGCGGGATCCGTCGCCGCCGGGCGACCCGCGCCGAGTGGGGCCCGGAGGGTCCCGCGCAGGCACGAAGCAGCGGCTCCGATCAGGCCGGGGACGGCTCCTGGCCGCCGTGGAGGCCGGTAGGCCGACGTTGGACGTAGCAACAGGAGGCCGGGCAGTTGGTGCCCAGGCGGGGCTCCCCGCCTGCCCGGCGCTCCTCGAGCAGCTCCCGCAGCGCCGTCACGAACGCCGGGTGGGTGCCGGCGGTGGCGGCCCGGGCGAAGGCGAGGCCGAGCTCCTCGGCGGTCTCCTCGGCCTCGTTGTCGAGGTCCCAGATCACCTCGAGGTGGTCGCTGACGAAGCCGACCGGGAAGAGGACGACGGCCTTCTCCCCGGCCTGCGCCAGGGCGGTCAGGTGGTCGTTGACGTCGGGCTCCAGCCACGGCACCGACGGCGGGCCGCTGCGGCTCTGCCACACCAGGTCGAACGGGCGGCCGGGAGCGGCGAGGTCCACGACCTGCTGGGCGGCGGCCTGGAGCTCGGCCTCGTAGGCGTGCCCCTCCGGCCCGGCGACGGCGGCCATCGAGTCGGGGATGCTGTGCGCGGTCGCCACCAGGCGCGCGGAGTTGCGCACCTCCTCGGGCAGCTCCGCCAGCGCCGCGGTGAGGGCGTCGGCGTTGGCGCGCACGAAGCCGTCGGCGTCGAAGTAGTGCGGCAGCTTCTCCGCGGTCGGCCCACCCGGTGCCGCGGCGTCCCCGGTGAGCGCGGCCCGGGCGCGGGCGATGTCCTCGTGGTACTGCCGGCACCCGGAGAAGGAGGCGTAGGCCGAGGTGGCGAGCACGTAGGCGTGCTGGATGCCGTCGTCGGTCATCTGCTGCCAGACGTCCTCGACGTACGGCGCCCAGTTGCGGTTGCCCCAGTAGAGCGGCAGGTCGATCCCGGCCGCCCGGAGCTCGGCCTCCAGCGCCGCGAGCAGGGCCTTGTTCTGGTCGTTGATCGGGCTGACGCCGCCGAAGTGGTGGTAGTGCTCGGCGACCTCCGCCAACCGCTCGCGCGGGATGCCGCGCCCACGGGTGACGTTCTCCAGGAACGGCATGACGTCGTCGTGGCCCTCGGGGCCGCCGAAGGAGAGCAGGAGCAGCGCCTCCCGCCGCCCGGGCGGGGCGGGCTCCGCCGACGGCGGGACGCCGCCGTTGTTGCGGACGGCCAGCGAGGGGTCCTCGTCGGGACGCTGACCGGCAGGGGTGATGTCGACGTTGGCGCGGGGCACGTGGGTTCTTTCCTCTTGCGGGGCGTCGGCGGATGCACTCACACGCCGACGGCGTGGAAGCCCCCGTCGACGTGGACGATCTCGCCCGTGGTGGCAGGGAACCAGTCGGAGAGCAGGGCGACGACCGCCTTGCCAGCGGGCTCCGTGTCGGTGACCGACCAGCCCAGCGGCGCGCGCCCCTCCCACGCCTCCTCGAACTGCTTGCTGCCCGGGATCGACTTCATGGCCATGCTGCGCAGCGGCCCGGCGGCGACGATGTTGGACCGCACGCCCTCGGGGCCGAGCTCGCGGGCCACGTAGCGGCTGACCGACTCCAGCGCCGCCTTGGCCGCGCCCATCCAGCCGTACACCGGCCAGGCGACGGAGGCGTCGAAGGTCAGCCCGACGACCGACGACGGGTTGGCCAGCAGCGGCCGGCAGGCCTGGGTGAGCGAGGCGTAGGACCAGGACGAGACCTGGAACGCGGTGGCGGCGTGCTCCCAGGCGACCTCCGGGAAGCCCTCCCCCATCGCCTCCTGCGGCGCGAAGCCGATGGAGTGCACCACGCCGTCCAGGGTCTCGAAGCCCTGCTCGCGCAGCCGGTCGGCCAGCGTCGACAGGTGCTCGTCGTCCGTGACGTCGAGCTCGACGACGGCGGCCTCCTGCGGCAGCCGCTTGGCGATCCGCTGGCACAGCGAGAGCGCCCGCCCGAAGTTGGAGAGCACGACGGTGGCGCCCTGCTCCTGCGCGATCCGGGCGGTGGCGAAGGCGATCGACGCCTCGGTGAGGACCCCGGTGATCAGGATCTTCTTGCCCTCGAGGATGCCGCTCATCAGTGCCCCATTCCCAGTCCGCCGTCGACCGGGACGACCGCCCCGGTGATGTAGGCCGCCGCGTCCGAGGCCAGGAACCGCACGACGCCGGCGATCTCGTCGGCGTCGGCGTACCGGCCCAGCGGCACCTGCCCGAGGATCTCCTTCTGCCGGGCCTCCGGCAGCTCCGCGGTCATGTCGGTGGTGACGAAGCCGGGCGCGACGACGTTGGCCGTGATGCCGCGGCTGCCGAGCTCGCGGGCGATCGATCGGGCCAGGCCGACGAGCCCGGCCTTGCTCGCCGCGTAGTTGGTCTGGCCGGCCGAGCCGAGCAGCCCGACGACCGAGGAGACGAAGACCATCCGCCCCGAACGGGCGCGCACCATCTTGGCGGCCGCGCGCTTGGAGACCCGGTACGCGGCGGTCAGGTTGGCGTCGACGACGTCGGTGAAGTCCGCTTCCTTCATCCGCATGAGCAGGCCGTCGCGGGTGATGCCGGCGTTGCTCACCAGCACCTCGACCGGCCCCTGGTGCTCCTCGACCTCGCCGAACGCGCGGTCGACGTCCTCGCTGCTGGTGACATCGCAGCGCACGCCGAACAGCCCGTCGGGTGCGCCGCTCCCGCGGTGGGTGACGGCGACGGAATCCCCCTGCTCGGCGAAGGCGCGGGCGATGGCGAGCCCGATCCCCCGGTTCCCGCCGGTCACGAGCACCGACCTGCCCACGTCCCACTCCCCTGTGCCGACGACCCGGTCGCCCCCGAACCTAGTGCCTGCCCGCCGGTCCCACCGGATACCGGCGGGTACGTGATCACCGCCTCACGCGACCGGGCGGCCGGCGAGGTCCCGGGCGACCGCGGCCGCGGCGTCCGCGAGGTGGGCGACCCAACCGGGCAGCAGGTCCGCCGAGTACCGCGCCGAGGGCGCGGCGAGGGAGAGCGCCGCCCCCTCGAAGCCACCCGCCGCCGGGACGGCGACCCCGACCGCCGTCAGCCCTGCCTCGGTGGCCTGGTCGTTGACGGCGTAGCCCCGGCGCCCCACGGTGCGCAGTTCGCGGTCCAGCCGTGCGGCCACGTCGGGGTCCAGCGGCCCGAGGACGGCAGCACGCCGGGCGGCGTCCATCGTGGCCAGCACGGCCTTGCCGCCGGAGGCGAGGTGGGCGGGCAGCATGCGGCCGGTGCGGTCGCCCACGCGCAGCACCTGGCGGCTCTCCACCGTCGCGACGAACCGCACGTCGGCCCCGGCCAGCAGCACGACGTTGGCGGTCTCCCCCACCGCGTCGACCAGCCGCCTCAGGTGCGGCAGGGCGGCCTCCCGCAAGGCGGCGACCGGCGCCTGCGGCACCCCGTCGGGGCGCAGGACCGGCCCGGGCGCGTACCGGCGGTCGGGCAACTGCTCGGCGAAGTCGCGGTAGACGAGCATCCCCAGCAGCCGGTGCGCCGTGGACACCGAGACGCCCAGGCGCGCCGCGACGTCGGTCACCCGGAGCGCACCTTCCTGCTGGAGCAGCGTGGCCAGCAGCAGGGCGGAGTCCACCGAGCCGATGGCGTACGCCGGCCTGTTCCTCACAGCAGAAAACGCTATCCCCCTCTGCGGAACGTCGGGCACGGTCGGTGCGGCGCACCACGACGAGGGGGTCGAGCAGTGCAGTTCTACCTGGATGGTTACCGGCCCGGCGATCCGCTGGTCGAGGAGCCGCACCCGTCGGTCGCGACCCGGCCGGAGGGGCTGCCCGACGAGGCGGACGTCGTCATCGTCGGCTGCGGCCCGGCCGGTCTCGTGCTCGCCGCGCAACTGGCCGCCTTCCCCGAGATCCGCACCGTCGTCGTCGACCGGCGGGACGGGCCGCTGCAGGTCGGCCAGGCCGACGGCGTCGCCTGCCGCACCGTCGAGATGTTCGAGGCCTTCGGCCTCGCCGACCGGCTGGTCGCGGAGGCCTACTGGGTCAACGAGGTCGCCTTCTGGCGCCCCGACCCGGCCGACCGCACCCGCATCACGCGCACCGGCCGGGTCCAGGACGTCGAGGACGGCCTGTCGGAGTTCCCGCACGTGATCGTGAACCAGGCGCGGATGCTGGCCTGGCTGCGCGAGCACATGGCACGGTCGGCGGGCCGGCTGCAGCCGTTCTACGGGTTGCACGCCAGTGACGTGCAGGTCGACGCCGACGGCGCGACGGTCACCCTGCGGCACGTGACCGGCGGCCGGGAGACCGGCGAGACGTCGACGATCCGCGCGCGGTACGTCGTCGGCTGCGACGGCGCGCGCAGCAGCGTCCGGACGGCGATCGGCCGGGAGCTCGTCGGCGATCCGATGAACTCGTCGTGGGGCGTCATGGACGTCCTGGCGGTCACCGACTTCCCCGACATCCGGCTGAAGGCCGCCGTCCACTCGGCCAACCAGGGCAACCTGCTGGTCATCCCGCGCGAGGGCGGCTACCTCGTCCGGCTCTACATCGAGCTCGACGCCGTCGCCGACCGGGACCTGCACGACCGGCGCACCGTCACGCCCGAGAAGCTGGCCGCCGTCGCCAACCGGATCCTGCACCCGTACTCGATCGACGTGAAGGACGTCGGCTGGTGGTCGGTCTACGACATCGGCCAGCGGCTCTGCGACCGGTTCGACGACGTCCCCGCCGAGGAGGAGTCCACCCGGCTGCCGCGGGTCTTCATCGCCGGCGACGCCTGCCACACGCACAGCGCCAAGGCCGGCCAGGGCATGAACGTCTCGATGGCCGACGCCTGGAACCTCGGGTGGAAGCTGGCCGCGGTGCTGCGGGGCACCGCCCGGCCCGAGCTGCTGCGCACCTACTCCGAGGAGCGGCAGGCGGTCGCCCAGGAGCTCATCGACTTCGACCGCGAGTTCGCCCGCATGTTCAGCGCGCCGCCGAGGGAGGAGGGCGGCAGCGACGAGGGCGTGGACCCCGAGGAGTTCCAGCGCTACTTCGTGCGGCAGGGCCGGTTCACCGCCGGTGTCGCCACGCGGTACGCGCCGTCGTTGATCACCGGGGAGGGCGAGCACCAGGCGCTGGCCGAGGGCTACCCGGTGGGGATGCGGTTCCACTCCGCCCCCGTGGTGCGGGTCGCCGACGCCAAGCCCGTGCAGCTGGGGCACGTCGCGCGCGCGGACGGTGCCTGGCGGCTGTACGTCTTCGCCGATGCCGCGGAGCCGACCTCCCCCGCCTCGCGCGCCCGCGTGCTGCTGGAGCACCTCCGGTCGGCGGGATCGCCGGTGGCCCGGTACACCCCTGCGGGCGCCGCCCCCGACTCGGTGATCGACATCCGCGGCGTCTTCCAGCAGGGGCACCGGGACCTGGCCGTCGAGTCGCTCCCTCCCGCGCTGCTGCCGCGCAAGGGCCGGTTCGGGCTGGTCGACCACGAGAAGGCGTTCGCCCCCGACCCGAAGAGCGACGACGTCTTCGACCTGCGCGGCGTCGACCGCGAGCGGGGGTGCATGGTCCTGGTCCGGCCCGACCAGCACGTGTCGGCGGTGCTGCCGCTGGACGCGCACGAGGAGCTGAGCCGCCTCCTGTCCGGGGTGCTGCTCGACGCGCGGTGACGGGCGGGCGTCAGTCGTGCCGGCGGCGCCGCACCCAGCCGCCGCCGTACAGCGCCCACAGCACGAGCAGCGGCTGGAAGAACAGCCGGACCAACCGCTTGCGGTCGGTGTCCAGGCCGAAGGCGTCGGTGCCCTCGACGTACTGCGCGACGTTGCCGGGGAAGATCACCACGAAGAACGCCGCCAGCAGCCCGCCGACGAGCCGCCGCTTCCGCGGGAGCGCGATGAACGAGGCCCCCAGCGCGATCTCGACGACGCCCGAGGCCAGGACGGTCAACTCCTCGTCGACGGGGAACCAGGCCGGTACCTGGGCCCGGAACTCCTCCCGCTGCGTGGTCAGGTGCAGCACGCCGGCACCGACCATGACCGCGCCGAGCAGCAGGCGGGCAGCGGTGCGGGCGGCGGCGGCGGGCATGCACGGACGGTAGCCCCGCGCGCCGGCACCCGGCGTTGACAGGCGGGACGGGCCGCCCGTAGACAGCGGAGGTGGCTGACGACGTCTCGCGCCGGGTGGCGCTCACGGTGACCGACGGCGTGGCGACCGTCCGGCTGGACCGACCGGAGAAGCTCAACGCGCTGGACCAGGCGATGTTCGCCGCGATACTGGCCACCGGGAAGGAGCTGATGGCCCGGGAGGACGTCGGCGCGGTGGTGCTCACCGGGGCCGGCCGGGCCTTCTGCGCCGGCCTGGACTTCGGCTCCTTTGCGGACATGGCCGAACGCGGGCAGGAGCGGACCCGAGAGCGCGAGGCGACCGCCCCGGAGCCGCTGGGCGCGGCCGGCGCGCTGGCCCAGCAGGTGGTGCACGTCTGGTCGCTGGTGCCCGCGCCGGTGATCGCGGCGGTGCACGGCGTGGCCTTCGGCGGTGGCCTGCAGATCGCGCTCGGTGCCGACATCCGGCTGGTCGCGCCGGACGCGCAGCTGTCGCTGATGGAGATCCTGTGGGGCATCGTGCCCGACATGTGCGGCACCCAGCTGCTGCCCGAGCTGGTCGGCCGCGACGTCGCCAAGGAGCTCGCGTTGACCGGGCGGAAGGTGTCGGGCACCGAGGCGGTGCGGCTGGGGCTGGCCACCCGCGAGGCCGCCGACCCGCTCGCCGCCGCGCTGGAGCTGGCGGCCGAGATCGCCGGGCACAGCCGCAGCGCGACGCGGGCGGTGAAGCGGCTGGTCGACCTCGCCGGCCGGGTGCCGCTCGCCGAGGGGCTGGCCGCCGAGCAGGCGGAGATCGGCGCGCTGATCGGCTCGCCGGAGCAGGCCGCCGTCGTCCGCCGCCGGCTGGAGCGCCGCGCCTGAGCCGCTACCGGGGCACCAGCACCGACCAGGCGTGGTGCGCGAGCCGCCAGCCACCGGTCTGCCGCAGCTCGCCGAGCTCACCGTCGGCGTCGACGGGCACCGGCCCGCCGGAGATCCGCACCTCGCGGCCGCGCAGCAGCAGCACGTCGGGCCGGTCGAGGTGCCGGCCCGCGGTGAGCGCCGCCGCGTAGGCCGCGCGGGCGACCGGTCCGGTCGCCGCGCAGACCACCACGTCGGCCAGGCCGTCGTCGGGCCGCGCGTCCGGGGCGAGCGCTGTGCCGCCGCCGATCGTCGCGCCGTTGCACACCCCGACCATGAGCACGGGCTGCTCGCCGTCGGCGGCCCACGCCTCGGCCTCGTGGACGGCGACGCGCCCGTCGACCTCCACCCGCAGCGGCCAGCCGGTGTCCCCCAGCCCCGCGATCGCCGCGCCCACCGGGTAGGCCACCGCACCCAGCCGCTGCTTCAGCCGGTGCGCCTCCGCGGCTGCCTCCGCACCCACCCCGGCGTGGACGGCGTTGACCACGACGGCCCCGGCGTCGTCGCGCAGCAGGTCCAGCGGGCGCGGCACGCCGGCCAGCACGGCCGCGGCGCCGTCGGCCGGGTCCAGCGGCAGCCCGAGGGTGCGGGCCAGGTCGTTGCCCGTGCCGCACGCGATGATGCCGACCGGCTCGTCGGCCGAGAGCCGCCCGGCCCGGTCGAGGGCGGCGACCACCGCGTGCACCGAGCCGTCACCGCCCAGCACCACGACACGGGAGCCGGGGTGGGCGGCCAGCGCCTCGTCGAGGTCAGCGGCGTCGGCGGTGGCGGCGACGGAGACGTCGCCACCTTTCCGCAGCCCGGCGACCGCGGCCTCCACCCGGTCGTCCTGGGCGGTGCCCGCCGCCCGGTTCACCACGAGCAGCATCTCCGGGTCACCGGACATCGGGCCTCCTGCCTGGTCGGACGGACGGCCGACCGTACTGGCCGCACCGCACCGCCCCACGGGCGAGGGTGCTCAGCCGCGCCGGGCGCGCGCCGCCGCGGCGAGCTCGGCGAGGAGCTCCTCGGTCGTCGGGAGGTCGACGCAGGCGTCGGTGACGCTCTTGCCGTACTCCAGGTCGCCGGGCCGCGCCTGGTCGAGGTCCTGCCGTCCGGCGACCAGGTTGCTCTCCACCATCACGCCCCGGATGGCCTGCTCCCCGCCGGCGATCTGCCCGGCGAGGTCGCGGACGACGTCGATCTGCCGGAGGTGGTTCTTCTGGCTGTTGCCGTGCGAGGCGTCGACGACGATCACCTCCGGCAGCCCGCGTGCGGCCAGCCGGCGCCGGGTGTCGGCGATGTGGGCGGCCGAGTAGTTCGGGCCGTCCTTGGCGCCGCGCAGGATGACGTGACCGGTGTGGTTGCCCGTCGTCGACAGCTGCGCGGAGACGCCGTGGGCGTCGACCCCGAGGAACTGGTGCGGCGCCCGCGCGGTCATCACCGCCTGGATCGCGGACTCGACGCTGCCCTCGGGCGAGTTCTTGAAGCCGACGACCGAGGAGAACCCCGAGACCCGCTCCCGGGCGGTCTGGTCGGTGACGTTCCGCGCGCCGACCCCGTTGTAGGTGACCAGCCCGTTGACGTACTGCGGGGTCAGCGCGTTCAGCGGCTCCGCGGCGACCGGCACCCCTGCCGCGGTGATGCGGCACATCAGCATCCGGGTGGCGACCAGCCCCACGCTGATCCGGCTCGACGCGTCGAGGAACGGGTCGTAGGCGAAGCCCTTCCAGTCGACCTCGGTGCGCGGCTTCTCGGTGTAGGTGCGCATGAGGATCTCGAGGTCCGCGCCGTGCCGCTCGCGCATC
The DNA here is from genome assembly GCF_054050875.1 of Blastococcus sp. SYSU DS0541. Classification (NCBI taxonomy): domain Bacteria; kingdom Bacillati; phylum Actinomycetota; class Actinomycetes; order Geodermatophilales; family Geodermatophilaceae; genus Blastococcus; species Blastococcus sp. SYSU DS0541. The sequence continues at coordinate 196,331 of NZ_JBJHAD010000006.1, read as the reverse complement.
CGGGCGACGAAGGCGGCGTAGTCGAGCGCGGCCTCCGGGTCGTGGATCGAGCAGGGCCCGGCGATGACCGCGAGGCGCTCGTCGGCGCCGGTGAGGATCCCGGTCACCGCACGCCGCGCGGCGCGCGTGGTCACGGCGGAGTCCGCCGGCACCGGCACGACGGCGGCGACCGCGGCCGGGGTGACGACGACGCTGGAGCCGGTGATCCGGGTGTTGACCAGGTCGGAGAGGTCGGCCGCACCGCCGGGCGCGACGCCGAGTTGCCGCTGCACGACGGGCAGCAGCTCCGCGAGCTCGCCGTCGATCCGCCGGTTGACGCGGGTCTGCACCTCGAGCAGGAGCTCGGCGACGCGCGTCGCCTCGGTCAGGAGCGGTTCGGCGGTCATCGGTCCTCCAGTGCGGCGGTGAGCAGCGCGACGAGCGCCTCGAGCTGGACGTCGGCCGAGCCCTGCATCTCCTCGTCCGAGCCGTCCAGCGCCCGGGCGGCGAGGCCGGCCTTGCTGTCGATGAGCTCGGCGATGCGGGCGTCGAGGGTCTGCGCGGCGATGATCCGCCACGCGGTCACCGGCTCCGTCTGCCCGATCCGGTGGCTGCGGTCGATCGCCTGCGTCTGCTCGGCGTCGGTCCAGGAGAGCTCGGCGAGGACGAGGTTGGAGGCGACCTGCAGGTTGATCCCGACCCCGGCGGAGGTCAGCGAGCAGACCGCGACGGCGACGTCCGGGTCGTTGACGAAGGCGTCGATGTTCCGCTGCCGCACCGAGGGCGTCTGGTCCCCGCGGATCGAGGAGTAGCGCAGTCCCATGCCGTCGAAGGTCTCCTCGGCCACGTCCATGACGTCGATGTGCTTGGCGAAGAACACGACCTTTCCGGCGCTGCGGGCCAGCTGGGCCGCGTAGTCGGCGGCGAGCCCGGCCTTGGCCTGCCCGATCCGGCGCATCATCGTGAAGACGTTGTCACCACCGGTCGTCGAGGTCGAGTCCTTGAGCTCCCAGCCGGCGACCTTGCGCACGAGCGCGTGGTCGATGCCGACGACCTCGGTGGCCGACTCCCGCGCCGCCAGGGCGCTGTCGTAGCGCTTGACGAGACGGCGGGCGAGCTCCCGCTCGGCCGCGCGGATCGAGCGCCCGGCCTTGTCGTCGAGCTCGACGGGGAGGTCGGCGATGCGGCGGGCGGGGATGTCGGCGGCGACGTCGACCTTGCGCCGGCGGACGATGCCCCGGTCGATGACGCACTGGCGGGCCGCCGGGTAGAAGCCCGGGTCGGCCGGCGTCAGGCCGGTGCCCTCCAGGCACTCCATGAGCTCGCCGAGCGGCTTCTCGTCGTCGATCCAGCCGAGGAACTGCCAGATGGCCCGGAAGTCGTCGATGTCGTTGATCAGCGGCGTGCCGGTGAGCGCCATGAGCAGCGGCCGGGCGCTGCGCAGCCGCAGGCGCTGGGAGAGCTCGAGCACGTGCTGGGAGCGCTGGGAGCTCTTGTTCTTGATGAAGTGCGCCTCGTCGACCACCATCCCGCCGAACCCGAAGTCGCCGAGCCAGCCCACGTGCCGGTCCAGCACCTCGTAGTTGACGATCACGATGTCGGCGAAGCCGTCGACGTTCTCGCCGTTGCCCTGGATCACGGTGGCGCGGCGCTGCGGCACCCAGCGGGCGGCCTCGCGCGCCCAGTTGGTCTTCACGACGTTGGGGACGACGACCAGCAGCGGGAACGCCTGCGCCGCCTCGGCCGCGAGCAGCGACTGGGCCGTCTTGCCCAGGCCCGGCTCGTCGGCGAGCAGGAAGGTGCGGTGACCGCCCGCCGCGGCTGCGACCAGCTGCCCCTGGTGCGGCATGAGCTCCAGCCCCGCCGGGGTGAACTGGGAGCTCGGGAAGGGCAGGGGCATGCACGCGGGGGCGCCGCCGCCGGCGCGCTCGAAGGAGTTGAACAGCGGCTCGAGCAGCTCCCAGCCGGCCAGCCGGCGCGGTCGGACGGCGCTCGCCCGCGCGGCGTCGAAGTCGGGGGCCAGGAAGGGGTTCGCCAGCTGCCGCGAGATGACCGACTGCGGCACGACCTGGCGCTCGGGAGCCGCGAGCACGGGAGCGGCCTCCACCGGCTGCGGGGCCTCCTCCACGGGCGCCTCGATGCCGGCGGCGGCGAGCAGCTCGCGCCGGTGCGACCGGGCGGCCTCGGAGGCGACGGCGTCGTCGGAGAGCAGCGCCAGCAGGCCGGAGTTGCGGACGGCGGTGGTGGCCAGGATCGTCGCGATGCCGTCGAGCCGCTTGAGCTGCTCGCCCCGGCGGCCCTCACCTGTGCTCTGGTCGGCCTGCACGCGGGCGCGCTCCTCGCGCAGCACCAGCGCGATGGCCTGGAACTCCGCGCGCACCGAGGGCGTCACGCGGTCGCGCTTGACCGCCGCCTCGACGTCGCGGACGGCGCGGGCGAGCACCGCGATGACGTCGCCCTCGCGGACGCGCCGCTGGGTGCGCGGGGCGCCGCGCCGGGCGCCCGTCGAGCGCCGTGCTGGTCGAGCCACAGACTCCTCCTCTGCACTGCCCGGCAGGGTTGCCGGGCAGGACGCGCACTCGGCCCCTCCGGCCGGACGGCGGAGGTCGCGGGACTGCGTCCCGCGGAGGGCTCCGCGATCCGGCCCGCTCCGCGGCGGTGGGAGATCGGCGTCTCGCGCCGCACGCCCCCGGGGCACGGTGGGACCGTCAGCCGTCAGGCGATGACGGGAGCACCGGTCGCACCAGCGGGCTTCCTCGCCAGGCGAGGGGATGCTGGCCCGCGGCCGGTACGGCCCCCACAGTAGACCCCGCGTGGCGCCGGGGTCCGGGACGTCGCCGCCCCTACCCCTCGGGTCAGCCCCCGACGGTGGCCTGCAGGTCGTGCCGCGGGACCACCCGCAGGGCGCGGAACGGGAGGTCGTGGGCGCCGGGGCGGGTCCACTCCACCTCGACGACCTGACCCGCCCGCAGCTCCCCCGGACCGGTGCTGCTGCCCTCCACCGCGGCTGCGTCGGCCCAGCAGCCACCGGGCAGGTCGGGTGCCTCGATCACCGCGCCGTGCTCCTCGCCGTCCCACCGGACGACGGTGCCCATGGTGGTGCCGCCCTGCGTCATGACCTGAGGCTGCGCCGTCGGCGCCCGGGGGGCAAGACCTCGCGCGCCCGGACCCTTGCGGCCGCGGACGTGCCGGATCAGCCGTCCGGGGCCCGCGCCTCCTCCTCGGCCGGGGTCCGCCGACCGAACCAGAGGATGCCGACCCCCAGAGACACGGCTAGGAGGACGGCCATGACGACCAGCAGCGGCACCGGCCCGAACTGCGCGATCAGGGGCAGTGACGCCGCGGTGACCAGCCCGCCGCCGAAGAACGGCTCGAAGGCCAGCTGCTTGTAGCCGAACGCCTCCATGGCCGGGGTGGCGGCGTTGGGGTCGGCGACCCGGATCAGGATCAGCCCGGTGGCCGTGACCCCGAGGGACTGCCCCAGGTCGCCGATACCGCGCTCGAACCAGAAGCGGGGGATCATCCGGCGCGCCAGGAACACGAAGACACCGACGTTCCACGCGAGGCCGGCGACCGCGAGGAGGAGGAACGTCACCCAGTTGTCCGCGATCGCCTGGATGGACAGCGTGGCCAGGGCGCTGATGATGAGCAGGTCCAGCGCGATGCCCTGGATGCGCAGCATCATCTGCCGGTCGACGATGCCGGTGCGGTCGAACCGGTCGACCACCTTCTGCACCACGACCCCGCCGATCATCGCCAGCGGGAACAGCGGCACGAACTCGAAGAGCTCCACGGTGTCCGCCCACAGCGCCGCCTCGAGGGCCTGCAGCCCCTCGAGCAGGGCCAGGCCGAGCAGGATCGCCACGGCCACGACCGCGAAGTGGATGGCCAGCGGCTCGACCGACGCGGTGCGCACCGTGAGCATCGCCGCCGGCTTCTGCTCCTCCTTCTCGTAGAGCCCGCGCTGCTCGGCCAGCGAGGTCTTCGCGTCGTCCTCGAGCACCTGGGCGCGGCCGGTGTGCACCCCCCAGTTGATCAGCGCGATGCCGACGACGACGCCGGAGACGACGCCCACCGTGGCCAGGCCCAGGGCGAGGTCCTGCCCCTCCGGGAAGCCGAGATCGGCGAACGTCGTGCCCAGACCCGCCGCCGTCCCGTGTCCGCCCTCGAACCCCACCTCGATCAGCGCACCGACCATCGGGTCCTGGCCGAGGAAGGGCACGAGCAGCAGGACGGCGAGCAGCAGCCCGATCACGTACTGGCCGGAGGCCATGGTGACGCCGAGGGCCAGTTGCGGCCCGGCGAGCTCGGCGGCCTCCTTCACCTTGGGGATCCGCTCGCCGAGGAAGAGCGTGGCGAAGACCACCGAGATGAGCAGGCCGGGAAGGGACGCCCAGACGTCGAGGAACTCCGCCGGCCACAGGCCGCCGGTCAGCGGGGCATCCTCGCCGCCGATCGCCTCGGCGACCGCGCCGATCACCTCGGGACCGATGAGCAGGGCCAGGAAGCCGCCGATGATGGAGCTGGGGAGGAAGAGCTTCTGGGCGATCCGGGACCGGATCCGGATGAGCTTGGCCACCAGGAGCAGGACCCCCAGCACCAGCAGGCTGAGTCCGATGACGTCAGGGGACACGGTGCCTCCGTCCGTGCGGTCGGTGCGAGGACCGGTCGCGCCGGGTGGTCCGGTGGAGGGGCCCCACCCTGGTGGCTCCGGCCTCCGGCCACAACCCGGTCGGCGGCCCCCGTGGAGGCGGAACCGTTGCGGCCGCGCGCTGCCGGATGTGGGATGTGCCATGGCCGTCGTCCGGGGTGAACCTTCTTCCCGCCGCGGGGGCGACCGGGGGCACGGGCACGACGCGCGCTCCCCGCACACGATCCCGCCCGCCGGGTGGTGGCGGGTGCTCCGGCGGGTCGGCCGCCAGGTGCTCAGCGACCGCCTGATGGTGCAGAGCGCCGGGGTCGCGTTCTTCGCCGTCCTGTCGATCGCCCCGGTGCTGGTGACGGCGCTGTCGATCTACGGCGTCGTGAACACGCCCGAGACGGCGCGCCGGCAGCTCTCCGGGATGGCGAACGTGCTCCCCACCGAGCTCGAGTCGATCGTCACCGACCAGCTGACGACGATCACCGCGGCCTCGGCCCAGGTGCTCACCTTCCGCGGGCTCACGGGCCTCGTCGTGGCGCTGTGGACGGCGACGACCGCGATGACCTACCTCATCGACGGGTTGTGCCTGGCCTACCACGAACCGGAGACGCGGAGCTTCCCGCGCCGAGTGGGGCTGGCCCTGGTCTTCGTGCTGGGGGGTGCGGTCCTCCTCGCCGTCCTCTTCACCGTCGGGGGGATGGCAGGGTCCGGGCTCGCCGGGTCGCCGGGTGAGCTGCGGCTCGCCGTGCGAGTGGGTTCCTGGGTGGCGCTGGCCGCGCTCATGGCGGTCGCCCTCGCCGTCCTCTACCGCTTCGGCCCCGCCCGGGCGCGCGCCCGGTTGCGGTGGCTGACGCCGGGATCGGTCCTGGCGACGGTCGTCTGGCTGGCGGTGACCTTCGGGTTCTTCTCCTACGTCCAGGGGCTGGGCAGCTACCAGTCCACCTACGGCTCGCTCGCGGGCGTGGCGATCAGCATGTTCTGGCTGTGGACGACGGTCCTGCTGATCTTCTTCGGGGCCGCGGTGAACGCGGAGGCCGAGCGGCAGACGGTGCACGACTCGACCGTCGGGCCGGAGCGGCCCGTGGGCGCCCGCGGCGCCGTCGTCGCCGACTCCACCCCGCCGTACCCCGGCGAGTGACAGCGCCGCCGGGGTCGCTCGACGCCGAGGCCGCCGTCCCGACGACGTGCGGCCGCAGGGCGTTCCCCCGGCGGAGCCCCGCGGGAAGTCGCCGCTGGACCGGATCGGGCGGCAGCGCGCGGCGGACGGGCGGAGCTCCTCAGGCGGGTGACCCGCCCGCTCCCTAGGCTGACGTGATGTTCCTGCTCTTCGGGTTCGGCACCAAGCGCAAGCACCTCGGCGCTGGCGCGACCCGCACCTGCCCGAACTGCCACAACACGACGCAGTGGTCGCGCATCCGGCAGTACCGGCAGTTCTCGCTGTTCTTCGTGCCCGTCGCCCGGTGGAAGCGCCGGGAGCTCGAGGTGTGCGGCGTCTGCGGCACCGCCGTCGAGGTCTGAGCGAGCGCCGGCGGCGCCGGCCCGGCTCGGGACCGGCCTCGGGCAGGCGGCCCATGACCGCGCCCGGCAGACTCGGGAGGAGCGCGGCCGGTCGGGCCGGATGACGGAGGTCGAGCCGCATGGCTGTGCAGGAGTCGGGCTCCGCGCTGGGCGACGACGTCTCCCTGGGCCTGACCCAGCGGGAGGCCGAGGCCCGACGGCGGCGGGGCGAGGGCAACGTCGCCGTGAGCGCCTCGTCCCGCGGCTACGCCCGGATCATCCGCACGAACGTCTTCTCCTTCTTCAACATCATCCTGTTCGTCATCGGCGCCGCGCTGCTCGCGCTGGGCCGCTACAGCGACGCCTTCACCAGCGTCGGCCTCGGCCTGCTCAACGCCGCGATCAGCGCCGTGCAGGAGATCCGCGCCCGGCGCAAGCTCGACCGGCTGCAACTGCTCGACCGCAGCCGGGTCACCGTCGTGCGCGACGGGCGGGACGTCGAGGTGGCCCCGGAGGACGTCGTCCGCGGTGACGCCGTCCACGTGCGCCCCGGCGACCAGCTCGTCGTCGACGGGCCGGTGCTCGACGGCGGCCGGGTCGACGTCGACGAGTCGCTGCTGACCGGGGAGTCCGAACCGCTGCACAAGGTTCCGGGTGACGACCTCCTGTCGGGGAGCTTCTGCGTCGGCGGCGAGGGGTACCAGCTGGCGCGGGACGTCGGCGCGGCCAGCTACGCCAGCCGGCTGACCGCGGACGCACGGCGGTCCAGCACCGACCGGACGCCCCTGCAGGACCGCATCGACTTCGTCGTCCGGCTGGTGATGCTCCTCGTCGCGCTGATGAGCGTGACGATCCTGTTCCAGGCGGCGCTCGAAGGGTTCTCCCTGGTCCGGGTCGTGCAGACCACCGCGGTGCTCTCGGGGCTGGTCCCCTACGGCTTGTTCTTCCTCGTGACCGTCGCCTACACCGTGGGCGCGGCCAGGAGCAGCGGCCGCGGCGCCCTCGTGCAGCAGGTGAACGCCGTGGAGTCGGTCAGCAACGTCGACGTCGTCTGCACGGACAAGACCGGCACGTTGACGACCGGTCGGCTCGGCCTCGCGGCGGTGCAGCCGGTCGGCGGGATGACGTCCGAGGCGGCCGGCCTGCTGGTCGGCTCCATGGCCCGCAGCACGTCGGCGCCCAACCTCACCACCACGGCGCTGGCCGGCGCCCTGCCCGGCGAGAGGTGGGCGGTGCGCGACGAGATCCCCTTCTCGTCGGCCCTGCGGTGGAGCGCGCTGCGCACCGATGAGGGGCTCTACGTGCTGGGCGCGCCCGACCGGCTGGGTCCGCACCTCTCCGGTCCCTCGCTGACCGACACCGTGGGCGACCTGACCGCGCAGGGGCTCCGGGTCCTCGTCGTCGCCCGCGCCGCCGCGGACACCCCTGTCCGAGACCCCGCCGGGCGACCGCAGCTCCACGCTCTCGAGCCGGTCGCCGTCGTCTCCCTCGCCGACGAGCTGCGCCCCGACGTGCCGGAGACCATCGCGGGGTTCGCGCGGGACGGCATCGACCTCAAGGTCGTCTCCGGCGACGACCCGCGCACGGTGGCGGCCTTGGCCCGGCAGGCCGGCCTGGACGCCGGGGTCCCGGTGGCCGGTGCCGAGCTCGACGGTCTGTCCGACCCCGAGCTGGACCGGGTCGTCCGGCGGGCGGCGGTCTTCGGCCGCATCGCCCCGGAGCAGAAGGAGCGGCTCGTCGAGTCGCTGCGCCGGCAGGGACGTTACGTCGCCATGATCGGGGACGGCGTCAACGACGCCCGCGCCCTCAAGCGGGCCCACGTCGGGGTGGCGATGAAGAGCGGCAGCGCCGTCGCGCGCGACGTCGCCGACATCGTGCTGACCGACGACTCGCTCGCGGCGCTGCGGCCCGCACAGCATGAGGGGCGCCGGATCATCAACGGCATCGGCACCTCGATGCAGGTGTTCCTGGCCCGGGTCAGCACCCAGGGTCTGGTGATCCTCGCCGTCACCATGCTGGGGCTGGGCTTCCCGTACTCACCGGCCAACGTCGGGCTGACCCTGCTCACCGTGGGGGTGCCGACGCTGTTCCTGACGGCGTGGGCGCATCCGATCGCACCCGACCCGCACCTGCTGGCGAACCTGGGGCGGTTCGTCGTCCCCGCGGCGGTGACCACGGCCGCCGGCGGGGTGGCGCTGTACGCCTACCACTACACGTTCCTGTTCGAAGGGCTGAGCCGCTCCGGCACCCCCGAGGAGGTGCTCGCCGCGTTCGAGCGCTACACCGGGCTCTCGTCGGACGACGTCGGGTTCGCCGAGGCGGCGGCGACCATCGGCGCCCAGACGGCCCTCTCCACGTTCGTCTCCTTCGCCGCGTTCCTGCTCATCCTGTTCCTGCGGCCACCGAGCCGGTTGTTCGCGGCGTGGACCCGGCCCGACGGCGACAGACGCCCGGCCGTGCTCGTCGCCGTGCTGGCCGCGGTCTTCACCGGCAGCCTGTTCATCCCTGCCGTCAGCGACTACTTCGGGCTCACCGGCGCCGCGGACCCGGTGTTCTTCACCGTGCTGCCGGCGTTGCTGGTCTGGTTCGCCGTCCTGAGCGCGGCCTACCGGTTCCGCGTTCTGGAGCGCACCCTCGGGCTGGCGCGCGTCGGCGTGGCCCCGCGCTGATCCGCCTCGCGCCACTTGGAGGTGCCGGCCGGCAGGGCAGGCGCTCCGGCGGCCGACCAGCCCTGGGGAAGAAGGGGCCGCGCGCCTCTCAGGGGAGTTCCGCACCGCCGAGACCGGCGTCACGAGCCATCGCGATCGCCTGGGGCCGGGACTCCGCGGGCAGCTTCGTCAACACCGTCGACACGACGTTGCGCACGGTCTTCTCCGACAGGTAGAGGCGGCGGGCGATCTCCCCGTTGCTCAACCCGCGGGCGACCAGGTCGAGCACCTCGTGCTCCCGCTCGGTCAGCTGCGGGAACGGCGTCAACCGCTCGGTACGGGTCATGAGCCGCGTGAGCACCGCTGGACCGACCGCCGCGCCGAGGATCACCTCGCCGTGCCCCACCGCCTCGAGCGCCCGGGTGATCTCCTGCCGGCTCGCCCCCTTCAGCAGGTAGCCGCGCGCGCCCGCACGGAGGGCCGCGGCGACGGTGTCGTCGTTCTCGACCATCGTGAGCACCAGGCACGCCGCAGCGGGCAGTTCGCTGGCCAGCGTCCGGATCGCCTCGAGCCCGTTGGTGCCCGGCATGTGCAGGTCCATCAGGACGACGTCGGGCCGCTCGGTGAGGGCCAGCGCGATCGCTTCGTCGCCGTCGGCCGCCTGCCCCACCACGCGCGCCCACGGCAGCGCGTCGACGAGCGCGGCGATGCCGGCGCGGAACATCGGGTGGTCGTCGGCCACGAGGACGGAGAGCTGCGCGGTCACGTCGCGACCTCCGCGAGCCGTTCCGGGACCGGAGCCGTGGGGTGGTGGTCCGCAGGCAGCGTCGCGACGACCGTCGTGCCGCCGCTGCCACCGGTGACGGTGCACGTCCCGCCCAGCTCGGTGGCCCGCTGGTGCATCGAGGTGAGCCCCACCCCGGCCGTCGCCTGCCGCGGCAGCCCGATCCCGTCGTCGGCTACGCGCACCGTGATCACCCCGTCCTCGTGCGCGAGGTGCACGTCGACGTGCTGGGCCCCCGAATGCTTTGCCACGTTCGCCAGCGCCTCCGCGGTGATCCGGTACGCGGCGACCTCGGCCGCCGCCGACAGTCCGGTCAGCGGTCCTTCCCCCGTCACCGTGACCTCCACCCCGGCGGTGCGCAGGCGTTCCGCCATCTCCTGCACGGCCGACACCAGGCCGAGGTCGTCGAGCGCGGCCGGCCGCAGGTCGTCGACGATGCGCCGGACGCCGGAGACGCTGTCCCGCAGGTATCCGGCAGCGGCCTCGAGAACCGCGGCGGCGCGGTCGGGGTCGGTGTGCACGAGGTCGGCGGCGACGTCCAGTTGCATGGCGGTGGCGGCCAAGCCGGGGCCGAGGTCGTCGTGCAGGTCCTGGCGCAGCCGCCGGCGCTCCTCCTCGCGCGAGGTCACGATGTGCTCGCGGGAGCGGTGCAGCTCCGCCTGGAGCGCGGTGGCGTGCGCCGCCACGGCGGTGTGGCGGGCCAGCTCCTCCAGCAACCTGCGCCCGCGCTCACCGAGGCCACCGGGTGGCACGGCGACCACGAGCTCCCCCACCGAGCGGCCGGAGTAGACGAGCGGCACGGTGAGCGTCTCCGCCCGCGGGTCGCGGCGTCCGTGCACGACCACGCCGTGGTGGGCGACGCGCAGTTCGGCGTACGGGAGCCGCAGGGTCCGCGCCACCACGTCCACCACCGTCGGGAGCACGGCGCTCGGCGAACTGGCGGACGCCAGCCGTTCCGCCAGCCGGGACACGCCCGCGTGCGGCTCGTCGGCCTGGCCGTACAGCAGCCGGTTCACGGTCCGCTGCACGCGGTCCTTGAGCGGCTGCACCACCATCGCGGCGAGCACGAACAGGAGGAGGTCCCAGTCCTCCGTCACCCGCTGCGCCAGCCCGGTGAGCACTGCCAGGAGGCCGCCGTACGCGGCCAGCGTCAGCACGGAGAGCGCTCCGTAGACCAGCGCCCGGTTGACCACGACGTCGAGGTCCCACAGCCGGCGGCGGACCATGGCGTAGGTGATGGCGGCCGGGAGCGGCACCATGGCCGCCGCGACGAAGGCGGCCGAGGCGACCGGCAGGAACCAGCCCGCCACCAGCAGCGCCAGCGTCGCCACGGCGCCGGCGGCCACGAGGACCACGTGGTCGCGCTCCTGCCCCGACGCCCGGCGCAGGCGCAGCACGAGCGAGGCGATCCCGAGCAGCGCGGCGAGCACCACGACGGGCAGGGTGGCGCTCACGACGGTCCAGGCGCCGTCGACGGCCACCGGGTGGTCGAGCTCGCCGTAGAACACGGGGGGTGGGATGTCGCGCTGGTCGTAGGGCGTCACCGCCCACGCCACGGTGGCTGTGACCGTGGCGAGGACCGACACGCCCGCCACCCATCGCCAGCGCGGTGACGGCAGGGATCCGGTGGGCAAGAAGAGCAGGAGCACCGAGGGCACCAGCGTGTAGCCCGGCACCCAGGTGAAGCCGGCGACCCAGTACAGCAGCGCGCCCACCTGGTCCCCGGGGGTGCCGGTGAGCAGCAGGTGCGCCAGCGAGCCGCTGAACGACGACACGGCGTTGCTCAGGCCCACGACGACCATCAGCCAGCCGACCGGCGTGCGCGGCAGGCGGGCCGCGACGACGGCGCCGAGGGCGCCGTAGGCGATCCCAGCCAGGACCCCGCGCAGCGCACCCCCGGCTGGGTAGTCCGGCCCGTCAGCCGGCAGCAGCTGCAGCACCAGGGTGGCCGCCGCCAGCGCGACGCACGCCGCACCGCCGGCGGTGGCCAGACGGTGCCACGGGTGCCGGCGGCGATCACCGGACGCGGAGCGCGGGTGCATGCCGGGATGTTCTCAGCAGAGGGCGTCCCGAGTGGGAGGGACGGCGGTCCTGCACCCGATCGGGACCGGCGTCCGATGACGGCAGGACGTCGCGGCCCGGAGCCTTCCGGCAGCTCGCACGGCACCCCCGCCGTCGAGACGACCTGGAGAGTTCGCCATGACCCAGCACGTCAGCACCCCCGCACCGACGACCGAGATCCGGATGGGCTCGGAGCTCAGCGCACCGGACCAGGCGGTCGTCACCGGCGCCAGCACCCGGGACGCCGCGCCGGCCGCACCCACCCACCGCGCCCGGGGATGGCGGCGGGCCGCCCTGGCCGGCGCCGCGCTGGTGTCGCCGGTCGCCATGGCCGCGCAGTACGCGCTCAACAGCGCCGGGCTACCGCGCCAGGACGCCGAGGTGTACCTGACCGCCGTCGCCGCCGACAGCGGCGCGATGGTCGCCTCGACGCTCGCCTACGCGCTCGCGATGACCACGATGGTGGCCGTCGGCGCGCTCGCCGCGGTGGTCCTCCGGCGCACCTCGCCGATCGCCTCCGCGCTGTCCGCGGCGCTGCTGGCCCTGGGGGCGGTCGGTGGGGGCGCGTTCGTCGGGCTCCGGCTGGCCGCGCTCGCCATGGTCGAGGACGGCGCCGTCCGGCCGGGCGGGGTCGCTGCCTTCGTCCGGCTGCAAGGGGCGATCATCGACCCGGTCGGGTGGCTGCTCGTCTGCGCCATCGTGGGCACCGTGGCGCTCGCCGTCGCCATGCACCGCTCCCGTGGCGCGATCGGCTGGTGGCCGGCGGTGGTGACCGTCGTCGGGTTCGTGCTCGCCAGCGGCGAGTTCCCGAACGCCGTCAGCGTCACCGGGGCCGTCGTGCAGGGCGCCGCACTCGTCCCGCTCGCACGGCTGGCCCTCGCGACCCGGGGCTGACGGAGCCGGCCGTCCTCCGTCGCGGGGCGGCGGTGCCAGGCAGGAAGCGTCCCCACGGTCACCGGCCGTGGGGACGCCGTCCCGCTCGTCGTGCCCGCCCTCAGCGGCGCGTCTCCGGGAACAGCAGGTCGATGAACCGTTCCGCGGTGGGCCGGGGCTCGTGGTTGGCCAGGCCCGGCCGTTCGTTGGCCTCGATGAACACGTGCTCGGGCCCGTCGAGGTCGGGGACGAGGAAGTCCAGGCCGGTCACGGGGATGCCGATGGCGCGGCTGGCGCGCGTGGCGGCTGCGGCGATCCGGGGGTGCAACCGGTCGGTCACGTCCTCGATCGTCCCGCCGGTGTGCAGGTTCGCCGTGCGGCGCACCTGGACCCGCAGTCCCGCGGGCGGGACGTCGTCCATCCCCCAGCCGGCCGCGCGGACGTCGGCACGGGTGGTCTCGTCGAGGGGGATGCGCGACTCCCCTCCCGTCGCCCGCTCCCGCCGTCGGCTGGCCGCCTGGATCAGTGCCGTGACGTCCCGCTCGCCGTCCCCCACCACCTGCGCCGGGCGCCGGACTGCCGCGGCGACGACCTCGTGGTCGATGACCACGACCCGGAGGTCGGCGCCGGGGACGCACTCCTCGACGAGCACGTCGGGGCAGTGCCGGAGCGCCAGCGCCACCGCCTGCTCGAGGTGCCCGCGCTCCCGGACGCCCACCGTGATGCCCTTGCCCTGCTCCCCACGGGCAGGTTTGACGACGACCTCCGCGCAGCGTTCCAGGAGCTCCGCCGCGGGCCCCAGGTCGCCGTCGCGCGCCTCGGCCGCTGCGGCGACCCGCACCCCGGCCCGGTGCACGATGCGGCGGGTGACCCGCTTGTCGTCGCACCGGCTCATGGCGACCGCGGTGGTCAGCTCGGACAGGGACTCGCGGGTGCACACGCTGCGCATGCCGAGGGTCAGCTGCAGCTCGCCGAAGGCGGCGTCGGTGACGTCCACGCGGATGCCCCGACGGAGCGCCTCGTCGGCCAGGATGCGGGCGTACGGGTTCAGCTGGTCGAGCTCCGGCGGCTCGCCGACGAACAACGGCGCGTTGAACCGGCTCTTGCGCTTGACGCAGACCGCGGACGTCTGCCGGAACCCGAGCTTGCGGTAGAGGCCGATCGCCCCGTCGTTGTCGTGCAGCACCGAGAGGTCGAGGTAGGCGCGACCGCGCGCGGCGTAGCGCTCGACGAGCACGCGGACCAGCGCCTCCCCGGTCCCCGCAGGCGCGCCCGCCCGGTCCACGGCCAGGCACCAGAGACTGCTGCCGCCTTCCGGATCCCCGAACGCGGCCAGGTGGTCGACGCCGGTGACCGTTCCGACGAGACGGCCCGTGTGACGGTCCTCGGCGACGAGGTAGGTGACGGCCCGCCCGTGGAGGTTGCGCTCCATCACCTGCTCGTCGCCCGGGAGCATGCCGTTGACCGCCTGCAGCCGGTTGATGTCGCACAGGTCCGCGGGGCGCGTCGCCAGCCGGACGAACACGTCGGGCACCAGCTCGCGACGAGGGCGGTACCGGTGCAGGTCCAGCCGCATCGTGTACGAGGGGTCGATGAACAGCTCGTCGGGAGCCAGCCCGACGAGCACCTGGGGATCCCGCGGGTAGATGCAGATGCCCCGCAGCCCCTGCTCTTCCCGCCGGGACTCCTCCAGCAGCCGCCGCAGGGACGGGTAGGTCTGGCCGAACAGCAGACGGCCCCAGCCCAGGTCGACCGTCGATTCGGGCCGCATCCCGCGGAGCTGGTGGTCCGACGGTTCCCGCCACCAGGACCCGGTCATCACCGGCTCCGGCAGGACCGCTGTCCGGCGCACCTCGGGCCGCATCACCATGACGGAGTCCCGGGAGAGACGCTCCGGCCGCGCACCGTGCCCATGTCGTTCCCTCGGTCCTGCACCGACGAGCCGCGCTGGCCGCTGCGCGTCATCGATGCGCGGAGGAACCGGCTCGTCAGGGGGCCGCTCCCGGTGCGGCTCTTTCCACCCGGGCGCGTTCCGGCACTGTGCCCCCGGTAGGGGCCGCGAAACCCCGTGGGCGCATGCGTGGCCATCCGGAACCCGTTCCCGGGGACCGAGGGTCCTCGACGTCGTCGGCCCCCCCGAGCCGGAGGCGGGTCCAGGTCAGCAGCTCTGCGACGTCCCCGCCGCCGACATCGACTCCGCCGGCACCCACCACCGCACGTACTGAGCGGTTCGCCGCCCAGCGCGGTGACCACCGCCACGAACGGGACCCCACCCCGTCGTAGTCGCGGCCGATCACCATCAGCCCACCCGGGATCCGCGAAGGGGTAGATGCCGATCCGGTCGAGGACCTGCATGTCGCTCCGGCCTACTCACGGCTGGGTGGCGCAGCGTTCCCGACCGCGCCCAGCCCGCTCCGTCAGCTGGGGCCCGGAGCGGGCGGGACGGTTGCGGGCGGGTCTCAGCCGGCTGTCGCGCGGGCGGCCTCGACGATGAGGTCGGCGACCGCGCCGGGCCGGGACACGGCGACGGCGTGGGAGGCGTCGACCTCGACGGCCGTCGACTGCGCCCGCTGGGCCATGAAGATCTGCGCCGCGGCCGGAACGGCGAGGTCCTGCCGCGTGACCAAGGTCCAGGACGGGATCGTCCGCCAGGCCGCCGCCGTCGCCTTCTCCTCCAGCGCCTCGCTGGTGATGGGCCGCTGCGTCGCGACCATCAGCTCGGCGACCTCCGGCGGAACATCGGCGGCGAACACCTGCCGGAACTTGCCCGGCTGGATGTACAGGTCGGTCACCGTGCCGCCGTTCCCGTCGCGGACGGGAACGGGGTCCAGCGCGGACCCCAGCTCGTTGCCGGGGAACTTCCCGGCCAGCTCACCGGTGCTCTCCCCTTCCTCCAGCAGGAAGCTGCCCACGTAGACGAGCGCCCGGACGCCGGGGTGCCCGTCGGCGGCCACGCTCATCACCGAGCCGCCGTAGGAATGACCGGCCACCACGATCGGGCCGCGCACCCGGTCCAGGACGCTGCGCAGCTGGTCGGCGTCGTCGCGCAGGCCCCGGAGCGGGTTGGCCGCAGCGATGACCGGGTAGCCGTCGCTCCTGAGCTGCTCGATCACCCCGTTCCAGCTGGCCGATTCGGCGAACGCGCCGTGCACGAGGACCACGGTCGGCTTCTCCTGGGCCGTCGTGCCCGCGTCGGTGTCGATGGTCATCGTCGTTCCTCTCGATCCGCAGCGACCGGGACGACCGGTTCGGCCGCGTCAGCGCTGATGGATCGACCGTAGGAAGCCAGGCCCCCTCGTCGCGTACGTCAGATGACCGTCGTGCCGACGGTGGACCAGCCGGTCACGGACCGATGGCGGCGCGCAGGGCGACGCGCGAGGTGATCCCCAGCTTAGGGAAGATCCGGTGCAGGTGCGTGCCGACCGTCCGGTGCGAGAGGTACAGCCGCGCGCCGATCTCCCGGTTGGTCAGGCCCTCCGCGGCCAGCTGCGCGATCAGCAGCTCCTGCGGGCTCAGCTGCTCGCGCGCCTCCGGGGTGCGCGGCCTGCTCTGCTCCCCCGAGGCCCGCAGTTCCTGCCGGGCCCGGTCGCCCCAGGCAGCTGCTCCCACGGCGTCGAAGGTGTCCCGCGCGGCCCGCAGCGGGGCCCGGGACTCCGCCGCCCGCCGGCACCGCCGCAGCCAGGCCCCGTGGGCCAGCTGCAGGCGGGCACGGGGGAAGGGCCAAGAGCCCAGGTCGGCCGCCAGGGCCGCCGCGAACAGCTCCTCGGCCTCGTCGTCAGGGGCCAGGAGTGCTCGGCCGTAGCGCAGCCCGATGTGGAGCACCGGTGAGGGCGTGCGCGCTGCGAGCGCCTCGAGGTCGGTCAGTACCGGCTCGACCTCGGCGCGGTGCCCGCTGTGGACGGCGGCCTCCACCAGGTCGCCGACGGCGAAGCTGCGCACCACGGGGTGGTGGCCAGGGTCGGCGGGGTCGGAGAGGCGGACGAGGTGGTCCCAGGCGGCCTGGTGCCGCCCCTGGCTGAGCGTGACCATGCCCCGGGCGAGCTGCACACCCGCCAGGACGGCGTTGGAGTCGACCTGCAGGCCGAGCCGGGCCGCGGCGGTGAGGCGTTCCTCGACGTCCTCGCCACCGCAGACAGCGGAGACGACCGACCGGACCACCTGGGCGACGGCTCCCATCAGCGGCTGGGCGGAGTCCGCGGCGAGCCGGGCGGCCTCGTCGGCGGCCGTGGCCGCCAGGTCGAACCGCCCGACGTTGAGCGCGCTCCACGCCTGCACGGCCAGGGCCCGGCCCAGCAGCCCGAGCCGGCCGTCGCCCCGGAGGCCGGTCACCGCCGACGTCAGGAACTCGACGGCGAGCGGGAAGTCACCCACGACGCTGGCCGCCTCGCCGGCGGCCTGCGCCGGCGCCGTGTCGAGCGGACCGTCGGACACGGCCCGCAGCCGTGCGTGGAGCATCGCCCCCCGGTCGAACGGCGCCACGTAGGAGAGCACCTCGAGCACGAGCACGTCTTCCGCGTCGAGCGTCTGCTCGACGACCTCCAGCAGGTGGTCCCGCGCCTCGGCGCCCGGCTCGGCCCACCAGCACCGCAGCGCCGCGGCCCGGAGGAACCTCAGCGCCTGGTCGGCCCGGCCGTCGGCCGCGGCCGTGGCGGCGACCTCGGTCAGCATCCGGGTGCCCGCCCGGACGTCGTGGACGCCCTCCTCGAACCCGTCCCGGATCACCGTCATGCGGGCCCGCTCCCGGGCGGGAACGTCGAGGCCCGCCGTCTCGCGCAGGAGGCGGTCGACGACGTCGGGACGCCCCCACTCGAAGGCCAGCTCGGCCGCTCGCAGGAAGCGCCGCGCCCGCTCCGCCGGGTCAGCGGTCAGTCGGGCGGCGCGCTCGATCGCCGCCTGGGCCGCCGCCACGCCACCTCGGCGCTGGGCGCGGGCCGCAGCGTCCTCGAGTTCGGCGGCGACCGCGTCGTCCGGCGCATCGGCGGCGGCCGCCCGGTGCCAGATCTGCCGGTCGGTGCCGCGCAGCGTCCCGGCCAGCGCAATGTGCGCGCGCTGCCGCTCGGCGAGGGTGGCTCGCTGCCGGATCGCGTGGCGGACCAGCGGATGACGGAAGACCAGCTTCCCGCCGTCCGCGGCGACCAACCCCACATCGACGGCCGGGGCCAGTGCCTCCGCGGTGACCTCGGCGCCGCGGAGTGCGGACGCCGCGACCAGGGCCTCCCCCAGGTCGCCCTCATCATCCAGGGCAGCGACCAGCAGCAGGTCCCGGGTCGCGTCGGCCAACCCGGGGAGTCGGGCCGCGAACGCCTGCTCCAGTCGCGCGGGCAGCGTCAGGGGTGCCCAGTCGTCCCGCGCGCCTCCCAGGGGCAGCTCGGCCAGCGCGAGCGGATTGCCCGCGGCCGCTGCCAACAGGCGCCGGCGGCCGGCCGGATCGAGCTGGGGTGCCCGACGCGCCAGCACGTCCTCGGCGGAGCGACGGTCCAGGCGTTCCAGGTGGTGCTCGTCCAGCGCCGCACCGGAGAGGACGGGCGGGAAGCCGTCGCGCTGGGCCGCCACCATCACCACCGCCTCGGACTCCAGCCGCCGTGCGACGAAACCGAGGACGTCGGCGCTGGGCCGGTCGAGCCAGTGCGCGTCGTCGACGACGAGCACGAGGGGCTGGTCCGCGGCGCTGTCGCTGATCAGGGTCAGGGCCGCCAGACCGATCAGGAAGAGCTCCGGTGCAGCGTCGTCGGTCATGCCGAACGCCGCCTTCAGCGCGCGCCGCTGTGGGGCGGGCAACGCGGAGAGACGACCGAGCAGGGACCGGACCAGCTGGTGGAGGCCGGCGAACGGCAAGGTCGTCTCGGACTCCACGCCGGTGGTGGCGAGCACCCGCAGCCCGCTGCGGGCCGCGGCTTCGCACACGTGGCGGAGCAAGGCGGACTTGCCGATCCCGGCCTCCCCGCGGACGAGGACGGCGGCGCCGCGGTACGGCAGGCCGCGGAGCAGCCGGTCGAGCGCCTCGATCTCCGCGTCCCGGCCCACCAGGCCGGCTGTCGCCATGTTCGCGCCCATCAACGCTCACCACCGTTCGGCTGCCGCGCGATCCGCGCCGCCCTCGACGACGGCAAACTAGTGCGGCGGGACGTTCCCGGTAAGGGGCCGGGACGACCTCTCCGGTTCGCGGTACGGCGAGGCAGTTGTCGCAGTCGTGGATCTGCCGTCGCTTCGCGGCGAGCTGACGGACGACGTTGAGCGGAGCCGACTTCCTGCTCTGCGATGGCGTCGCCGGGTCGTCCTGGTCTGCAGCCATGCCGGGATGCTCGCCGGGCGCCGGGCCATGCACCTCCGTCAGCTGAGTCGTCGTCGACGTCATCCGGCGCACGCAGCGCGGCCCGTTCCGGCGCAGACCGACGACGACGAGGCCACCGTGGTCACGGCGCGATGACGAGGTCCGCCACGAGGTCGCCGTCCATCGTGAAGCGGTAGCGCAGGTCGATGACCCCACCGGGAAAGTTCCCCTCCAGGTGCTTGATGGCGACCCAGTGCGCGTCGTCGGTGCGCTCCGCGGCGACGAGGGCGCTCGTGTACGTGAACTCGGCCCCGGCCTTGGCCAGGAAGCGGCGGATCTCCTCGGTCCCGCGGTAGGTGACGCCGTCGTCGACGACCACAGCGGTGGGCGTGAAGGCGCGGAGCGCGGTGTCCGCGTCGCCGTCATCGTGCGCAGCCAGGTAGCTGCGGATCGTGGCCGGGAGCTGGTCGGGCTGGATGCTGGTCGGTGTGGTCATGGCCCCACGGTGCGGCCGTCCGATGAGGGAAGGTCAAGCGCTGGACTCTCCCCCGGGGAGAGGGTGCACAGTTCACCCATGCTGGCGATCGGGGAGTTCTCGCGGCTGACCCACCTCAGCGTGCGCACCCTGCGCCGCTATCACGACGCCGGCCTGCTCGAGCCCGCGGCGGTGGACGCCACGACCGGATACCGCTACTACGGCGCGGATCAGATCCCGATCGCCCAGGTCATCCACCGGCTGCGGCAGCTCGACCTCCCGCTGTCCGACGTCCAGCGCATCCTGCGCTCCCCCGACCCGGGCACCCGTGCCGGCCTCGTCGCCGACCATCTTCAGCGACTCGAGACGGAGCTGGAACGGACTCGCGCCACGGTCGTGTCGCTGCGCCGGCTGCTCCGACCGGAGCCGGCCCCGTTGGACGTCGAGCTCCGCACGGTTCCGGCGACGACGGTGGCAGCGGTCGAGGACGACGTGGCGTACGAGGAGGTGCTCGGCTGGTACGCCGGCGCCATGGCCGAGCTGGACGCCGTGGTTCGCCGGCCGACCGGTGCTCCGGGCGGGCTGTACGACAACGCCTTGTTCGAGGACGGCCGGGGGCACGTTCTCGTGTACCGGCCGACGGCGGAACCGCCGCGCAACGGCCGGGTGCACCCGGTCACCCTGCCCGCCGTCGAGCTCGCCGTGACCACCCACGTCGGCGAGCACGACGACATCGACGTCACCTACGGCGAACTCGGCACCTGGGTGGTGAGCAACGCGCTGGCCGTCGCCGGGCCCGTACGGGAGACGTATCTGGTCGGCCCACGAGACACCGCCGACCCGGCTGCCTGGCGCACGGAGATCGGCTGGCCGGTCTTCCGGATGGCCCCGCGATGAACGGTCGGCCCGGCCCGTACGGCGAACGTGCGACGACGCCGACTCTTCTCTTGCGGCCGCGGCCCGGACAGGCTGGAGCTCGACTCAGGACGGCGCCACCAGGACGCTGCGGTGGCCCGGCCGCTGGCATCGACGGTATCCCGACGTCCTCGGGTGATCCTCCGGCGTCGCCCATGAACCCAGTCCAGATCACCCGCTTCGGCGTGCCCGAGGTCCCGACGTCGTCGACGTCCCCGAGCCTGCGGCCGGCAGATCAGCAGCTCTACGACGTCCCGGCCGCCGGCAGCACCTTCGCCGTCACCCACCACGCCCAGTCGTGCGAGTCGGCGACTGGCCTCCCGCCCCCTCAGGAGTTCATCGGACTCATCGTGTCCATCTCCCCCGCCCCGGGGACCGTGAGGGCCGGGATGGCTTCCGGGGCGACGAACAGCAGCAGGCCGAGCGCGAGCAGCACCGCCGCTGTCCCGTACGTCGCGATCCTGCGCCACGGCAGGGTCTTCTCGACCGCGATCAACCCGGCGACGAACGCCATCCACATGATGCTCATGACGCCCAGGGCGAACAGCGAGGCCATGAGTGCCCAGCAACAGCCGACGCACCAGGCACCGTTCTTCGCGCCCATCAGGAACGCACCCCGGCGACCGTCCCGCCACGAGCCGAGCAGAAACCCGAGCGGGCTGCGGCACTTGCCGAGACAGACGTCCTTCAACGGGGTCAGCTCGTACACCGCCGCGACGACCAGCGTGCCACCCGCGATCCATCGGCCCGCCCGATCCCAGCCGAGAATGTCACCCGGCACCCGGCCGAGGATCCCGGCGAGCGCGAAGGCGAACAGTCCGGCGCCGGCCCACGTGGCCAGATAGCCCCCGGCGAAGAGCAGCGGTCGGAGTGGAGACCGCTGCCTGGTCATGCGCGAGTACAGGGCGATCGTCGGTGCGACCGACGGGAACATCATCGCCGCCATCATCAGGACCCAGACCCCCAGGAACCACCCGAGCGTTCCCAGGCCGGTCCAGGGCCCCTCGTCCATGCCCCGCATCTGGTCGGCGGTCCACCACCACCCAGCGCCGGCCAGGATGACGAGCGCGGCGACCAGGACGAGCCGCACCCGCACGGCGGCGAAGGCGGGCCCCATCCCCCCGCCAGCGGTGAGCCGTTCCCGGGTGGGCGCGCTCATGGCGGTCAGGCGGCCCAGGAGAAGTCGGAGGTCGACAGGCCGGTCTTGCCCTCGTACCTGATCCCGAAGGCGTCGATCCGCGAGCTCCGCGCCTCGGCCATGGTCAGGTTCGCCCCGGCCGGATGGAACATCCCGTCGAACCGGACCGGCTGCCCGTCTTCCTTGCCGAACGGCACGATGTCCTCGACCTGGAACTCGATCACGTCGCCGACCCGGACGCGGTGCAGCAGCCCCTCGTGGCCGATCTCGATCTCCGCCCGCTCGACACCGACGATCTCGCCGACGAGAGGAGCCAGCGCGGCCATCGGGCCGCCGAGCTGCCCGCCGAAGACCTTGACCAGCTTGTCGAACTGGTCGTCGTCGGCCTGGTCGTCGACGAACACGCCGAGACGCCAGCCACCGTCGGTCATGACCTTCGGGGTGTCGATGATCGCCACGACACGACGGCCCCGGACATCGGTGCCCTCGACCTCGCCCTCGCGGATGTCGAAAGCCAGGGTCGCGCGGCAGTAGTCGTAGGTGGCGCCGTGGTCGAAGGAGAGGTTGCAGGGGCACATCAGCTCGCACGAGCACGTCTCGGCGTAGCTGCCTTTGACGTTCCATGACATCTCCGGCTCCCTCCACAGGAGGTGGCCAGTCTCGGACCCCCATGACTGGCCGGTCAACCACGTCGGGAGCGGACCGCCCACTTCTCGTCCGTCATCCCGGCTCGGGTGGTCGACGAGCCACGCCCTGGCCTCCCTGCATGCGTGCCGTGCAGATCACCCGCTTCGGCGGCCGCGAGCTCCTCGACATCGCCGACTGCCTGACCACACGCCAGGGCCTGGTCAGCAGCTCTACGAGTGAGCTCGGCAGGAGTCAACTTCGCCGACACCCACCACCGACTGTTCTGCAACTGACCTCACTGCTGGAGTGGGGAACACCAGGCCCACCGACGGGAACGAGGTGATCGACCGGCCCGCCCTGCAGACGGCATGGTCAGCAACACGCAGGCCAGCACACGGACGAGGTACACCAATCCACGCGACACGGCAGTCCGGCCGGATGCCACGCACAGCACCGTCCCTGCGGACCGGAGATCCCCGACGAACCCGGGCCCGGAGCGACGATCCGTGCGTTGCCGGCTTCCTGCCCCGAGACCTACCAACCGCATCGCTCAAGTCCAGTGAATGGGCCGAGCGTGGAGCCGGAGACGGACGTGGAGGTCAGGCCGAGGGTCCCAGGGCGCGATCGCGCGGTGCGTGGTAGCTGTCGGCCCAGGGACGCAGCGACTCGAAGGTGCCGCTGGCGGCGAGCACGTCGCTGTCGGCGTACCGACGTCCCTGGATCTGCATGCCCACGGGCAGCCCGTCGACCAGCCCGGCCGGGATCGATGCGGCCGGGTGACCGGTGAAGTTGGTCAGGTACGTCGGGCACCAGCCGATGTAGGGGTCGACCTCGACACCTTCGACCTCGCTCGGCCCAACAGTCGTGCCTGGAACCTCGGAGTTGAGGACCGGCATGGCGCTGAGGGTGGGGGTGACCAGCAGGTCGAAGTCGGCGTACACCGCCTGGACGGTGTCGTAGACCGCGGAGCGCATCACGTAGTCCTGGTCGAGCTCGCTGATCGTCATCCCGTACACGTGGTCGGCCCAGCGCAGGTAACCGTCAGGGAAGTCGTCGCGGTGCTCGCCGAGCAGGTCCAGACCGTTCTTCTTCATGTTCTCGAAGGCGCCCACGTTGACCAGCATGATCTGCCGGCACCACAGGTCGCTGAGCTCGCGCTGGCCATAGGGCAGCGTCAGGTCGATCTCCTCCACGACGGCCCCGGCGTCACGGAAGGCCTGAACCGCCTGGCCGACCGTCTCGCGGATACGTCGGTCGACGGGAAAGACCCCGAAGTCAGGGGTATAGGCGATCCGCATGCCGGAGATGTCCCGGCGCACATCGCGGGTGAACTCGTGCGGTTGGCCGTCGATGCTGAACACGTCGCCCGGGTGGTAGCCCGACAGCACGTCGAGCACCAAGGCGGCGTCCTCGACGGTGCGCGTCAGGGGTCCCTCGAAGAGGAAGGGCATCGTGCTGCCGAACGCGTTCGGCCGGACGACCGAGGGAACTCGCCCGAACGACGCCTTGTACCCGTACAGCCCGCACCAGGCGGCGGGGATCCGGATCGATCCGCCACCGTCCGTTCCCTCGGCGAACGGCACGAGCCCGTCGGCCACGGCTGCGGCGCTGCCACCGGAGGACCCCCCGGGGTTCCGGGAGGTGTCGAAGGGGTTGGCGGTCGCCCCGAACAACGGGTTGTCGCAGGTGCCCCGGAAGCCCATGACCGGCGAGTTGGTCTTGCCGACGATGATTGCGCCGGCCCTCTCGACGCGCTCTGCGAAGATGCAGTAGGCGTCGAGGGAGAAGTCGGCCAGCGCGCGGACGCCGCCGAAGGTGGCCGGCCAGCCGGGCTTGAAGTCGAACAGGTCCTTGATCGCGGTGGGTACGCCGTGCAGCGGGCCGATCTCCGAGCCGTCGGCGAGCGCCCTCTCCGCCTCCCGGGCGGCCCCCCGGGCGCCGTCGACGTCGGTGAAGACGAAGGCGTTCAGGCTGGGGTTGCGCTCCTCGATCCGGGCGGCGCAGGCATCGACGAGCTCCGTCGGTGACACCTCTCGGTCCCGGACGCGCCGGGCGAGCTCCGTCGCACTGACATAGGCGAAGTCGGCGTCATCCAGCACTGATTCCTCCACGGTCGGAGCAGGCGGTGCGATCGATGCTAGGGCCCCGGCGGTCGGGCCGCCTCACCCCAGATCCTCGATCCAGGGAGACGAGCCCCGGCTCTGCCGCCCAGCGGCCGGCCGACGTACCTGCCCAGCACGACGCAGGCGGCGAGGCCAGCCCGATCGTCGCGGCCCCCACGACGACCGCGAAGAGGCCCCGGTAGATGGCGAGCCCGGGCAGCAACGGGACGATGCCGCAGACCGCGACGAGCAGGGGCGGGATCCGCAGCCGATCGGACAGCGCCTCACCGCAGGACCCGACGACCACGGCCGCCGTCGCACTCGCCACTGCTGGGCCGGCACTCAACGCGGCAGCCGTGGACGACGTCGTCCACGCCAGCGCGCCGGCCACCGTGGCCACTCCGACGGCAAGCGGGCGGGCATGTGACGCCACCGCCCAGACCCCGACCATCCCAGCTGCGGCGGCCGACGCCACGGCGAACGGCACGGTGAAGGTGGACGGGTCGAGCGCGCTCAGCGGGACCTGCGCCCGATGCCCGTGGTGCTGAACTCCGGCGACGCCAACGACGATGCCGGTCGTCGAGGTGAGCACGTCGAGGGCCCGCGCCGCGGCGGTGAGGGGAAAGCCGCTGATCGCGCCCTCAGCAGCGCCCACAAAGGGAGACCTGCCAGGAGCACCACGATCCCGGCGACGACCAACGACGTGCGGACCTCGACCTCCCACACGGCGAGGAGGGCGTCACGCCCACATAACGCCCGAATGACACCAAGGCGCGGTTCCCCTCACTTCCGGCGGCGCCCGCGTCCCATGGGGACGTCCAGCGCGCGAAGGACGGGGGCGACGAGCTGTCGGGAGCCCGGCCCACCCGGGTTCCCGTTCGGCGCATCACCGCGACCCCATGAGCGTTGGCGACCAGGTGTCCGGCCGGTCACCTGAGCGAGGGGCGGCGGGCTCACGGAGACGGGTCGGTTGTCCTCGGCTCGGCTGACCGCGCGGCCGTACTCGTCAGGACTGCGACCCGCGCGACGTTGGCGAGGCCCTGGCCTGCTGCTCATGCGTGCCGTGCAGATCACCCGCTTCGGCGGTCCCGAGGTCCTCGACGTCGTCGACGTCCCCGAGCCGGAGGCCGGCCCCGGCCAGAAGGTCTACGACGTCTCCACCGCTGGCGTGAACTACGCCGACACCCACCACCGGCTGTCTCGCAACTGACCTCACGGCTCGCGGGCGGGCGTCTCGGGGAGCCGCGCATGCGGCGACTCCGTGTCGTCACGCTTACGCGCAACTGTTCCATGTCCCCGCGGTTCGTCCACCCGGTGAACAGCCGGCCAGTGGAACGGCGCTCAGCCGAGGGATCTCGGGCAGATCGTGACGCGCACACGCCAGGCAGATCTCACGGGACGAGCCCCGACCAGCTGCGGGGCCGGGCATGCTGACCTCGTGCACCACATCGGGATCGACCTCGCCTGGGGGCTCAAGCAACCCACCGGCCTCGCCGTGCTGGACGACGCCGGCCGGCTGGTGCACGTCAGCGCGGTGCGCACCGACGAGGAGATCGAGACCGCGCTGGCCCCGTTCACCGCCGGCCCGTGCATTGTGGCGATCGACGCCCCGCTGGTGGTCACCAACGCCAGCGGGAACCGGGCCGCCGAGCGGGCGCTCAACGCCGACTTCGCGAGGTTCGAAGCCGGAGCGCACCCGACGAACACCGGCAAACCCGAGTTCACCGATGGTGACACCCGCGGCGGGCGGATCGGCCGGCGCTTGAAGCTGGACCTCGACCCCCGCTCGGGCCGCGACCGCCGGGCGATCGAGGTCTACCCGCACGCGGCGACGGTGGCGCTGTTCCGGCTGGGCCGCACGCTGAAGTACAAGAACAAGCCCGGCCGGATGCTCGAGCAGATGCGCGCGGAGCTGCTGCTGCTCATCGATCTGCTGGGCGCGGTGGCCGAGCTCGACCTCGGCGCACCGTTCGCCGCGCTGCGCCGGCAGGTGCAGGCCGCCACCCGCAAGAGCGAGTTGCGGGCGGCGGAGGACCAGGTGGACGCCGTGGTGTGCGCCTACGTGGGATGGATCGCCGCCCGGCGCCCGGACGAGGTGACCACCTACGGCGACGCGGCCGGCGGCGCCATCGTGACCCCGACCCTGCCGCCGGACCTGCAGCCCGGCCCCCGGGTCGCCGCGCCCCCGGCCGACCCGGTGCAGCAGGCCATCCAGGCGTACGCCGACGGCCGGCCCGAGACCCTGGTCGCCGGCGCGCAGGCGCTCGCGCTCGTCACCGGGGTGCTCGACGACGCCGGGATCAACTACCTGTCGGTGACCGGGCGGACCAAGAGCATCGCCTCGTTCGCGGAGAAGGCGGCCCGCACGGTCGACGGTGTGCCTGCCTACCCGGACCCGGCACGGGAGATCACCGACCAGATCGGCGTGCGGGTGATCACCTACGTGCAGAGCGACGTGGAGGCGGTCGCCGAGCTGCTGGCCGCGCAGGTGCAGGTGATCGACGACCTCGACATGGGTCGGCGGACCGCGCAGCAGGGCCGGTTCGGCTACTCCAGCCGGCACCTGCTGATCGGCGTGGACCCGGGCCGGGCGGACGAGCTGCCAGAGCTGGTCGGGCGCGTGGTGCAGGTGCAGGTGCGCACGGTCCTGCAGCACGCGTGGGCCGAGTTCGAGCACGACATCCGCTACAAGGGCACGGTGCCGGACGAGCACGCTCCCGAGTTCGACCGCCGGTTCACCCTGGCCGCCGGGTTGCTGGAGCTGGCCGACCAGCAGTTCACCGCGATCCGCGAACGCCTCCGGGCACCGGTTCCCAGCGACGAGGCCGACGACATCGACCCCGACGACCCTCGGATCGCGCCCCGGGAACTGGCTGCCTTCCTGGCCGGGCAGTACGCCGACGCCGGCTGGTCGCGCCCGGACCACTACACCTGGATCTCCGGCCTGCTGCTCGAACTGGGCGTGACCAGCCTGGTGGAGCTGGGTGAGGTACTCCGCGGTGTCGACGACAGCGGCATCACCGCCCGGATGGACTACCGCTATCCCCCGGGTGCCGTGCGCCGGCTGGACGACACGCTGCTGGCCAGCTTCGGGCAGCGGTACGTGGACCTGCACGGCAACGCCGACCGGCGGTCCGCGCTGACCACCCGGCTGCAGCGGCTCACCGGCAACTGACCACCGCGCCGCGGCCGAGCACACCAACGGGATCGGCCGGAACGATGTCCGGGGGTGAGCAGGCCATAGCCTCGCCCCCATGCGCGCAGTCCAGATCACCGAGTTCGGTGGCCCCGAGGTCCTGACCGTCGTCGACGTCCCCGAGCCGGAGGCGGGTGCGGGCCAGACCCTGCACGACGTCTCCACCGCCGGCGTGAACTACGCCGACACCCACCACCGGCGAGTGCTCAACGGACAAGCGTCCGGGAATGTGTTCGACGGTGCCGCGGCGCGGCGCAGACCCGCCCTCGCCGTAGAACTGTCGGTCGGCCGCCGTGGGTGGGGGAAGCTGGACAGTGCGCCGTTCCGATAACGACACGTACGAGTCAACAATGGGCGATCCCGTACAGCGCGGACGGTCGGGCCCGAGTGTGCACCACCTCGCGTACCTGCCCTTCCCACGTCCCCGCCAACTGCCGCCACTTCTCGAGGTTCCGGGCGAACGCAGCCTCGAGGTCTCGATCGTCGGCCTCGAGATCGAACTGCGGTGGGTATTGGCCCAGGACACCGTTCTCGATCGCGCCGTCCTGCCGGACACCCTTCTCCACCACCAGGAGGACGGGCAGCCCGATCTGATACGCCATGGCCGCTTCCATGTGACACCACGGCGTCGTTAGCCAGGTGTCCGTGAGGACGACCTCGCGGACGGCGTCGCCGAGTGCCTCGTCGGCGTCGGGACGATCAACACCGACACGCACGACGGTTCGCCGGAAGGCGACGCTTATGAGCCCGTTGCATTGACGCAGCAGGCCGCGCACCGCGTCCAAGCCGTTCAATCCGAAGTCCGTGTCGCCGACCGTCCGCGGCTCTAGGCCACGCGACCGAAGGTGCTTGCGAAGAGCCTTGAGGAAGTGCTTCTGCGACATGGTGTGGGGCTGCGCCCGGCTAAGAAAAACTGGAATCCCCATGGTTCCCCCTCTCGCCCGTGCGCGAGCAATACCGACTCTGAGCGGTCAGCAAGCCGGACGTAGGCAGGGGGCGAGTCTAGGCCCGCGTGAGGACGGTCGACAGTCGTCGGTTGGCGGGCAGTCCAGCATCGAACGCGCTGCGATCCGGGCGGCCAGGCGTTCGCTCGCGCACCGGGGAGGTTTCTCCAGGAACACCACTCTGGCGACGAGCAGTTCCCGGTGCTTTGGTGGACGGACCGGCCGGTCGGGGGGAGGGGCGCGATGTACCGCATCGTCATGGTGCACGCGGGTGAGTTCGCGTGGGCTCGGGAGGTGGAACATGAAGTGCGGGCTGCGGCGCGCAGCGCCGGTCTCCCGGACAAACGAATCGTCGTCGTCGACGACGTTCCACCTGATGCCGACAGTCCCGCCGCCGTGGTCTACCTGGCGACGACCGCCGGGGGGACCGTGACAGGGGACAAATTGCGGCGGCTCGCTGAAGCGGGGTATCCGGTCGTCCCGGTGTTCCCGAGCGGCCACACCGACGTTCGCGCCCTGATGCCGCCACCCCTCGAACGGCTGAACGCCATCGATTGGGCCGATCGCAGGCGCGTCGCTCTCGTCGTGCTGCGCGCCCTCGGCCTCGGCGAAGAAGACCGAAAGCTCTTTCTCAGCTACCGCCGGACGGATGCCGGCCGACTCTCTCTCCAGCTACACACCGCCCTGGTGCAGCGGGGTTTCGACGTGTTCCTCGACCGATTCAGCGTCGACGTCGGCGTGGATTTCCAGCGGCAGATCCACGTCGACCTGGCTGACAAGGCCTTCGTCCTGTTCATCGAGAGCCTGTCCGCGCGCGACTCGCGGTGGGTCGAAGAAGAGGTGGCGTACGCGATGCGCCACCACATCAGTCACCTGGCTCTGACCTTGCCGGGCGTGCCGCACGACCGCCGTTTCCCCACGGTGGACGACGCCTTTCGCCACGAGCTCGATGCCGCCCAAGACCTGCGGCCCGGGACGGACGACGACCCCGAACTCACCGACACGGCGCTCGAGGCCGTGCTCGACATGGTGGAGACGCGGTACGCGGGGCTCATCAGGCGGCGACGCGAACAACTGCTCGGGTCGCTGACCGATGTCCTGACGCGCGACGGCTACGACGTCGTGCCAGCTGCGGATTGGGCCGTCGTCGCGCAACCCACCGAGGGGAACGGCCCGCCCCGCATCTTCCTCACAACGGTGCGGGCGCCTACTCCCAGGGATCTTTTCCTGCTCCACGGGCTTCATGAGCCGCTCGTGCACGAGGCCGACGCCGCGCACATGGAGGGGGTCGTCGTCCACCCGGTGGCGGACCTGGATGTGGCCGCGCACGAGATCGTCACCTGGGTGAGTGGCGGCCGTTCGCTGTCGACCCTGCTACTCAACGAGGCCCTCGATGGCTGACCTGGGATTGCGTCCGGTGTTGCTCTCAGCCAGCTTCCCCTCAGGAAGGCGCGGGGAACGCTTCGCACCGTACGACGCGGACGCGGTGGCCGATGCCGTCACCGCTCTGGTGGCTGCCGTCTTCGCCGCGAACGGTCGCATCGTCTTCGGAGGCCACCCCACGATCACCCCACTCGTCCTGAGGATGGCCGCCGACCACGCGGCCCGGGATGCCGTATCGGTGTATCAGTCCGAGGAGTTCCGCGACCTCATCACCGAGCCGACCCGCGAACTGGAGCGGCTGGGATTCGGCACTATCGTCCCCACGCCTCGAGGGCGCGACCTGTCCGAAAGCCTCGCGCTCATGCGGCACATGATGGTCGAGCGAAACACCGACATGGTGGGCGCGCTGTTCGTGGGAGGCATGGAAGGGATTGCCGACGAGTACGCCATAGTCGGCGAGCTCCGCCCCACGCTAGCGAGGCTGCCGCTAACGGCCCCTGGCGGTGCAGCCGCCCGACTCGATCCGATTGGCGGGACCTACCGGACGCTGCCACCGGACCTCGCGGATTGGCTCAGATCCCCTCGGTATCCGCTGACGGCAGCTCGGATCGTCCGGTTCCTGTCGGAGATTTGACGTCATGCGGAGGAGCGGTGTCCGCCGTCAGCCATCGCCGTTCCGCGCCAGCCAGTCGTCGACCCGGCGCTCGATCGAACCGGGAAGGTCGAGCGCGTCGAAGTCGTAGGTGAGCCGGTGTCTGAGTACGGCGGGAAGCTCCCCGAGACGACGCTCGACGAGGATCAGGCATCTCCGCCCCGCCGCCAGAGCGAACCCGAGTTCGACCATGACGTTCGCGTCGCAGTCGCTCCGCTCGACCTGGTCGAGAACGGCGATCACGAGGTCACTGTTCTCGAGGCACAGCGCGACGTTCGTCCAGAGCTCGCCGGTGTAGTCGTGGTCGTCGGCACGGACGACGTCCCGACCGTGCCGGGCCGCAGCGGCCCGGACGCCGTCGTGAATAGCGCGCATCACCCGGGTGTCGTCGAACCGCATCAATAACAGGGTCGTGGGCCCCGGGTGCCGGCGTTGGTACGCCCGCTGGGCAGCCTTCCTCGATGAACCTCCGACGGAGGAGACCGCATCTGGAGAGGTTTCGGGGCGACGTTGCGACGTCTTCACGGATGCAGTGGCCGAAAGTCGCGCCCGAAGCCGGTATCGACGTGGCACGACCCGACCACATACGTGCTTCTACGACTCACTGCCGAGCAACTCCTCAACGATCTCATCCACCCACGTCGCATCCTCACCGCGGATTCGCATGGCATCCGCGACGAACGTGAGGTCCCTGGCAGTCGTCTCTGGCTCGAACGGATCGCGCACCACCGCGAGGGCGCACTCCAGCGCCGCGTGGGCACGGCGCTGATCTCCGGCGAGGACTGCGAGGCCCAAATCGGTGGCGTGATCCCAATAGTGCGGGTCTCGATCCTTACGCCGCAGCCGCTGAGCCAAGGCGTAGCTCACCACAGGAAGCAGCTCGGTCAGGCGCGGGTCCGGAGGGGACGACAGCGACATAAGGGTGACGGCGTTGACGCCTGGATACGGGTCCCGCCAGTCCGCTTCGAACCCCTTCACATAGTTTTCGATAGCCCGAGCCAGGAGCCCGGCACGCCGGGCTGGCGACCCGGCGCGGACCCAGCGGTCCTTGTAAATGCGGCCCAACAGTCCATACGTTTCACTGCCCGGCCGCTGCCCCACGAGGTCGTTCGCCAGTCTTTCGGCCTCGGCATCCTCTCCGCACCGGTTGAGAGCCCACGCGTACGCCTGCTGGATGAGTTCCACGCGGGCCACCGGTTTTGCCAGGCCGCGAACCAGCCGAACCATGTCTGGCCACGCTGACTGGGAGCGGTACGCGATAAGCAGGTCGACGGCCGTCTTGACCTCGAGGTCCTCTGTCCGGCCCAGCGCCATCTCGACCCGGCGCACGTGCTCGACACCTTGCCGGCCGGCCTGCTCCAGTGCCTGCCGCAGCTGCTCCTCGCGATCCGCGTGCACTCGGAAACTGTCGATGCGTTCGTGATCGACCTCCACAACGGGCAGGCCGGTGACCAGTTGGTGCACGGGACTATCGACTCGCGCCTCCCGGGCCGCCCGCAGACGCGCAACGAGCTTCCTTCTCGTCGCCTCGACGTCTGCCGGCTTCCCGTCGGGCCTCAGGGGGTAGGGCATCGCCGAGCCGTGCGCCACGTCGAGGGGCAGTCGGTAACCCTCTCTGAAGATGAGCACAGTGCTGTACGGGCGAAGTGCATGACGTACGCCTAGCTCGTAATACACGTTGGCGTTCCCGGTCGACAGGTCGGCCACCGCGAACTCGCAAACCACGAGCCGCTCGAACATCGCCTTCTGGAAGATTCCCCGGCTTTCCGGGTCTTCGTCCGCCCTCAGCGGCTCCATGCCTGCTTCGGTGATCGCCGGTGCGATGAGCTGGTCGTAGACCGCGCGGAAGTCGATCTGATCACCGACTTCGTCCTGCACGGCGTGGTAGGGCATCAGGACGAAGCAGAGCGGCCTAGTCACGGTCGACTCCCACGACGATCGGCGGGAACGAAGAGCATGGGCAGGGATCTCCGATCGCGCAAGCCCGCGTCCGTTGTCACCGTGCCCACCCCCGACCGACCCACGCGCACGCGGAGCTGCACTGCGACACGTCGCCCCCACCGTCGTCGCGGCCGGAGCGCGCACTCTGTCCGACAAGCCGGGTCACGTGTTCAGCGCCACGACGGTCGCGCCTGCCATGACAGCGGCATGGAGGGGCAGCACGGAAATGCTGACCAGTGCACGGCCTACGTGTCGCGGGCCCACCTTTTCGGCCGTCATGACGTAGCAGTCTGAGGATGCGCCCAGCGCCGTGTCGTAAAGCTTTCTGTAGGCACGCTCTACCGCCAAGAAATAAGCATCCAGTGCCATGAACACGGCAACGACGCCGACTCCAATCCATGCCAGGCTCCGGTCCGTCTCGGTTCTCGCGAACGCACTCAGACCGGCAGCGATCGTGACAGACCAGCCCTTGATCAAGAAGGAGTTGCCCGCCAGCCGTCCTACGACGCCCTGAATCATCTTGAGGTACTCGACGTCAGGCATTCTCAACGAACCTGGTTCGGTCGGTGCTGCTAGAGATGTGGGGGCCCGCGTTGCCGCTGGATCTCGGGGCTGGCTCAGCGAAGCCCCCGTTGCGTCTTGTAGGTGGCCCGTGCCGCGCGATGCGCAGCTCGCCAGTTTCCGATCTGGTACCCCACATAGCCACCCACCGCGCCACCCACAACAAGGGCCGTGACTACGGTTTCTGTCACATCTCGCTCCGCCCTGATGGATTCAACCGCCTCGTCGCTGCGACTTTGGACTAGCCCCACCACATCGGCTCTCGCCACGCGGAGGAGGCGATGAGCGCCGATCCCATGACCGCGTGTCAACACTGAGCGTCAGCGATCGACCATTTCACAAGCCTCACCGTGGTCCCGGCTTCGCGAGCCGGGACTTTCCCCGGGCTCCCGGCATCCTCATCACCACGCTCAGTCGCTGCAAGCGGCGTCCGCCTCCGCCTGCCTTTCACGGCAAGCCCGCAGGGCTACCCCTAGCCTCACCCGCATGCGAGCCGTGCAAATCACCCGCTTCGGTGGCCCCGAAGTCATGGACATCGTCGACCTGCCTGACCCCGTCCCGGGACCAGGCCAGCAGCTCTACGAGGTGAGCTCCGCAGGAGTCAACTTTGCAGACACCCACCAGATCGAGAACAGCTACCTCGCCGAGCAGAAGCTGCCGCTGATCCCGGGTGCGGAGTTCGTCGGCACCCCGGTCGGCGGCGGGCAGCGGGTCGTCGGCCTGCTCGACGGCGGCGGCTACGCCGAGAAGGTCGTGGCCCACGACTTCCTCACCTGGGCCGTGCCCGACGGCGTGAGCGACGAGCAGGCCCTCGCCGTCGTCCTCCAGGGCTCGACCGCCTGGCACCTCCTGCGCACCAGCGCGCACCTCGCCGAGGGCGAGACCGTCGTCGTCATCGCCGGCGCCGGTGGAGTCGGCTCGCTCGCCGTCCAGCTGGCCCGCCGCTGGGACGCCGGCCGGGTGATCGCCACCGCCTCCAGCCCGGAGAAGCGGCAGCTCGCCGAGGAGCTCGGCGCGCACGCGACCGTCGACCCGGCGCTCGCCGACGACGACCCGAAGGCCTTCACCGGCGCCCTCCGCGAGGCCAACGGCGGCAAGCCGGTCGACGTCGTGCTGGAGATGACCGGCGGCAACGTGTTCAGCGGCTCGCTGTCGGCGCTCGCGCCGTTCGGCCGGCTGGTCACCTACGGCATGGCCGCGCGGCAGCAGACCCACGCCGTCCCGCCCGGCATCCTGATGCAGAAGAGCCGCGCGGTCATCGGCTTCTGGCTGGCGCACTGCATGGCCCGCCCGCAGATGATGGACGCCGCCATGACCGACCTGCTGGCCATGGTCGACGCCGGTGAGCTGAAGCCCGTCGTCGGCGGCCGCTACCCGCTCTCCGCCGTCGCCGACGCCCACCAGGACCTGCTCGCCCGCCGCACCACCGGCAAGCTCGTCCTCGACCCCGCCCGGTAACCGGCTCGAACGGCCCCGCCGCAGGGGCCTGCCGCGAGCGAAGCGAGCGGTGGGGGCGGCGGGGCCCGTTCTCAGATCAGGCGGTTGGTCCAGAACAGGCTGAGGACGGCGCCGATCAGCACCACCAGGACGCCGGCCCGCACGAACCACGGGCTGATGTCCTTCGGCTCGGTGGTGTAACCGATCTGGCTGCCCAGGTCGGCGTACACCTGCTCCAGCTCCGCGGCGCTGGCGGCCTCGCTGTAGCTGCCGCCGGTCTGGTCGGCGATCTCCTCGAGCGCCGCGCGGTCCACCGGCACCGGCACCCGCTCGCCGTCGATGTCGAGGGTGCCGTAGTCGGTGCCGAACGCGATCGTGGAGACCGGCACCCCGGCGGCGCGCGCGGCCTCGATGGCCTGCGTGTCGTCCCGGCCGACGGTGTTGGTGCCGTCCGACAGCAGCACGATCCGGGCCGGCGGCGGCTCCTGGCCGCTGCTCTCCAGCGAGGCCTGGAAGTTCTCGATCGCGGCCAGCGAGGTGAAGACCGCCTCGCCGATCGCCGTCGCCTCCGCGAGGTCCAGGTTCTCGATGGCGACCGCCACCTGCGCGCGGTCGGTGGTCGGCGGCACCACCGTGGTGGCCGTACCGGCGAAGGTCACCAGGCCCAGGTTGATCCGCTCGGGCAGCACGTCCACGAACTCGGTCGCCGCCCGCTGCATCGCCTGGAACCGGGTCGGCTCGACGTCCTGGGCCTCCATGGAGAGCGAGACGTCGACGGCCATGACGACGGTCGCCCGCTCCCGCGGCACCCGCACCTCGGTGCTGGGCACGGCGAGCGACACCACGAGCGCGGCCAGGCCGAGCGCGACCAGCCCGAACGCCAGGTGCCGCTTCCAGCCGGGCCGCTTGGGCACCAGCGAGCCGAGCAGCGCCACGTTGGTGAACCGGGCGGCGTAGGCCTTCCGCCGCAGCTGCAG
Source organism: Blastococcus sp. SYSU DS0541 (assembly GCF_054050875.1). Classification (NCBI taxonomy): domain Bacteria; kingdom Bacillati; phylum Actinomycetota; class Actinomycetes; order Geodermatophilales; family Geodermatophilaceae; genus Blastococcus; species Blastococcus sp. SYSU DS0541. The sequence continues at coordinate 161,228 of NZ_JBJHAD010000006.1, read as the reverse complement.
CACCACGTAGACGGCCACCAGCAGGGCGACCACCAGCAGGGCCAGCAGCCACCACGGGGACTGGAACGTCATCGAGAGGCCCCTCCGCTGCCGGCACGCCGGCGTTCGGCGACGAAGCGGACGACGTCCATGAGCCAGTCACGGTCGGTCCGCAGTTGCAGGTGGCCGGCCCCGGCCCGGCGCAGCGCCGCGGCCACCCGCGCGCGCTGGGCGGCGGCGCCCTCGGCGTACCGGGCGCGGAACTCGGCGTCGCCGGTCGGTACCTCGAGCGTCTGGCCGGTCTCGGGGTCGACGACGGTGAGCAGGCCGACGTCGGGCAGCTCCAGCTCGCGGGGGTCGACGACCTCGACCGCCAGCAGATCGTGCCGGGCGCCCAGGCCGCGCAGCGGCCGCTCCCAGTCGTCGTCACCCAGAAAGTCGGAGATCACCACGACCAGGCCGCGCCGGCGCGGGGGGCGGCGCAGGGTCTCCAGGGCCGCGGCGAGGTCGCCCCGGCGGCCGGTGCCGGCCCGCGGCGTCGCCACCACCGAGCGGAGCAGCCGCTCGGCCGCGAGCCGCCCGGGCAGCGCCGGGTACCGGTCGACCCGCTCCCCCGTGGTGACGACGGCGCCCAGCCGGTTGCCGCCGTGCACGGTGAGGTGCCCGACCGCCGCCAGCCCGGCGATCGCGAGGTCGCGCTTCTGGCAGTTCGCGGTACCGAAGTCCAGGCTCGCCGAGAGGTCGACCACCGCCCACGTCTCCAGCTCGCGGTCGGCGATGGTCTCCCGGACGTGCGCCACCTGGGTGCGGGCGGTGACCGGCCAGTCCATGCGGCGGACGTCGTCGCCGGGGTGGTAGGTGCGCGAGTCGCCCGCCTCGCTGCCCGAGCCGGGGACGAGGCCGAGGTGGTCGCCCTGCAGGAGGCCGTCCAGCCGGCGACGCACGGTGAGCTCGAGGCGGCGGAGCAGCACGTCCGCCGGCCCGTCGGTGAAGCGCGGCGGCGCCCCGTCCTCACCCCCCGGGCCGGCGCCCGAGCCCGGCGTCGCCGGGTGCAGCAGCAGCCCCTTGTGCTCGGGCGCGGCCGGCGGCGGCTCCGCCCGGCGACGGCGGCCGATCACGTCCGCTGCGACCCGGGTGCGCCGTTGTGGCTGCCGTGCGCGCCGTGCTCGCCCGGCGCCGGCCGGCCGGGACCCTGCGGTCCGTGGCCGTAGTGCGGGCCGGCCTGCGGCTGCGGCCCGTTCTGCCCCCACGGCCCACCCTGCGGCATGCCTTGCGGCGGGCCGAAGAAGGGCCCGGCCTGCCCCTGGGGCACGGACGGCCCGCCCGGCACGCCGGGGCCCCCGCCCGAGGCGCCCTGGCGGGGCGCCACCTGCGGCAGCGGGACGGTCTGCACGATCCGCTTGACGATGTGGTCGGCCGGCACGCCGTCGGCGAGCGCGTCGTAGGAGAGCACCAGCCGGTGGCGCAGCACGTCGGCGGTTACGTCGAGGACGTCCTGCGGGAGCACGTAGTCCCGCCCGCGCACGAGCGCCAGCGCCCGGCCGGCCGCGATCAGCCCGAGCGAGGCCCGGGGGCTCGCGCCGTAGGAGACCCACGTCGCGACGTCCTCCATGCCGTGCTCGCGCGGCGACCGGGTGGCGACGACGAGGCGCACGACGTAGTCGACGAGGGCGTGGTGGACGAACACCTGCGAGGCGGTCCGCTGCAGCCGGCGGAGCTCGTCGGGGCCGAGCACCGTCTCGGCCACCGGGGGCTGGGAGCCCATCCGGTAGATGATCTCGCGCTCCTCCTCGGAGCTCGGGTAGTCGACCAGCACCTTCATGAGGAAACGGTCGCGCTGGGCCTCCGGGAGCGGGTAGACGCCCTCGTTCTCGATCGGGTTCTGGGTCGCCAGCACGAGGAACGGGTCGGGCAGCGGGTGCGTCACGCCACCGATGGAGACCTGCCGCTCGGCCATGACCTCCAGCAGCGCCGACTGCACCTTGGCCGGGGCCCGGTTGATCTCGTCGGTGAGCAGGAAGTTGGCGAAGACCGGGCCGAGCTCGGTGTCGAAGGCGTCCTGGCCGGCCTTGTAGATGCGGGTGCCGATGATGTCGGCCGGCACCAGGTCGGGGGTGAACTGCAGCCGGGAGAAGGTGCCGCCCACGACGGTCGCCAGCGTCTCGACGGCGAGGGTCTTGGCGACCCCGGGCACGCCCTCGAGCAGCACGTGGCCCCGGGCGAGGAGCGCGACGAGCATCCGCTCGACCAGACGGTCCTGGCCGACGATGACGCGCTTGATCTCGAAGAGCACCCGTTCCAGCCGGGCGGCGTCGACCGAGGGGGGCACGGGCGCCTGCGGGTGGGCGGGCGCGCTCTCGGTCGGTGTGCTGGCAGCGCTGGACACGTGGCTCCCTGGTCGTGCCGGGCCGCGACCACCCGGCTCGGGCAGGCCGTCGACGGGGCCGTGCCGTGCCGGCCCCGGCCCAGTGTCCTACACCGGAGCCGTGTGCCGCCGCGCCGTCGCGACCCGCCGCGCGTCCCCTCCTGGAACGACTGCGGAGGGAGCGCGATATCCCTGCCCACGGCAGGCCGGGGCTGCTAGCGTGTGCGGTGCGTCGGGCAGCTCCCCCCGTGGCTGCCCGACGCCTCACGTCCGGCGGTGGGTCCGCCGCTCAGCGGGCGCTGGGGCGCACGGCGCCCACGTAGCCGCGCCACCACATCGCCGACACCTTGACCACGTCGCCGCTCTGCGGGGCCTGCACCACCTGGTTCCCGCCCAGGTACAGGGCGACGTGCGTGATGGAGCCCGGGTTGCCCGGGTCGGTGCCCCAGAAGACCAGGTCACCGGGGCGCAGGTCGTCACCGGCCACCTTGGGCAGCGCGGCGTACTGGTCCCGGCTGTTCCGGGGGATGCGGATGCCGGCCTGGGCGTAGGCGTACTGGGTGAGGCCGCTGCAGTCGAAGCCCACGACGCCCGCGTCGGGGTCCTGGCCGGGGCCGGGGCCGCGCGTCCCGCCGCCGCCCCAGGCGTACGGCAGGCCGAGGTGCGCCATGGCGGCGTCGATGGCCTGCTGCGCCGCGGAGGCGTCGCCGGAGCCGACGGGCGCCGGGGTGCTGACCGGCCGGTCGCCGCCCCCGGGGGCCGGGGCGGGAGCGGGGGCCGGTCGCGGCGCCGGGGCCGGGGCCGCGGCCGGGGCCGGGGCCGGGGCCGCGACGACGGTCGCCGTGAGCTCCGCCGCCTCCCGCTCGCCGACGAGGTCCTGCAGCTCCTCCTGGGCGGTGGCGAGCTCCTGCTGGAGCTGCTGCTCCTCGGTCGCGAGGTCGGCGGCCTGGGCGCGGGCCGAGATCTCAGCGGTGCGCGCGATCTCCAGCGTGGCCGTCGCCTCGGCCTGCAGCGCGTCGGCCTCGACCAGCGCGGTCTGCGCCACGGCGTCGGCGCGGTCGGCGCTCACCTTGAGCTCGGCGACCCGGACGAGGACGTCGGTCCGGTGCGCGCCGGCCGCCTCGAGCAGGGCGGCGCGCTCGACCAGCTGGCCGGGGTCGCCGGCCGTGACCAGCGCCGCCGCGCCGGAGTAGGTGCTGCCCTCCATGTAGCTGCGTCGCGCGAAGGCGACCACGTCGTCCCGGGCCACGCCGAGTTCGGCCGCGGCCTGCGCCGAGGCGGCCGCGGCGGCGTCGGCGTGTGCCCGCGCCGCCTCGAAGGCCTCCTGCGTCGCCTGGTACTCGTCCAGCGCGATCGCCGACCTGGCGCGGGCGGCGTCCACCTCGGCCTGCGCGTCCGCCAGCTGCCCGCTGAGCGCACCGATGCGGTCGGCGACGGCGGCGGCGCGCCCCTCGGCGGCGGCGATCTGGCTGTCGCTGGGTCGGCGGGGCGCCGCCTCCGCGACCGCCGGGGTCAGCCCGAGCAGGACGAGACCGGCGAGCGCCGTCCCGGCGACCCGCAGCACCGTGCGGGCCCCCGGGGTGCGCGCCGTACCGCTCCGGATAGCGCTGTCCACGTTGTCCGACCTCTTCCAGCACATCGACGACCGGCGCCCGGGCAGGGCGCCACCGTGCTGGTGATCGGTGCGGACGGGGACGTCGTTGAACGCCTCTCACCCCGACGGGTGGGACCCCAGGTCGGGTGAGACGGCGGGAGGTGGGACGACGGCGGCTAGTTGACCTTGCGCTCGCTGCCGGCCCAGAAGTCCTCGCGCAGCTTGAACTTCTGGATCTTCCCGGTGGCGGTGCGGGCCAGCTCGTCGCGGAACTCGACCCGCTTGGGCGCCTTGTACCCCGCGATCCGCGCCTTGCAGTGGGCGATGATGTCCGCTTCCGTGGCCTGCTCCCCCTCGGCCAGGACGACGATGGCGGTGACCATCTCGCCCCACTTGTCGTCGGGGATGCCGATGACCGCGACCTCCGCGACCGCCGGGTGGCTGAACACCACGTCCTCGACCTCGATCGAGGAGACGTTCTCGCCGCCGGTGATGATCACGTCCTTCTTGCGGTCGGAGATCGTCAGGTAGCCGTGCTCGTCGAGCGATCCGCCGTCGCCGGTGTGGAACCAGCCGCCCTCGAGGGCCTCGGCCGAGGCGTCGGGGTTCTCCCAGTAGCCGGCGAGCACGGTGTTGCTGCGCGCCAGCACCTCGCCGCTGTCGCTGATCGCCATCCGGGTGCCGATCGACGGCACGCCCGCGCGGGAGAGCCGCTTGGCGCGCTCCTCGGGGTCGAGGTCGTCGTACTCGGCGCGCGGCCGGTTGATGGTCAGCAGCGGGGCGGTCTCGGTGAGGCCGTAGATCTGGTTGAACTCCCAGCCGAGCTCGGCCTCGACGCGGGCGATCGTCCGGGACGGCGGCGGCGCACCGGCGACGATGATCCGGACCCGGTCGCGCCCGGGGATCTCGCCGTCCCAGTCGGCGGCGGCGTCCAGGACGGCGTTCCAGACGGCGGGTGCCCCGGCCATCACCGTGACGCCGTGCTGGTCGACGCGGCGCAGGATCTCCGCGCCGTCGATCTTGCGGATCACCACCTGGCGGGCGCCGACGCCGGCCATGGCGTAGGGCAGGCCCCAGCCGTTGCAGTGGAACATCGGCAGCGTGTGCATGTAGACGTCGCGGTCGCTGACCTGCATGTGCATGCCGAAGGTGACCGCGTTGACCCAGATGTTGCGGTGGGTCATCTGCACGCCCTTGGGCCGCGCCGTCGTCCCGCTCGTGTAGTTGATCGTCGCCGTGGCGTCCTCGTCGGGCTCCGACCACGGCCGCGCCTCGTCGTCGAACCGGAGCAGCTGCTCGTACTCGTCCCCCGTGCCGAACCGGTGGTCGGTGCGCACGCCCTTGAGCGAGGTCTCCAGCTCGGGGTCGACCAGCAGCACCCGGGCGCCGGAGTGGCCGACGATGTACTCGACCTCCTCGGGCTGCAGCCGGAAGTTGATCGGGACCGCGACGCGGCCCGACGACGGCACCGCCAGCAGCACCTCGAGGAGCCGGGCGGCGTTGTGGCTGACGATCGCCACCCGCTCCCCCTCCCCGACGCCCAGCGCGTCGAGCCCGGCCTGCAGGGCGCGGCCGCGCCGGGCCACCTCCCGGTAGGTCACCTCGCCCAGGGACGGCGCGGGCTGCGCCGGCTCGTCGACGATGCCGACGCGGTCGCCGTAGACGAGCTCCGCGCGGTCGAGGAAGTCGCGACTGGTGAGGGGTACGCGCATGCCGGCTCCCGGGCTGCTGGGCCGGCGCGGGCCGGCCGTCGACGTGGTCCCCGTCACGCTAGCGGTCGGCGGGGACGGCGACGAGCGGCGAGGCGCCCGGCCGGCCCGGCGCCGCTCCAGCCGGGATCAGGGGACCTGATCACGGGGCGTCCTCCCGCACCGCGGGCCGTGCGGCAGGACGCCCGGCGGTGAGGGAGGACGCGGTCAGCCGCCGGCGACCAGCCGGGGCAGCGCGGTGCCGATCGGCTCGCGGACGACCAGGTCGGCGACGTCGTCGTAGGGCGTCGGCTCGGCGTTGACCACCACCACGCGGGCCCCGTGGCGGACGGCGACGTCGACCAACCCCGCCGCCGGGTGGACCTGGAGGGACGTCCCCACCGCGAGCAGCACGTCGCAGTCGGCGGCCGCGTCCACGGCGGCCTCGACGACGTCGGGGTCCAGCAGCTGCCCGAAGCTGATCGTCGCCGACTTGAGGATCCCCCCGCAGGCCCGGCAGGCCGGGTCGGGCTCCCCCGCCGCCACCCGGTCCAGCGCCTCGGCCATCGTCGTCCGGGCGCGGCAACCCAGGCACTCGACCTCGTGCACGGTGCCGTGGATCTCCACCACCCGCGCGGGGTCCGAGCCCGCCGCCTGGTGCAGCCCGTCGACGTTCTGGGTGACCAGCGCGCGCAGCCTGCCCTGCCGCTCGAGGTCGACCAGCGCGGCGTGCCCGGCGTTGGGCCGCACGTCCTGCGCGCCCAGGTCGCGGCGCATCAGCCAGGCGCGGCGGCGGATGTCGGGGTCGGCCACGTAGTAGGAGAGGGTGACCAGCTTCTCGGCGTCCGGGTCCCGCGTCCACACGCCGTTCGGGCCCCGGTAGTCGGGGATGCCGCTGTCGGTGGAGATGCCCGCGCCGCTGAGCACGGTGATCCGACGCGCGGCGGTCAGCCAGCCGGGCAGCGGGTCGGGCAGCGGGTCGGGAACGGTGCCGCTCACCCCTGCCACGGTAGGGGTACGCGCAACGCCGCGGCCGCGCGCCGAGAGCCTGCCCGGGCCAGGCGCCCGGCCGGCGGCGCCAGCAGCACGACGGCGCACGCGTAGGCGGCGCCGAGCAGGGTGTCGACGACGTAGTGCTCCCCCGACCAGACCAGCACCAGGGGCATGAGGACGGCGTAGGCCACCAGCGCGGCCCGCTGCCATGCCCGCCGGGCCAGCGGCAGGAGCACGAGGCACATGAGGACGGCGAAGGCGGTGTGCAGCGAGGGGACCGCCGCGACCAGGTTGACCTGGCCCTGGCTGGTGTCCAGCAGTACCCCGGCGCGGGGCAGCCCCAGCACCTCCCACCCGGCGCTGCTGATCCGTGCGACCGGCTCGATGACGCCCTGCTTGGCCGCCAGCCACGGCGGCGCCGCCGGGTAGAGCACGTAGGTGACGAGCCCGGCCAGGGAGAGCGCCACCACGAGGCGGGCGCAGTGCGCCCAGCGCGCGCGGTCGCGCAGCCACAGCACCGCGAGCACCACGGGTGTGAGGACGAAGTGGCTGCTGTAGACCAGCGTCGCCACGGCCTTCCACCAGTCGGCCTGCACGTGCTCCTGCAGCCAGACCGTGGGCAGCACGCCGCCGGTGAGCCAGCGGTCCGCGTCGGCCACCTCGCGGACGTGCACCGGCACCCCGAGCCCGTCGGCCAGCCCGCGGGTCGCGTCGTAGGCCAGCAGCACGGCCACCAGCGGCAGCCAGTCGGCCAGCAGGCGGAGCACCCGGCGCCAGCCCTGCGTGGCGGCGTGCACGGCCAGCCCGGCGAGCACCCACCCGAGCAGCACCACGCGGTCGGTCGGCAGGCCGCGCGCGGCGCAGGTCAGCGCGAACGCCACCAGGAGGCCGCCCCAGAGCCCGCCGGCGACCACCCGGGCTCGGGTACCGGGCGCGCCGGCCGCGGCATCCGCGGCGTCCCGGAGGACGGGCGGGGCCGCCGCCAGGGCGGGTGCCGATGGGTCGACCGCGGTCATGGCGCGGGACCGTAACCGCACCGCGACCCACGGTCGGCACACGCGGCCGCGGCGCGCCGTCGGCCGCCGAGCGGTGGGGCTGCTGCGGCTGCGCGGACGGGAGGGTCACGAGCCACCCGGAGCTCCCGGCCCGGTTTCCCGACCCGTGACAGGGGTCACCGGGTGAAGGAAGGGTCGCCTGACTCGGTGCTCCCGGCCGCGGGCTGGGATGATCGGGGGTGGTCAACGACGCGTGATGAACCACGAGGGGTAGGCGCAGAGAAGTGGCAGCCAGCAAGGACAGCTTCGGGGCCCGGTCGACGCTCGACGTCGACGGCACCCAGTACGACATCTACCGGCTCGACGCGGTGGAGGGCGCGGAGAAGCTGCCCTTCAGCCTGAAGGTCCTCCTCGAGAACCTGCTGCGCACGGAGGACGGCGCGGACATCACCGCCGACCACATCCGGGCGATCGCCAACTGGGACCCGTCGGCCGAGCCCGACCAGGAGATCCAGTTCACCCCGGCCCGTGTGGTCATGCAGGACTTCACCGGCGTGCCCTGCATCGTCGACCTCGCCACCATGCGCGAGGCCATGGCCGAGCTCGGCGGCGACCCGCAGAAGATCAACCCGCTCGCCCCCGCCGAGCTGGTCATCGACCACTCCGTGATCGCCGACATCTTCGGCACCGAGGACTCGTTCCAGCGCAACGTCGAGATCGAGTACGAGCGCAACGGCGAGCGCTACCAGTTCCTGCGCTGGGGCCAGGGCGCCTTCAGCGACTTCAAGGTCGTCCCCCCGGGCACCGGCATCGTCCACCAGGTCAACATCGAGCACCTGGCCCGCGTGGTCTTCCCGCGGCAGGAGGGTGACCGCGTCGTCGCCTACCCCGACACCTGCGTGGGCACCGACAGCCACACCACCATGGTCAACGGCCTCGGCGTGCTGGGCTGGGGCGTCGGCGGCATCGAGGCCGAGGCCGCGATGCTCGGCCAGCCGGTGTCGATGCTCATCCCCCGCGTGGTGGGCTTCAAGCTCTTCGGCCAGCTGCCGGACGGCGCCACCGCGACCGACCTCGTCCTCACCATCACCGAGATGCTCCGTCAGCACGGCGTGGTCGGGAAGTTCGTCGAGTTCTACGGCGAGGGCGTCTCCGCGGTGCCGCTGGCCAACCGCGCCACGATCGGCAACATGAGCCCCGAGTTCGGCTCCACCGCGGCGATGTTCCCCATCGACGAGGAGACCATCACCTACCTGAAGCTCACCGGCCGCGACGAGCAGCAGGTCAAGCTGGTCGAGGCCTACGCCAAGGAGCAGGGCCTCTGGCACGACGCGTCCCGCGAGCCGGCCTTCTCCGAGTACCTGGAGCTCGACCTCGGCTCCGTCGTCCCCTCGATCGCCGGCCCGAAGCGCCCGCAGGACCGCGTCGCGATCACCGACGCCAAGCCGGCCTTCCGCGCGGCGCTGGCCGACTACGTGGCCGACGACGAGACCGGCGGCGAGGACCGCAAGCCCGGCGTCCCGTCGCAGGAGAAGCCCTACGGCGTCACCTCCTCGGTCGACGAGGCCGTGGCCGAGACCTTCCCGGCGTCCGACCCGATCGCCGAGACCCACGGCAACGGCGAGGCCGGCAAGCCGCACCACTACGACGGCCACGACGTCGGCCGACGCCCCTCCAAGCCGACCCGTGTGGTCATGGAGGACGGCACCGAGACCGAGATCGACCACGGCCACGTCGTGATCGCCGCGATCACCTCCTGCACCAACACCTCGAACCCGCAGGTGATGATCGGCGCCGCGCTGCTGGCCAAGAACGCCGTCGAGCGCGGGCTGACCAGCAAGCCGTGGGTGAAGACGACGCTGGCCCCCGGGTCCAAGGTCGTCATGGACTACTACGAGAAGGCCGAGCTCACCCCGTACCTGGAGAAGCTGGGCTTCTACCTGGTCGGCTACGGCTGCACGACCTGCATCGGCAACTCCGGCCCGCTCCCCGAGCCGGTCAGCCAGGCGGTCAACGAGGCCGACCTCGCCGTCGTCTCGGTGCTCTCCGGCAACCGCAACTTCGAGGGCCGGATCAACCCGGACGTCAAGATGAACTACCTGGCCTCGCCGCCGCTGGTCATCGCCTACGCGCTCGCCGGGTCCATGGACGTCGACCTGAACAACGACCCGCTGGGTCAGGACACCGACGGCAACGACGTCTTCCTGCACGACATCTGGCCGTCGCCGCAGGAGGTCCAGCGGGTCATCGACCACGCCGTCTCCGCGGAACAGTTCGGCCGCAGCTACGAGGACGTCTTCGCCGGCACCGAGCAGTGGCAGAACCTGCCCACGCCGACCGGTGACACCTTCGAGTGGGCCGAGGACAGCACCTACGTGCGGCGCCCTCCGTACTTCGAGGGCATGCCGGCCGAGCCGGCCCCGGTCGAGGACATCACCGGCGCCCGCACCCTGGCGGTGCTCGGCGACTCGGTGACGACCGACCACATCTCCCCGGCCGGCTCGATCAAGGCCGACAGCCCCGCGGGCAAGTACCTGCGCGAGCACGGCGTGGACCGCCGCGACTTCAACTCCTACGGCTCCCGCCGCGGGAACCACGAGGTCATGATCCGCGGCACATTCGCCAACATCCGGCTGCGCAACCAGCTGGTGCCCGGCACCGAGGGTGGCGTCACGAAGAACCACCTGACCGGCGAGACGACGACGATCTACGACGCCTCGCGCGCCTACATCGACGCCGGCATCCCGCTGGTCGTGCTGGCCGGCAAGGAGTACGGCTCCGGGTCCTCCCGCGACTGGGCCGCCAAGGGCACCGCGCTCCTGGGCGTCAAGGCCGTCATCGCGGAGAGCTACGAGCGCATCCACCGCTCGAACCTCATCGGCATGGGCGTCCTGCCGCTGCAGTTCCCCGAGGGCCAGGACCGCGAGTCGCTCGGCCTGACCGGCGACGAGGAGTTCACCATCACCGGGATCACCGCGCTGAACGACGGCGAGGTCCCGCGCACGGTGAAGGTCAAGGCTCAGGCATCGGACGGTCGGACGACCGAGTTCGACGCCCGGGTGCGCATCGACACCCCCGGCGAGGCGAACTACTACCGCAACGGCGGGATCATGCAGTACGTCCTCCGCTCGCTGCGCGGCTCGGCCGCCTGATGGACCTGGGTCTGGGCGGCCGCGGGTACCTGCTCACCGGCGCGAGCCGGGGGCTGGGCTTCGCGACCGCCCGGACCCTCGTCGACGACGGCGCCCGGGTGCTGGTCAGCTCCCGGACGCCGGAGTCCGTGGACGCCGCCGTCGCCTCCCTGGGTGGGGCGCCGGCGGCGTCCGGCATCGCGGCCGACCTGGCCGACACCGGCGCCGCCGAGCGGCTGGTCACCTCCGCCCGGGAGTACCTGGGCAGCATCGACGGCGCGCTGATCTCCGTCGGCGGCCCGGCGCCCGGAAGCGTGCTCGACGTCGCCGAGGAGCACTGGCGGACCGCCGTGGAGAGCGTGCTGCTGGGCCCGCTGCGCCTGGTCAAGGCGCTCGTCCCGCACCTGTCGGACGGCGCCGCGATCGTCTTCGTCCTCTCCGTCTCCGCGCGCCAGCCGATCGGCCACCTGGCGATCTCCAACGGGCTGCGCCCCGGGCTGGCGATGACCGCCAAGGCCCTCGCCGACGAGCTGGGGCCGCGCGGCATCCGGGTGCTCGGGCTGCTCCCCGGCACGATCGCCACCGACCGGATCGCCGAGATCGAGGCCGCATCCGGTGACGCCGCCGCGATGCGGGCCCGTACCGAGGCAGCCATCCCGCTGCGCCGGGTCGGTCGCCCGGAAGAGTTCGGGCGGGTGGCGGCCTTCGCCCTCTCCCCCGCCGCCTCCTACCTGACCGGGACGATGGTCGCCGTCGACGGCGGCGTCACGCGCGCCCTGTGAACGCCCCGGTCCTCGTCGCCTGCGCCCACGGCACCCGCAACCCGACCGGCCGGCGGCTGATCGCCGAACTGGCCCTCGCCGCCCGCGCCCAGCGCCCCGGGCTGGTGACGACCGCGGCGTTCGTCGACGTGCAGCCACCCACCGTCGTCGACGTCGTCGCCGGCCTCTCCGCCGAGGGGCGCCCCGCGGTCGTCGTCCCGCTGCTGCTGTCGGGCGGCTACCACGTGCACGTCGACATCGCCGGGGCCGTCGCCGCGCACGACGCCGCGGTCGCCGCCCGCCCGCTGGGCCCCGACCCCCGGCTGGCCGCGGTGCTGCACGACCGGCTGCGGGAGTCCGGTGCCGACCCGGGCGACCCCCGTACCGCCGTCGTGCTGGCCGCCGCCGGCTCCAGCGACCCGCGGTCGGTGGCCGACGTCCAGCGCACGGCCGCCCTCCTCCAGGGCTCCTGGGCCGGTCCGGTGACCACCGGCTACGGCTCGGCCGCCACGCCGCCGGTGCCCGACGCCGTCGCCGCGGCGCGGTCCCGGGGCGCCCGGCAGGTGGTCATCGCCGCCTACCTCCTCGCCCCGGGGCACTTCCACGACAAGCTCGCCGGTGCGGGGGCCGACGTCGTCACCGCACCGCTGCTCCCCGACGAGCGGATCGCCGCCGTCCTGCTCGACCGCTACGACGCCGCGCTGCCTGCCGTCGCACCCGGCCGATGACCTCGCCGCGGTGACCTCGCTGATCGGCCTGCGTCTGTCTCGCCCCCGTGGCGCACACCCTGCACGCCCTCTACCGGTGGTGGACCGGGCCGTGCTGCACGCCCTCCGCACCCACCACGCCGAGTCCGCGCCGCCGCGGCGCCGGACGACTTCCACCGCGGGCGGGTGAGCCCCCGGCGCACGGCCCGGCTCAGGCCTGCCAGCCGAGCAGACCGCCGCCGACCGCGACCGTGAGGACGAGCACCGCGGCGGCGACCACCGGCACCAGCGGCGTCCACCAGGAACGGGCGAGCGCGAGCCGGATCAGCCACGCCGCGAGCACCAGCCAGAGCACCCAGAGCGGGAGCAGCGCGTACGACGGCACGGCGAGCCCGCTCACCAGGTAGAAGTAGCCGACCACCAGGTGGGCCGCCCCGGCCACCGCGGCGAGCGCCAGGGCACCGAGGTCGCGGGCGGTCGAGGTCGGCACGGCAGGAGTATGGCCCCACCGGGCGGCCCCTCAGATCGGTCCGGGGTCCGATCCGCACGTTTCCGTTGCAGTGGCTGGAAGCAGCGGGCGTCGCCGGCGGACCGGACCGCTGACCTACTGTGGAGTGCGATGGACGGGGACGAGCGCAGGGACGCCGATCCCGCCGGCGAGGTGCCGCCTCAGGTCGCAGGGGACCTCGGCGCCGCGGACGGCGCGGCGGCGGGCGCCGAGGACGGCACGGCTGACTCGGGCCCGCCCACCGCCGCGCAACCCTCGACCTCCACCGGAGGGTCATGGCCGGTCCGTTCGTGGAGCCGGCCCGTCGCCGTGGCGGCCACCGCGGCGCTCACCGTGGCGCTGGGGTTCGCCCTCACCGTCCAGATCCGCAACACCGCCGAGCCGACCGACCAGGACGTGCGCCGGGAGGCCGACCTGGTCCTCCTCCTGGACGAGCTCAACGCCCGCGAGGAGGCCCTCCGCCAGGAGATCGGCGACACCCGGCAGACCCTCGACGACCTCGGCAGCGGCCAGGAGGAGTCGGGCAGCGTGCTCGAGGAGGCGCGCTCCCGCGCGGAGGCCATCGGCATCCTGGCGGGAACCCTCCCGGCGAGCGGTCCCGGCGTGGTGCTGACCGTCCAGGACCCCGACGGCACGGTCCCCGCCTCGGTGGTCCTCGGCGCCATCCAGGAACTGCGGGGCGCGGGCGCGGAGGCCCTCGAGGTCGACGGCGTGCGGGTGGTGGTCTCCAGCGCGGTGACGGGCTCCCCCGGCGCGCTGCGCATCGACGGCCGGCCGCTCACCTCGCCCTACGAGTTCCGCGCCATCGGCCCGCCCGCCGCCATGGAGATCGCCCTCTCGGTCTCCGGCGGGGTGATCGCCGACATCGGCCGCGAGGGCGCGCGGGCGCGGGTGGAGCAGGTCGACGAGGTCCGGGTGGAGGCGATCGTCGGCTGAGCCGGGCTCACTGCGGGATGAGCAGCCCCCGCAGCTCCTCGGTGAGGGCCTCGCGCGCCTCGGGGTGCTGGTGCCACGCCGCCGGGGTGACCTGGAACAGCGAGATCCGCCACCGGCCGCGCCCCTCGTCCACGGCGACCATCGTGTGGACGGCGTTGAGCTCCGGGTCCAGGTCGCCGGCGCCCGCCGGGATCATGCCGGCGTGCGCGGTGAGCATCGCGACGCCGTCGCCGACCGGGCGGACCGAGCGGACCACGGCCACGTAGGCGGGGGTCTGGTGCGACGCGAACACCTGGCGCAGGTCCGCCGCGATGGAGAGCCGGCCGCGGTGGTGGCTCCCGTCGAACCCGATGATGTCGCCGTCGTCGGCGAAGCCGGCCGCCACCCCCGCGCCGCTGCGCCGGTTCCAACCGTCGATGAACTCCGCGTACAGAGCCTGGATCTGGGCGTCCTGCGGGTGCGCTGCGGTCACGTCTCCTCCTCGCTGGCGTTCGCCGGTGCGTGCCGACGCCTGCTGCGGTCCTGCGTGGCCGCGCCAGCCCGGCCACGTGTCCCGGCTGCGGCCGCCTGGGACAGGTGTGACGCTAGTGGTCCGGGTGACCTCACCGTTCGACGCTCGCCGGTGTTCCGCGCCGCCCGATCAGGTGCGACGCGCCGACCACCGAGCGCCCGCCACGATGCGTGCCCGGTCGTGCGCGCAGCGCCATCGGCACCGGGCCCGATCGGGTCAACCGACGACGACGGAGCGTCGCTCCCTCTGCGCGAACTGGGTGCGGTGCAGATCGGCGTAGCGGCCCTCGCGCGCCAGCAGCTCCTCGTGCGTGCCCGCCTCGACGATGCGGCCGTCGTCGATGACCAGGATCTGGTCGGCGCTGCGGATGGTCGAGAGGCGGTGCGCGATGACCAGCGACGTCCGGCCGGCCAGCGCGGTGTCCAGCGCGCGCTGCACCGCGGCCTCGGACTCGCTGTCCAGGTGGGCGGTCGCCTCGTCGAGGATCACGATGCCAGGGGCCTTCAGCAGCACCCGGGCGATCGCCAGCCGCTGCTTCTCGCCGCCCGAGAGCCGGTAGCCGCGGTCGCCGACCACCGTCTCCAGCCCCTCGGGCAGCGAGCGCACGAGGTCGGCGATGCGGGCGCCGGTGAGCGCGTCCCACAGCTGCTCCTCGGTCGCCTCCGGCCGCGCGTAGCGCAGGTTGGCGCCGATGGTGTCGTGGAACAGGTGGGCGTCCTGGCTGACCACCCCGACCGCGTCGCGCAGCGAGGCCAGCGTCGCCCGCCGCACGTCCACGCCGCCCACCCGCACGGTCCCGCCGGTCGCGTCGTACAGCCGCGGCACCAGGTTGGCGATCGTCGACTTGCCCGCACCCGAGTGCCCGACCAGGGCGACGAGCTGCCCGGGGGCGACGCGGAAGGAGATGTCGTGGAGGACGTCGACCGGGCCGCCGTGCTCGGGCAGCGACACCTCCTCCAGCGACGGCAGCGAGACGTCCGCGCCGGCCGGGTAGCTGAAGGAGACCGACTCGAACTCGATGGACCGGTCGTCGGCCGGCACCGGCACGGCGTCGGGTGCCTCGCGGATCATCGGCGGCAGGTCGAGCACCTCGAAGACGCGGTCGAAGCTGACCATCGCGCTCATGACGTCCACGCGGATGTTCGACAGGGCGGTCAGCGGCCCGTAGAGCCGCGACAGCAGCAGCGCGAGCGCCACGACGTCGCCGGCGCTCAGCTGCCCGGTGAACGCCAGCCAGCCACCGAGGCCGTAGACCAGCGCGGTCGCCAGCGCCGCCACCAGTGTCAGCGCGGTGAAGAAGGTGCGCCCGTACATGGCCGACAGGACGCCGATGTCGCGCACCCGCGCGGCCCGGCCGCGGAAGGACTCCGCCTCGGCGGTCGGCCGGCCGAAGAGCTTGACCAGCAGCGCGCCGGCGACGTTGAACCGCTCGGTCATCGTCGCGTTCATCGATGCGTTCAGGGAGTAGGACTCCCGGGTGATCTCCTGCAGCCGGCGGCCGATGCGGCGGGCGGGCAGGACGAACAGCGGCACGAGCACCAGCGACAGCAGCGTGATCTGCCACGAGAGCGTCAGCATGACGCCGGCGGTGAGCACCAGCCCGATGACGTTGCTGACGACGCCCGACAGCGTCGAGGTGAACGCCTGCTGCGCGCCGACGACGTCGTTGTTGAGCCGGCTGACCAGCGCGCCGGTCTGCGTGCGCGTGAAGAAGGCCACCGGCATGCGCTGGACGTGCTCGAAGACCTGGCTGCGCAGGTCGTAGATGACGCCCTCGCCGATGCGCGCGGAGTACCACCGGGTGCCCAGCGAGATCCCGGCGTCGACCACGGCCAGGCCCGCGATGACCAGCGCGATCTGGACGATGTCGCCGGCGGTGCCCTCCAGCCCGGCGATCCGGTTGACGATGTTGCCGGCGAGCAGCGGGGTGATCACGCCGATGACCGAGGAGCCGACGACGAGCAGCAGGAAGAGGGTCAGCTCGCGCCGGTAGGGCCGGGCGATGCCGATGATCCGGCGGACGGTCCCCTTGGGCAGCTGCCGGGCGGTCACCGACGGGTCCCGCCTGAACGACCGCATCGCCGCCATGGAGGTCATGGACTGGCTCACGTCCATGCCACCTCCCTCGTCCCCGGGGCCACGCCCCGGCGGCAACTGCAACCGGGGCGCGACCGCGCTTGTTCCTGGGAGTGTCTCAGCGGCCGCTGACGAGATCGTGCAGCCGCTGCACCTGGGCAGCCCGCTCGGCGGCGTCCTGGCTCTCCGGGTCGTTGCGGACGGCGGAGCGGACCAGCGCGGCGGTGGCCCGGCTGGCGCCCACCGGCGGCGCCACCAGCGCCGCGGCGAGGTCGGCGACGGCGTCGTCCAGCTCCCCCCGCGGCACGATGACCGTGGCCAGGCCGATCGCCTGGGCCTCCGTGGCGCCGACCGCGCGACCGGTCATGCACAGCTCCAGCGCCCGCGAGTAGCCGACGAGCTCGACCAGGGTGCTGGTGCCGGTCAGGTCGGGCACCAGGCCGAGCGTCACCTCGGGCAGCCGGAGCTGGGCGTCGTCGGTGAACACCCGCAGGTCGCAGGCCAGGGCCAGCTGCGCGCCGGCGCCGATGGCGTGGCCCTGCACCGCGGCGATCGAGACGACGCCCGGTGAGCGGAGCCAGCGGAAGCCGGCCTGGTAGCCGCGGATCCGCTCCTGGGCCTCGTCGACCGGCAGCCGGGCGAGCTCGCCGAGCCCCCCGCCGCTGCCGTTGCCGGTCTCGAACATGCTGCGGTCCAGCCCGGCCGAGAAGGACCGGCCCGAGCCGCGCAGGACCACGACGCGGACGTCCTCGTCCAGCGCCGCGCCGACATCGGCCAGCGCCTGCCAGGTGGCCGGCGTCTGGGCGTTGAGCTGCTCCGGGCGGTCGAGGGTGACGGTGAGGACGGCGCCGTCGCGACTGCTCCGCACCCAGCCGGGCGCGGGGGGATCGGTGGGGTCGGGGGTCACGCCTTCTTGCTGTTCCGGTTGGCCCCGCCGCGGCTGCGCAGCGAGGCCCCGGACTCCGAGAGCAGCCGGTGCACGAAGCCGTAGGACCGGTTCGTCGAGGTGGCCAGGGAGCGGATGCTCTCCCCCTCGTCGTACCGCTTGCGCAGCTCGTCGGCGAGCGTCGACCGGTCACCGCCGGTGATCCGCTTGCCCTTGCCGAGGTCCGCAGTGCTCGTGTCGGCCATGGCTCCCCTCCGTGTCGGCCACCGACCGGCCCACCGGCGTGCCGATGGGGGGTGGCGGCCCGTAGTTGGCTGTCACCGTCGTCCCGTCGACCACGGCGCCCGCCTCCCCATGATCACCCAGACGCGTGACGTCGGCCATGTGAAGCGGCCTTCCGAGCGGGGCCCGAGGAGCCCCGACGAGCGCCAGGGACGCGCTCCGCGCAGCACGGGGACGGCACCTGGCCGCGGTGTCGGCCGGAGGCCGACGGAGCGTCAGGCGAGCTCGACCAGGTCCGCGAGGTCCTCGCTCCAGGCGTCCTCGGTGCCGTCGGGCAGCAGGATCACCTTGTCCGGGTCCAGCGCCCGCACGGCGCCCTCGTCGTGGGTGACCAGCACGATCGCGCCGGCGTAGGTGCGCAGCGCCTCGAGCACCTGCTCGCGGCTGGCCGGGTCCAGGTTGTTGGTCGGCTCGTCGAGGAGCAGCACGTTGGCCCCCGAGACGACCAGCGTCGCCATCGCCAGCCGGGTGCGCTCGCCGCCGGAGAGGGTGCCGGTGCGCTGGTCGACCGTCTCGCCGGAGAAGAGGAAGGCGCCGAGGATGCGCCGCAGCTCGGTGTCGGTGCTGTCGGGCGCCGACGAGCGCATGTTCTCCAGCAGCGTCCGGTCCATGTCCAGGGTCTCGTGCTCCTGGGCGTAGTAGCCCACCCGCAGCCCGTGCCCGGCCTTGACCTCGCCGGTGTCGGGGCTCTCGGTGCCGGCGAGCATCCGCAGCAGCGTGGTCTTGCCCGCCCCGTTGAGCCCGAGGACGACGACGCGCGCGCCCCGGTCCACCGCGAGGTCGACGTCGGTGAAGATCTCCAGGGAGCCGTAGCTCTTGGAGAGCCCCTCCGCGGTGAGGGGCGTCTTGCCGCACGGGGCTGGCGTCGGGAAGCGCAGCTTGGCGACCTTGTCCTGCACCCGCACGTCGGCCAGGCCGGCGGCCAGGCGCTCGGCCCGCTTGTCCATGCTCTTGGCGGCCTTGGCCTTGGTGGCCTTGGCGCGCATCTTGTCGGCCTGGGCGTTCAACGTGTCGATCTTGCGCTCGGTGTTGGCCCGCTCCTGCTTGCGGCGCCGCTCGTCGGTCTCCCGCTGCGCCAGGTAGGGCTTCCAGCCGAGGTTGTAGACGTCGACGGTGGCCCGGTTGGCGTCCAGGTGCCACACCTTGTTGACGACGGCGTCGAGCAGCTCGACGTCGTGGCTGATGACGATGAGCCCGCTCTTGTGGCCGCCCAGGAAGCCCTTGAGCCAGGTGATCGAGTCGCCGTCGAGGTGGTTGGTCGGCTCGTCGAGCAGCAGGGTCTCGGCGTCGGAGAAGAGGATGCGGGCCAACTCCACCCGGCGGCGCTGACCGCCGGAGAGGGTGCGCAGCGGCTGGGCCAGCACGCGGTCGGGCAGGCCCAGGTTGGTGCAGATGCGCGCCGCGTCGCTCTCGGCGGCGTACCCGCCCAGGGCGGCGAACTGGTCCTCGAGCCGGCCGTAGCGGCGGACGGCGCGGTCGCGCTCGTCGTCGTCCGCGGGCTCGGCCATGGCGATCTGGGCCTTGACCAGCTGCGCCTTCAGGACGTCCAGGCCCCGGCCGGAGAGCACCCGGTCGCTCGCGGTGATGTCGAGGTCGCCGCTGCGCGGGTCCTGCGGCAGGTAACCGATCTCGCCGCTGACCTCCACCTTCCCGGCGTGCGGCAGGCGCTCGCCGGCCAGGGTGGTGAGCGTCGTGGTCTTGCCGGCGCCGTTGCGCCCGACGAGCCCGATGCGGTCGCCGGGCTGCACCCGCAGGGAGGCCTCGCTGATGAGGATGCGGGCGCCGGCACGCAGCTCGAGGCCGGTCGTCGTGATCACTGCACCCAGGGTAGGCGCTCGACCGCCGGGTTCCGAACGGATCGGCCGTGATTCGGGCGGCACCCCCGCGGGCAGGGTGCTCCGGTGACCCCGGAGGCGCGGACGACCCGCCCGGTATCGCCGCCGTTCCCGTACGCGGCCCGCCCGCCGCAGGTGCTCCTGGCCGTGGGGGCCGTGCTGCTGGTGAGCGGCGCCGCGGCGCTCGCCTCCGCCCACGGCGGCCCGCTGCTGCAGGGGGCGCTCGTGGTCCTCGCCGCGGTCGCTGCCGCGGTCTCCGTCCGGGCCGACCGCGTGCGGCTGCGCAGCTCGGCCGAGACCTTCGCGGCCAGCGCCGCGGGCCTCGCCCTGGCGGCCGGTGACGTCGCCGCACTGGGCACCGGGGACGCGCTGCTGCCGCTCGCCCTCGCCGGCGCCTTCGTCGGGCTGCAGTGCGTCTCCCCCGCCACCGCCGCCTGGCCGCTCGCCGCCTGGGCCGGCCTGCAGCTCGCCGTCCTGCGGCTGCTGGACGGGGTCGCGGCCGCCGTGCGCACCGAGTTCCTGCTCGCGGTCGCGCTGGCGGGGCTCGCGGTCGCGCTCTGCGCCCGGCCGCTGGTGGCCCGGCTGGTCCTGGCGACGACGGCTCCCTGGTTCGCGGCCGGGGTGCTGGCCGGCCTGCGCGAGGCGTGGACGGCCACGGCCGGAGAACGCTGGATCGCCGCGGCCCTGGTGGCGGGCGCCGCGGCCGGTCTGCTGCTCGCCCGGCTGCGCGAACCGCTGGACGTGCTGCTCGGGCCCCCACGCCTGGTCCCCGTCGCCTCCGGGGCGGTGACCGGCGCCGCCGTCGCGGGGGCGTCCGCCGCCGGTGGGCCGGTCGCCGTCGCCGTGGCCGGGTTCGCCGGCGTGCTGGCCGCCGCCGTGCCGGCCGGCTCCCTGAGCGGGTGGCGGCGCGGCCTGCTGCTGCCGTCGGCGCTGAGCGGGGGCGTGCTGCTGGCCGTGCTGTCGGTGCTCCGCCTGGTGGCGGGCGCCCACTGGTCGGCGCTGGCGCTCCTGCTGCTCCTCACGGCGGCCCCGACGGTGTGGGTGGCGGCGCTGCGGCCCGACGACCGGGAAGTGGCGGCGCCGACGGCGGTCGGCTGCCTGGCGGGGGCCGCCGTCCTGGGCATGCCCGACGGCTGGGCGTCCCCCGCGGGGGCCGCCGTCCTGCTGACCGCGCTGTACGTGGCCTCGCTGGGCACGGCCGCGGTGCTGGACCGCGGCTCCCGGCGGGCCACGGTCACCGCCGCCGGGCTCGTCGCCGCCCTGGCCGTGCTGCTCCTCGTGGTGCAGGGTGACCGGGCCCAGGTGCTGGTGCACCTCGCGGTCCAGGGCGCGGCCACGCTCGCCTGGGCGTGGTGGACCAGCCGGTCGGCCGCCCGCGACACCGGCATGGGGACCGACGCCACGACCGCCTGGCGGGTGGGCGCGGCGCAGCTGGTCCTGGCCTGCTGGATCGCCGCGGCCCTCGCCGGGACCGGCACCGTGGAGGCCTACACGCTACCGGCCGCCGGAGGTCTGCTGCTGGCGGCGGGGCGGGCCCTCGGGCGGGAGGCGTCGTGGCCGTCGTGGGGCCCGGGCCTGCTGGCGGCGGCGGTCCCGTCGACCGCGCTCGCCGTCCTCTCCCCCGACGACCCGCGAGCCGTGCTGGTGCTGGCCGCTGCCGCGGTGGCGATGGTGGCGGGGAGCCGAGCCGGCATCCGCGCCCCGATCCTGGTCGGGGCCGGGTCGGCGCTGGTGCTGGCGCTGGGCCTCGCGGTGCGGGCGCTGCCCTGGCCGCTGGCCGCCGCGCTGGCGGTCGGGACCGTGCTGCTGTTCGTGGGGGTGGTGCGCGAACGCGCGCCGGTCGCGGGCTTCGCCGCCCGCCTCGCCGACCTCCGGTGACCCGCGTCGGCCGCAGCAACACGAGCGGGCAAAGAAGCTGCGGCTGCAGGGGCTCATCGCCCGCATCGACACGGAGGTCTGGGCCGGCGCCGCCGTCGACTGGCTCGAGGCCCGGAGCGACGTCGACGCGGCAGGGATCGGCATCGTCGGCTGGTCGCTCGGCGGCTACTACGCCCCGCGCGCAGCGGCCTTCGAGAAGCGGTTCGCCCTGTGCGTGGCCTGGGCCGCCAACCACGACTGGGGCGCGGTGCAGCGCCGCCGCAAGGAGCGCGAGGGCGAGCGGCCGGTCCCGCACTACTGGGAGCACTCGACTTCGCCGACGCCGTGGTGCTGGAGGGCGTGGTCGAGCACATCGGCCTGGACCACCTGCCGTACGTGAGCACGTCCTCGCCGACCGGGACGCCGACACCTTCGCCGAGCTGGCGGGCCGGCAGGGCTGACGCACACGGCCGCGCGCACGGACCACACCGGACGGCGGCAGGAGAGGATGGCGACATGAGCTCGCCCGACCCGATGCCCCCCGTCCGAGTCGGCCTCGTCGGCTACGGCTTCGGTGGCCGCTGGTTCCACGCCCCGTTGCTGCGGTCGGCTCCCGAGATCGAACTCCTCGGGGTGGTGACCTCGTCCCCCGCACGGAAGGCGCTGGTGGCGCAGGACGGGCACGCCCGGCGCACCTTCGACTCGATGGAGGAGCTCGCCGCCGCCGGCGCGGAGGCGGTGGCGATCTCCACCCCCGCGAGCACGCACAGCGAGCTCACCGACCAGGCCTTGGAACTGGGCCTGGCGGTGGTGTGCGACAAACCGTTCGCGCTCGACGCCGCGGCGGCCACCCGGTCGGTGGAGCTCGCCGACCGGCTGGGGCTGCGGCTCGCGCCGTACCAGAACCGCCGCTGGGACTCGGACTTCCTCACCGTGCGGCGGCTCGCCGGCGACGGCACGCTGGGCGAGCTCCTCCGCTTCGAGTCGCGGTTCGAGCGACTGGCTCCCGGTGACGGGCCGGGCGCCTCGGGCGGGGGCACGCTCCTCGACTTCGGCAGTCACCTGGTCGACCAGGCCCTGGTCCTCATGGGCCCGGTCGCGTCCGTCTACGCCGAGTGGCGGCTGCGCGACGACGGGCTCGACGACGACGTCTTCGTCGCCCTCACCCACGTCGCGGGCGGGCGGTCGCACCTGTGGGGCAGCTGGATCCAGGGGGCGCCCGGCCCGCGCTTCCGGGTGACCGGGACGGCAGCCAGCTACGTCAGCGGCAGCCCCATGGACGTGCAGGAGGAGCTGCTGCTCGCCGGCCACACGCCTGCGTCCCTCGGTCCGGCCTGGGGTGCCGAGCCCGCCCTGCACTGGGGCAGGCTGCGCCGGGGGGACGCCGGTGAGCACGTCCCGAGCGAGCGCGGCAGCTGGGACGGCTTCTACCCGGCGTTCGCGCGCGCGGTCCGGGGTCTGGGGCTCGCTCCGGTGGACCCGCGTGACGCCATCGCGTCGGCGACGGTGCTCGACGCCGCCCGTCTCAGTGCGACCGACGGCGGCACCGTGCGGTTCCGCGGCTGAACCCGGCCCCGTGGTGCGCGAAACGGGGCCATGGCAGCTGCCATGACCCCGTTCAGCGCACGGTTGCGGGTCGCTACACCCGGAAGCCGAGGGCGCGCAGCTGCTCGCGGCCGTCGTCGGTGATCTTGTCCGGGCCCCACGGCGGCATCCAGACCCAGTTGATCCGGATGTCGTCGACGAGGCCGGGGCCGGGGCCACCGGTCAGCGCCTGGCGAGCCTGGTCCTCGATGACGTCGGTCAGCGGGCAGGCCGCGCTGGTGAGCGTCATGTCGATGATCGCGACGTTGCTCTCGTCGACGTCCAGGCCGTACACCAGGCCCAGGTCGACGACGTTCACGCCGAGCTCGGGGTCGACGACGTCACGCATCGCCTCCTCGAGGTCCTCGATCAGCGCCGACTTGTAGGCCGGCAGGTCGCCGGGCGCACCGTCGGTGGCGGGCGTCGCGTTCTGCGTCGTGGCGTTCTCGGTGGTCTCGCTCATCACTGGCCTCCGGCCGGGGTGGTGGGGTGGGTGGCCGACACGGTGGTGGACAGGGCTCGGGCGGACGCGTCCTTGAGGGCCATCCAGCTCATCAGCGCGCACTTGATGCGAGCCGGGTACTTGGAGACGCCGGCGAACGCGACGGCGTCCTCCAGCTCGTCCTCGAGCTTCTCGGCGACCGCCGGGTCACCCTTGGCCTGCATGAGGGTCATGAAGTGCTCGCCGGTCTCCAGCGCCTCGGCCACCGGCTTGCCGACCACGAGGTCGTACATCGCCGACACCGACGCCTGGCTGATCGAGCACCCCATGCCCTCGTAGGACACATCGGCGACGGTGTCGCCGTCGAGCTTGACCCGCAGGGTCACCTCGTCACCGCACGTCGGGTTGACGTGGTGGACCTCGGCGTCGAACGGGTCGCGCAGACCGCGCCCGTGCGGGTTCTTGTAGTGGTCCAGGATGATCTCCTGGTACATCGACTCGAGTTGCATCAGATGGCCATCTTCGTGTGCACGGACCTCACACCGTTCCGAAGAACTTCTGGGCCGCGCGAATTCCGTCGGCCAGCGCGTCGACGTCGTCGTACCCGGTGTGCACGTAGAACGTCGCGCGGGTGGTGGCCGGGACGCCGTAGCGCCGCACCACCGGCCACGCGCAGTGGTGCCCCACGCGGACGGCGATGCCGAGGTCGTCGAGCACCTGGCCGACGTCGTGCGGGTGGATGCCCTCGACGGTGAAGGAGATCGCGCCGCCGCGGGCGACGGTGTCGGGCGGGCCGATCACCGTGACGCCGGGGATCGCGGCCAGCTGCTCCAGCGCGTACCCGGTGAGCACCCGCTCGTGCTCCTCGACCTTGTCCATGCCGAGGGCGGTCAGGTACTCGACCGCGGCACCGAGCCCGATCACCTGCGCGGTCATCGGGACGCCGGCCTCGAAGCGCTGCGGCGGCGGCATGAAGGTGGAGCCCTCCATGCGCACGACCTCGATCATCGAGCCGCCGGTCAGGAACGGGGGCAGCTTGTCGAGCACCTCGTAACGGCCCCAGAGCACGCCGACGCCGGTGGGCCCGAGCATCTTGTGCCCGGAGAACACCAGGAAGTCCGCGCCCAGCGCCGCCACGTCGATCGGCTGGTGCGGCACCGACTGTGCGCCGTCGACGAGCACCAGCGCGCCCACCTCGCGGGCCCGCGCCACGATCGGCTCGATCGGGTTGATGGTGCCCAGGATGTTCGACTGCTGGGTGACGGCGACGAGCTTCGTGCGCTCGTTGACCACCGTGGCGAGGTCCGACAGGTCCAGCCGGCCGTCGTCGGTGAGCCCCAGCCAGCGCAGGGTCGCCCCGGTGCGCTCGCAGAGCTGCTGCCACGGGATCAGGTTGGCGTGGTGCTCCATCTCGGTCACCACGATCTCGTCCCCCTGGCCGACGGCGTAGGTCCGGAACTCCGGCTCCTTCGCCGTGGCGGCGTTGGACAGCGCGTAGGCGACCAGGTTGATCGCCTCGGTCGTGTTCCGGGTGAAGACCACCTCGTTCTCGGGGGCCCCGATGAACGCGCCGATCGTCGTCCGCGCCTGCTCGTAGGCGCCGGTCGCCTCCTCGGCGAGCTGGTGGGCCCCCCGGTGGGGCGCGGCGTTGACGTTCTCGTAGAACCAGCGCTCGGCGTCGAGCACCTGGCGCGGCTTCTGCGAGGTGGCCCCGGAGTCGAGGTAGACCAGCCGCTTCCCGTCACGGACGGTGCGGGTCAGGATCGGGAAGTCCGCCCGGATCGCCTCGACGTCCAGAGGCAGGGGCGCTCGCTGCGCCCCGGCTCCGGGACGCGAGACGGTCGTGGTCATGCGGACGCGACCTCCGTGATGCCCTTGCCGTAGGCGGCGTAGCCCTCGTTCTCCAGCTTCTCCGCCAGCTCCGGGCCGCCCTCCTCGACGACCTTGCCGTTGACGAAGACGTGCACGAAGTCGGGCTTGATGTAGCGCAGGATCCGCGTGTAGTGGGTGATCAGCAGGACGCCGACGTCACCCTCCTCGCGGGTGCGGTTGACCCCCTCGGAGACGATCCGCAGCGCGTCGACGTCGAGGCCGGAGTCGGTCTCGTCGAGGATCGCGATGCCGGGCTTGAGCAGCCGCATCTGCAGGACCTCGTGGCGCTTCTTCTCACCGCCGGAGAAGCCCTCGTTGACGTTGCGCTCGGCGAAGGCCGGGTCCATCTCGAGCGCTTCCATCTCGCTCTTGACGTCCTTGACCCACGTCCGCAGCTTCGGGGCCTCGCCCTTGATGGCGGTGGCAGCGGTGCGCAGGAAGTTCGACACCGAGACGCCGGGCACCTCGACCGGGTACTGCATGGCCAGGAACAGGCCGGCGCGGGCGCGCTCGTCGACGCTCATCGCGAGGACGTCCTCGCCGTCGAGCGTGACGGTGCCACCGGTGATCGTGTACTTCGAGTGGCCGGCGATCGAGTAGGCCAGGGTGGACTTCCCCGAGCCGTTGGGGCCCATGATCGCGTGGGTCTCGCCGGAGCGGACGGTCAGGTCGACGCCGCGGAGGATCTCCTTGGCGTCGTCACCCTCGCCCACGCTGACGTGCAGGTCGCGGATCTCCAGAACGGACACTTCTTCTCGCTCCTCAGTTGGCGGCCGCGGCGGGGAGGGCGCCGTCGGCCTCTGTGTCGACGTACACGTCCTCCCCCTCCACGCGGACCGGGTAGACGGGGACCGGCTCGGTGGCCGGCAGGTTGGTGGGCGCGCCCGTGCGCAGGTCGAAGCACGACCCGTGCAGGAAGCACTCGATCGTGGGTGCGCCGTCGAAGGTCTCGACGTCACCGTCGGTGAGCGGGACGTCGGCGTGCGAGCAGCGGTCCTCGAGCGCGTAGACCGCGCCCTCGTACCGGACCACCGCGATGTCGATGTCCGCGAGCTCCACCCGCAGCGACCCCGGCTCCTTGATGTCGGACAGGGCGCAGACGCGCTCGAAGGCCATGGCTCAGGACACCTCGACCGGCTGCTCGTGCAGGGCGGGCAGGGCGCCGAGGCGCTCGTCGATCGCGGCCATCAGCCGGTCCTGCAGCCCGTCGACGCCGATCCGCTGGACGACGTCGGCGAAGAAGCCGCGGACCACCAGCCGGCGGGCGGTCTCGGCGTCGATCCCGCGCGAGCAGAGGTAGAACAGCTGCTCGTCGTCGAACCGACCGGTGGCGCTCGCGTGACCGGCGCCGACGATCTCGCCGGTCTCGATCTCGAGGTTGGGCACCGAGTCGGCGCGGGCGCCGTCGGTGAGCACCAGGTTCCGGTTGAGCTCGTAGGTCTCGGTGCCGGTGGCCGCGGGCCGGATGCGGACGTCGCCGATCCAGACCGTGCGGGCGCCCTCGCCCTGCAGCGCGCCCTTGTAGAGCACGTTGCTCGTGCAGTTGGGCACCGCGTGGTCGACCCAGAGGCGGTGCTCCTGGTGCTGCGTCTCGTCGGAGAAGTAGACGCCGAACAGCTCGGCGCTCCCGCCGGGGCCGGCGTACTGCACGTTGCTGACCAGGCGCACGAGGTCGCCGCCGAGGGTCACCACGACCTGGGTGAAGGTGGCGTCCCGGCCGACGACGGCGTCGTACTGACCGCCGTGCACCGCACCCGGGGCCCAGTCCTGCACCGAGACGAGCCGCACCTGCGCGCTGTCGCCGACGAGGACGGAGACGCCCCCCGCGTACTTCGCGAGACCGCTGTGGTCGAGCACGATCGTCGCCTGGGCGAAGGCGCCGACCTCGATGACCAGGTGGCCCCAGACGACCTCGTCGGAGCCGGAGCCGGCCAGGCCGAGCGTGACCGGCCGGTCGAGCTGGGCCTCGGCGGGCACCCGGACGACGGCGGCGCCGCCGCTGCGCTGGCGGGCCAGCGCGGCGAGCCGGTCCACCGGCTCGGGCAGCTCCTTCAGCAGCGGGTCACCGGCCTCGGCGCTGGTGAGCTCGACGCCCTCGGGGAGGTCGGTCGTCCAGGTCAGGTGGGCGTCGGACGGGGCGCCGTCGAGCAGCGCCCGGACCCGCTTCATCGGGGTGAAGCGCCAGGTCTCCTCGCGCCCGGTGGGCACGCCGAAGGCGTCCGGGTCGGTCGAGGTGAACCGCTCGGCCGGCGAACCGGTCGGCGCGGGACCGCCGTGCGAGTGCGCACCAGGCTGCACGTCACCGGCGGTGCCGGTCTCAGAAGCCGGGGTGGTCGGCGGACCGGCCTGTGCGCCTACGCCCGGAGCGAAGAGCTCCGAGGCGAGGGTGCTCGGCTGGCTGGTGAGGTCGGTCGTACCGGTGTTCTGGTCGGTCATCAGCCGACGGCACCTTCCATCTGCAGTTCGATGAGCCGGTTCAGCTCGAGGGCGTACTCCATGGGCAGCTCGCGGGCGATCGGCTCGACGAACCCGCGCACCACCATCGCCATGGCCTCGTCCTCGGAGAGGCCGCGGCTCATCAGGTAGAAGAGCTGGTCGTCGCTGACCCGCGAGACCGTCGCCTCGTGGCCCATGGCCACGTCGTCCTCGCGGACGTCGACGTAGGGGTAGGTGTCCGACCGGCTGATCGTGTCGACCAGCAGGGCGTCGCACTTCACCGTGGACTTGGAGCCGTAGGCGCCCTCGTCGATCTGGACCAGGCCGCGGTAGGAGGTGCGGCCACCGCCACGCGCCACCGACTTCGACACGATGGTCGAGGAGGTGTGCGGCGCCGCGTGCACCATCTTGGCGCCGGCGTCCTGGTGCTGGCCCTCGCCCGCGAACGCGATGGAGAGGACCTCGCCCTTGGCGTGCTCGCCGGTCATCCAGACGGCCGGGTACTTCATCGTCACCTTGGAGCCGAGGTTGCCGTCGACCCACTCCATGGTCGCGCCCTCGTGGGCCACGGCCCGCTTGGTGACCAGGTTGTAGACGTTGTTCGACCAGTTCTGGATGGTCGTGTACCGGCAGCGCGCGTTCTTCTTGACGATGATCTCCACGACCGCGGAGTGCAGCGAGTCCGACTTGTAGATCGGCGCGGTGCAGCCCTCGACGTAGTGCACGTAGGCGCCCTCGTCGACGATGATCAGCGTCCGCTCGAACTGGCCCATGTTCTCGGTGTTGATCCGGAAGTAGGCCTGCAGCGGGATCTCGACGTGCACGCCCGGCGGCACGTAGATGAAGGAGCCACCCGACCAGACTGCGGTGTTCAGCGCGGCGAACTTGTTGTCACCGGACGGGATCACCGAGCCGAAGTACTCGCGGAACAGGTCCGGGTGCTCCTTGAGGGCCGAGTCGGTGTCCAGGAACAGCACGCCCTGGTCCTCCAGCTCCTTCTGGATCTGGTGGTAGACGACCTCGGACTCGTACTGGGCCGCGACACCGGAGACCAGGCGCTGCTTCTCCGCCTCGGGGATGCCGAGCCGGTCGTAGGTGTTCTTGATGTCGTCGGGCAGGTCCTCCCACGAGGCCGCCTGGGCCTCGGTGGAGCGCACGAAGTACTTGATGTTCTGGAAGTCGATGCCGGAGAGGTCCGAGCCCCAGTCCGGCATGGGCTTGCGGCCGAAGAGCTTGAGGGCCTTGAGGCGGCGCTCGAGCATCCACTCGGGCTCGCTCTTGCGCGCGGAGATGTCGCGGACGACGTCCTCGTCGACCCCACGTCGGGCGGAGGCGCCGGCGACGTCGGTGTCGGCCCAGCCGTACTCGTACCGGCCGAGCTGGTCGATCTGCTCGTCCTGGGTCAGCGGCGTGGTCACCGGCTGCTGCGTGCTGGTCATGCGGGCGTCCTCTCCCGGTCGTTCGTGGGGGCGGTGCTGGTGGACTCGGTCGTGCGGGTGCGCGCGCGGTCGGGCGCTGCTCGCTCACCTGGTACAGGGCGTTCAGGGGTCGATCTGTTCCCCTCGCGCATGTGGCCCCGGCCGCTGCCGCGGAGCACCGGCCCGGGGATGTGGGTGGTGCAGACCCCGTCGCCGTGGGCGATCGTGGCCAGCCGCTGGACGTGCGTGCCGACCAGCCGGCCGATCACCGCTGTCTCGGCCTCGCAGAGCTGCGGGAACTCCGCCGCGACGTGCGCCACCGGGCAGTGGTGCTGGCAGAGCTGCCCACCGCCGGAGAGCGCCGAAGCGGTGGCAGCGTAGCCCTCGGCCGTGAGGGCGGCGGCGAGCGCCTGGGCGCGGTCCGCCGGGGCACCGGAGCTGCCGGTCGTGGCCGCCTCCACCGCGCTGGAGGCGCGCGCCTCCAACCCGGCGAGCTGCTGCTCGGCGACGGCGCGGACGGCGTCGGGGCCACCGGCCGCCGCGACGTAGCGCAGCGCCGTGAGCGCGAGGTCGTCGTAGGCGTGCGGGAACGCCGAGCGGCCGGCATCGGTGAGGTGGAAGCGCCGGGCGGGGCGCCCTCGGCCGCGGTGGGCGTCCCGTACCTGCCGCTCCTCGACGCGACCGGTGGCGACCAGGGCGTCGAGGTGGCGGCGCACCGCCGCCGGGGAGACGCCGAGCCGGTCGGCGAGCTCGGTCGCGGTCTGCGGCCCGTGCTCGAGCAGCAGCCCGCTCACGCGGTCGCGGGTGCGCCCGTCGTCGGCGGTCGCCGACGGCCGGGGGTGCGCCGCGAGAATTTCCACAACACGAGTGTGTCCTATTTCGGGGACCTCGCAAGCAAGGCCGACCTAAGAAGGACGCCGACCGGACGCCTTCGTGATCAGCCTCACGCGGCCCGGGCTGCAGGGCCCCGCGGCGTGCTCGCGGGCCGCGGGGCAGCGGCGTCCGTCAACTAGCATCGGAGCGTGCCGGTCCTGCCCGCCTCCTTCTCCACCACGACCATCTCCCGGGTCGCCCTCGCCAACGTGGTGGCCAACGGGGCGATCGTGCTGACCGGGGGTGTCGTCCGCCTCACCGGCTCCGGCCTCGGGTGCCCCACCTGGCCCCGGTGCACCGACGAGAGCTTCGTGACGACGCCGGAGATGGGCATCCACGGTGTGGTGGAGTTCGGCAACCGGCTGCTGACGTTCGTCCTCGCCGTCCTCGCCGTGGCGCTCGTCGTCGTGGTCGTCCGGTCGCCGCGCCGTGATCTCCGCCCCCTGGCCACGGCCGCGTTCCTCGGCATCCCCGCGCAGGGGGTCATCGGGGGCATCACCGTCCTCACCGGCCTCAACCCGTGGACCGTCGCCGCGCACTTCCTCGTCTCCATGGGCCTGGTGGCGCTCACCACCGTGCTCTGGCTGCGCTCACGGGAGCCGGGGGTCGGGCAGCCGCTGCTGAAGCCGCCGTTCCGCCTCCTCGTCGGCGCCATCGCCGTCGTCACCGCGCTCGTGCTGGTCATGGGGACGGTCGTGACGGGCAGCGGCCCGCACAGCGGCGACCCCGACGCCGGGCGCACCGGGCTGGACCCCGAGCTGGTCAGCCACCTGCACGCCGACGCCGTCTTCCTGCTGCTGGGCCTCACCGTCGCCCTGCTCGTCGCCCTCTACGCGACCGACTCCCCCGGCCGGGTCCGCCGGGCCGCCCGCGACCTGCTCGTCGTCCAGCTGGCCCAGGGCGTCGTGGGCTACGCCCAGTACTTCACCGGCCTGCCGATCCTGCTCGTGCTGCTGCACATGCTGGGCGCCGTGCTCATCACCGCGTACACCGCACGGCTCGTCTGGTCGGTCCGCGGGCCGGCGTCCGAGCTGCCGGTGACCGCCCCCGCCGAGCCGGCGGTCGCCGCCCGCTGACCGGCGCGGATCGCTGAGCGTGTACGCCGACGCCCGGTTCGGGCCGGTGCAACCGGGCGTCAGCGCACGCCCTCGCGCAGAAGGCGTCGCCTCGCGGCGTGCACCGGCCGGATCTGACGGCGGCACTCCTCGGGCTCAGCGGTCAGCCGGCGGTAGCTGGAGCGGAGCGTCCGCCGGCCGGCGGTCGCGAGCAGCGCGTCCCGGCGGATGTCCCGCTCGCGCTGCTCCCGCGAACCGTGCCGTGCCGCGCCGTCCATCTCCACGGCGAGCAGGACGTCGTCGTACGCGGCGTCCAGGTGGTGGGTCCGGCCGCCGACGGTGACCTGCCGCTGCTGGGTGGAGCGGGGCATCCCCGGCGCGCGGAGCATTTCGACGCACCCCCAGATCCCCGGTTCGCTCTGGCACCCCTCCGCGAAGAGCTCGATCAGCTCGACCAGCGCCGCGCGCCCCGGCAGGCACGGTCGCCGCCGATCTCGCCGAACAGCTGCCCGGGGAGGCACAGCCGTCGGCGGACGGCGGTGATCGCGGCAGCCCGGAGATCCGCCCGGCACGTTCCGTGCGGCCGGCCCCAGGTGTCCACGACCGCGCGTTCCGCGCAGGTGACCGGGAGCCCGTCCACCCGGCGGAGGAGCCCCCAGAGCACGAGAGCGGCGTGTGGTGGCTGAGCGCCCCGTCGCGCGCCTGCACCGCGGCACGGGCCCGGAGGCGCCAGTCGTCGGCCAGGGCGGGGAGCGCGTAGACGCCCGACTGGATGCGGCGGAGCCGGCCGGTCGACACCCAGGCGGCCAGGGCCTTCCGGTCGATCCGGGCAGTCGCGTGTGCGCTGGGGCCGGGTTCCGAGCGCTGGAACCGGGCGCCGGCGCGCACGCTCGGCGGGGCCGGGGCTCAGACGATGGCGTCGACGATGATCGCGACCGACAGCAGCGACAGGTACGAGATCGAGACGTGGAACAGCTGCATCGGCTTCATGTCGCCGCCGCGCTTGATGCGGCCCAGCAGCCGGTGGGACTCCACGACGAACCAGGCACCGAGCAGCGCCGCCGGGATCGCGTATCCCAGCCCGATGCCGTAGTCGGCGGCCACCGGCCAGAGCAGCAGCGAGACCACCGCGGTCGCCCAGGCCCAGGCCACCGACTGCCGGCCGACCGAGAGCGCGGTGGTCACAACCGGCAGCATCGGGACGTCGGCCCGGGCGTAGTCGTCCTTGAACCGGAGGGCCAGCGCCCAGAAGTGCGGCATCTGCCAGCAGAAGACGACGCCGAAGACCACGACCGCCGGCCAGTCCAGCGACCCGGTCACGGCCGCCCAGCCGATCAGCACCGGTGCCGCGCCGGGGACGCCGCCCCACTCGGTGCTGCGGCGGGTGTGCCGCTTGAACACCATCGTGTACAGGACGGCGTAGTAGAAGATCGCCGCCGCCGCGAGCACCGCGGCCAGCGGCGTCGTCGTCACGAGCAGCAGCACGATGGAGCTGACCGTCAGGACGGAACCGAAGACGAGGGCGGCCCGCGGCGTGACCTCACCGGTCACCAGCGGCCGCTTGCTGGTCCGCTGCATCAACCGGTCGATGTCCCGGTCGAAGTAGCAGTTGAAGACGTTGGCCGCGCCGGCGGCGAAGGTGCCGCCCAGCAGGGTCCAGAAGAGCAGCGACAGCGACGGCCAGCCCCGGTCGGCCAGCATCATCGCCGGCACCGTCGTGATCAGCAGCAGCTCGATGATGCGCGGCTTGGTGAGGCCGACGTAGGCGCCGACGCGGGCACGCAGCCGGCTGGTGAGGCGGGGAGCAGGGGCGACGCGCTCGGAGAGCGCCGTCACCGGGTGCCCTCGTGCGCGGTCGCGCGCGGGCAGCAGGGCACCACGGGATCCCTTCGAGCCTGGAGGCGGAACTCCCCCACTGTAGCCCCGGCCGGTCCCGACGCAGGCGCGCGGCATGACCTCGGATGACTAGGGTTGATCACGTTGCTGCCGCCGGTGCAGCGGGTAGGGGCGACGACGACGCCGTCACGCCCCCCGGTTCCGCACCGGTCCACCGCCGGCCGGCCGCGCGCCCGGGCACGACGTCAGGCCAACCTCGAGGGAGAACCGACCAGATGGACACGCGCAGCACCGGGCCGGAAGCGCCGGCCGAGGCCGCGACCGACGCGCCCACCGGCAGCCCGTCGCAGCCGCAGCCCACCCTCCCCCAGGACTTCGGCGACCTCGACCGCCGCGCCATCGACACCGCGCGGGTGCTCGCGATGGACGCCGTCCAGAAGGTCGGCAACGGCCACCCCGGCACCGCCATGAGCATGGCGCCCACCGCCTACCTGCTGTTCCACAAGTGGCTTCGGCACGACCCCAGCGACCCGCAGTGGATCGCCCGCGACCGGTTCGTGCTCTCGATGGGTCACTCCAGCCTGACGCTCTACGTGCAGCTCTTCCTCTCCGGCTACGGCCTCGAGGTGGAGGACCTGCAGGCGCTCCGCACCTGGGGCTCGAAGACCCCGGGCCACCCCGAGGTCAACCACACCCCCGGCGTGGAGACCACCACCGGCCCGCTGGGGCAGGGCGTCGGCAACGCCGTCGGCATGGCGATGGCCGCCCGCCGCGAGCGCGGCATGCTCGACCCCGACGCCGCCGAGGGCGAGAGCCTCTTCGACCACCACGTCTGGTGCTTCGCCTCCGACGGCGACATGGAGGAGGGCGTCAGCGGCGAGGCCTGCTCGCTGGCCGGCACCCAGCGGCTCGGCAACCTGACGCTGGTCTACGACGACAACCGGATCTCCATCGAGGACGACACGACCGTCGCCTTCACGGAGGACGTCGGCAAGCGCTACGAGGCCTACGGCTGGCACGTGCAGCACGTCGACGACGGCGAGGACCTCGCCGCCGTCGACGCCGCCTTCGCCGCGGCCAAGGCCGAGACCGGCCGGCCCTCGCTCATCGTGCTGCGCACGGTCATCGCGTGGCCGGCACCGACCAAGCAGAACACCGGCGCCTCGCACGGGTCGGCGCTCGGCGAGGACGAGGTGCGGGCCACCAAGGAGATCCTCGGCTTCGACCCCGAGCGGACCTTCGAGGTCGACGGCGAGGTGCTGGCCCACACCCGCTCCGTCGTCGAGAAGGGCCGCGCCGACCGGGCGGAGTGGGACGAGGCGTTCGCCGACTGGGAGCGGGCCAACCCCGAGGGCGCGGCGCTGCTGGCCCGCATGCGCGAGCGCCGGCTGCCCGACGGCTGGGCCGAGGAGCTGCCCTCCTTCCCCGCCGACGAGAAGGGCGTGGCCACCCGCAAGGCCTCGGGCAAGGTGCTGGCCGCCCTCTACCCGCGGCTGCCGGAGCTCTGGGGCGGCTCGGCCGACCTCGCGGAGAGCAACAACACCGCGGTCGAGGGCGAGCCGTCGTTCCTGCCCGCCGACCGGCAGACGAAGATGTGGTCCGGCGGCCCCTACGGCCGCACCATCCACTTCGGCGTCCGCGAGCACGCCATGGGGGCGGTGATGAACGGCATCGCCCTGCACGGCGGCACCCGGGTGTACGGCGGGACGTTCCTCACCTTCTCCGACTACATGCGGGGCGCGGTCCGGCTGGCCGCCCTCATGCAGCTGCCGGTGACCTACGTCTGGACGCACGACTCCATCGGCCTGGGCGAGGACGGCCCGACCCACCAGCCGATCGAGCACTTCGCCGCGCTCCGCGCGATCCCGGGGCTCGACGTCGTCCGGCCCGCCGATGCCAACGAGGTCACCGTCGCCTGGCGCACGATCCTGGAGAACAACGACCGGCCCGCCGGCCTGCTGCTCTCCCGGCAGAACCTGCCGGTCTTCGACCGCGAGCAGTTCGCCTCCGCCGAGGGCGTGGCGCGCGGCGCCTACGTCCTGGCCGAGGCCTCGGGCGGCAGCCCGGAGGTCATCCTGCTCGGCACCGGCTCCGAGGTGCAGATCGCGGTGGCGGCGCGCGAGCGGCTGGAGGCCGACGGCGTCCCGACCCGGGTGGTCTCGGTGCCCTGCGTCGAGTGGTTCGCCGACCAGGAGCAGGCCTACAAGGACGAGGTGCTCCCGCCCTCGGTCCGCGCCCGGGTCAGCGTCGAGGCGGGCGTGCCCATGGGCTGGCGCGAGTTCGTCGGCGACGCCGGGCGGATCGTCGGGCTCACCCACTACGGAGCCAGCGCCGCCTACACCGTGCTCTACGAGGAGTTCGGCCTGACCGACCAGGCCGTCGTCGACGCCGCGCGCGAGAGCCTCGAGGCGGCCCGCTCCGGAGCGGCCGTCCCCGCCGGTCCGGTCGCCGCCACCGGCGGCCTCACCCACGCAACAGGCGATCGGTAAACCCTGGCCCCCTTGCAGGGTCCCGCCGCGAGCTCGCGAGTGGTGGGGGGCAAGGGGGTCCTTTCTCAGGAAGGCACCTGACATGGCACAGAACGAGAACCTGGCCGAGCTGTCGTCCGCGGGGGTCGCCGTCTGGCTCGACGACCTCTCCCGCGACCGCATCCGCAGCGGCAACCTCCAGTCACTGGTCGACGAGCACTCCGTCGTCGGCGTGACCACCAACCCGACCATCTTCGCCGCGGCGATCAGCGGCTCGAAGTCCTACGACGACCAGCTGCACGCCCTCGCGGTGCGCCAGGTGAGCGTCGAGGAGGCCCTGCGCACCGTCACGGCGGCCGACGTCCGCGACGCCTGCGACCTGCTGCGGCCGGTGGCCGACCGGCAGCCCGGTGACGGACGGGTGTCCCTCGAGGTCGCCCCCGGCCTCGCCGACGACACCGACGCCACCGCCGCCGAGGCCGCCCACCTGTGGTGGCTGGTCGACCGCCCCAACCTGTTCATCAAGATCCCCGCCACCGAGGCCGGCCTGCCGGCGATCACCACCTCGATCGCCCGCGGGATCAGCGTCAACGTCACCTTGATCTTCAGCCTCGAGCGGTACCGGGCCGTCATGGACGCCTACCTCTCCGGCCTGGAGCAGCGGCTCGCCGACGACCCGGAGGCCGACCTCTCCCAGCTGGAGTCGGTGGCCTCGTTCTTCGTCTCCCGGGTGGACAGCGAGATCGACAAGCGCCTGGACGCCGCGGGCGCCGACCCCTCGCTCAAGGGCAAGGCCGGCGTCGCCAACGCGCAGCTGGCCTACCAGGCCTACGAGGAGGTCTTCTCCTCCGAGCGCTGGCAGGCCCTCGAGGCCAAGGGCGCCCGCCGGCAGCGGCCGCTGTGGGCGTCCACGGGGGTCAAGAACCCGGAGTACTCCGACACCCTCTACATCAGCGAGCTCATCGCCCCCGGCACGGTCAACACCATGCCGGAGAAGACGCTCATGGCCTACGCCGACCACGGCGCCCCCGGCACCCCTGTGCAGAAGTCCTACGACGACGCCGCGGGGGTCATGCAGGCGGTGCGTGACGCGGGCGTGGACCTCGACGACGTCTTCCGGGTGCTCGAGGAGGAGGGCGTGCAGAAGTTCGTCGAGTCCTGGGACGAGCTCACCGAGTCGGTGCGCACGGAGCTGGAGGACAAGGCGTGACCCTCGGGGTCACCTGCACCGGGCTGGAGATCCCGCAGCCCCTCCGGGCGCAGCTCGAGCAGGACGGCGTCGCGGCCCGCCTCGTGCGGAAGGACGCGACGCTGTGGGGCCCCGAAGCCGAGGACGAGGCCGCCGTCCGGCTCGGGTGGCTGGACCTCCCGGCCACCTCCCGGTCGTTGCTCGCGTCCCTGGCCGAGCTCCGCGCCCAGCTGGTCGCCGAGGGGCTGGACCGGATCGTGCTGTGCGGCATGGGCGGCTCCTCGCTCGCACCGGAGGTCATCTGCCGGACCGCCGGCGTGCCGCTGGTCGTGCTCGACACCACCGACCCCGGGCAGGTGGCGGCGGCCATGACCGAGCCGGAGCGCACCGTCGTGGTGATCAGCTCCAAGTCGGGCGGCACGGTCGAGACCGACAGCCAGCGGCGGGCGTTCATGAGCGCGTTCGCCCGTGCCGGCCTCGACGAGAGCCGGATCGGCGCGCGCTTCGTCGTCGTCACCGACCCCGGCTCGCCGCTGGCGGAGACGGCCCAGGCCATGGGCGCACGGGCGGTGTTCCTCGCCGACCCCACCGTCGGTGGGCGGTACAGCGCGCTCTCCGCCTTCGGGCTGGTCCCCTCCGCGCTCGCCGGTGCCGACGTCGCCGCGCTCGTCGAGGACGCCGAGCAGCTGGCCGAGCACCTCGCCGACCCCGCCAACCCGGCCATGGAGCTGGGGGTGGTGCTGGGCGCGGCGGTCTGCGCCGGCCGCGACAAGCTCGCCCTCGCCGACGCCGGCGAGACCCCGATCGAGGGCTTCGGCGACTGGGCCGAGCAGCTCATCGCCGAGTCCACGGGCAAGGAGGGGCGCGGCATCCTGCCGGTCGTCCTCGAGTCGCCCGAGGCGCCCGGTCGCTCCGGCGCCGACGTGCTGCTGGGTCTCGTGGGTACGCAGGCCACCGGCGCCGAGCCGGTGCTCGGGGTGACCGGGCCGCTCGGCGCGCAGTTCCTCGGCTGGGAGTACGCCACCGCGGTGGCCGGGCGGGTGCTGGGCATCAACCCCTTCGACCAGCCGAACGTGACCGAGAGCAAGGAGAACACCCGGGCGATCCTCGCCGCCGGGCTCCCCGACGAGCCGGCCGAGGCCACGATCGGCGCGGTGGAGATCCGCGGCACGGCGGCGGTGCTCACGGGGGTGGACCTGTCGTCCCACGACGGGCTCTCGCTGGCGCTGGACGCCCTCCTCGCCGCCGTGCCGCCGCGTGGCTACCTCGCCGTCATGGCCTACCTGGACCGGCTCCGCGACGCCCGCGCCGCCGCGCTGCGCACCGCGCTGGCCAGGCGGACCGAGCAGGCGGTGACCTTCGGCTGGGGCCCGCGCTTCCTGCACTCCACGGGGCAGTACCACAAGGGCGGACCGCAGGTCGGTGTCTTCCTGCAGATCACCGGCGCGATCGGCGAGGACCTGCCGGTGCCCGACCGGCCGTACACCTTCGGCACCCTGCAGGCGGCCCAGGCCGCCGGCGACCGGAAGGCGCTGGCCGACCGCGACCGCCCGCTGCTCCACCTGCACCTCACCGACCGCGCGGCGGGCATCGACCAGCTGCTCACCGCGTTGCGCTGCTGAGGACGCCGGAGCCGCCGCTCGACCCGCGCCTGCTGCACCCCGCCGTCCGGCTCCCCGGGGCCGGACGACGACCCCTCCGACCACGAGGACGGACGATGACATCTTCCCCGCTGCGTGGCCCGCTGGTGACTCCTCCCCCGCTGTGCGGCCCGCTCGTGAACCTCTCCCCGCTGCGCGGCCCGCGATGATCCCCAACCCCCTCCGCGATCCCCGCGATCGGCGGCTGCCCCGGGTCCCCGAGCCCTGCGCCCTCGTCGTCTTCGGCATCACCGGTGACCTCGCGCGCAAGAAGCTCCTGCCGGCCGTGTACGACCTCGCCAACCGCGGCCTGCTGCCCACGAACTTCGCGCTGCTGGGTTTCGCCCGCCGCGACTGGGGCGACACCGAGTTCGCCGAGCTGGCCCGCGACGCCGCACGCCACAACGCCCGGACGCCCTGGCGCGAGGAGGTCTGGGAGCGGCTGGCCGGCACCGTCCGCTTCGTCCAGGGCAGCTTCGACGACGACAACGCCTTCGACGAGCTGGCCCACCACCTCGCCGAGCTGGAGGGCAGCCACGGCATCGGCGGGAACGCGGCGTTCTACCTGTCGATCCCGCCGGCGATGTTCCCCGTCGTCCTCAAGCAGATGCAGCGCACCGGGATGGCCGACAGCACGCCGGAGCGCTGGCGGCGGGTCGTGGTGGAGAAGCCGTTCGGCACCGATCTGGAGTCCAGCCGCGAGCTCAACGCGCTGGTGGACTCGGTCTTCACCGCCGACGACGTCTTCCGCATCGACCACTACCTGGGCAAGGAGACCGTCCAGAACCTGATGGCGCTGCGGTTCGCCAACACCCTCTTCGAGCCGGTCTGGAACGGCCACCACGTCGACTCGGTGCAGATCACCATGGCGGAGGACGTCGGGATCGGCGGCCGGGCCGGCTTCTACGAGAAGACCGGCGCCGCCCGCGACGTGCTGCAGAACCACCTGCTGCAGCTGCTGGCGCTGACCGCGATGGAGGAGCCGGTCGAGTTCTCCGCCGAGGAGATCCGCACCGAGAAGCTCAAGGTGCTGCGGGCGATCTCGCTGCCCGACGACCTGCGCCGGTCAGCCATCCGCGGGCAGTACCAGCAGGGCTGGCTGGCCGGGCAGCGGGTCCAGGCCTACCGCCAGGAGGAGGGCGTCGACCCGTCCTCGACGACCGAGACCTACGCGGCGGTGCGGCTGGGCGTGGAGACCCGCCGCTGGGCCGGGGTGCCCTTCTACCTGCGCACGGGCAAGCGGCTCCCCCGCCGGGTCACCGAGATCGCCCTGGTGTTCACGCGGGCTCCGCACCTGCCCTTCGCGGAGACCGACACCCAGGAACTGGGAAACAACCAGCTGGTGGTGCGGGTGCAACCCGACGAAGGGGTCACCCTCAAGTTCGGGTCGAAGGTCCCCGGCAGCGTCATGGAGGTCCGGGACGTCTCGATGGACTTCCTCTACGGCGAGCAGTTCACCGAGAGCAGCCCCGAGGCCTACGAACGCCTGCTCCTCGACGTCCTGCTGGGCGACGCCACCCTCTTCCCGCGCAACGCCGAGGTGGAGGCGTCGTGGGCGGTCATCGACCCACTGGAGGAGTTCTGGGCCGGCAACGAGCCCTACCCCTACCGGGCCGGCGAGTGGGGCCCGCGGGCCGCCGACGAGATGCTCGCGGCCGAGGGCCGTCGATGGCGGCGGCCGTGAGCGCCGCCCGCCCGCGCCACCGACCGGAGGAGACCCCATGACCACGCTGTGGGACACCACGGGATCGGCCGTGGTGAAGGAACTGGCCGCCCAGCGGCGCACCGGCGGTGCCGTCCTGTCCGGGGTCGCGCTGACGCTGGTCGTCGTGGCCGACGAGAGCCGGGTCGCCGAGGCGGAGGAGGCGGCGACGCACGCGGCCGAACTGCACCCCTGCCGCCTGCTGATCGTGGTCCGCCGGCAGATCGACGCCCCCGGCCCCCGGCTGGACGCTGAGGTGCTCATCGGCGGCCGGCTCGGCCCCGGTGAGGCCGTCGTGATGCGCATGTACGGGCGGCTGGCCCTGCACGCCGAGTCGGTGGTGCTGCCCCTGCTCGCCGCCGACGCCCCGGTCGTCACCTGGTGGCACGAGGGCCCGCCGGAGCGGATCGCGACCGACGCCCTGGGCGTCTTCGCCGACCGGCGGATCACCGACACCGCTCTGGCGCAGGACCCGCTGGCCGCTCTGCGCATCCGGGCCGAGGACTACGCCCCCGGGGACTCGGACCTGGCCTGGACCCGGAGCACCGCCTGGCGCGCGGCGCTCGCCTCGACGCTGGACTCCGTCTCCGGCCGCCGGGGCGACGCCGTCCGGGTGCGCGGCGGCACGATCGAGGGCGATCCGCACAACGCCACCGCCCAGCTGCTGGGCGGGTGGCTCGCCTCCCGCAGCGGCTGCAGCATCGAGATCACGCCGGCCGAGCAGCGGACCGGGCCGAGCGGCGTCGGGTCGATCGCCCTGCAGCTGGACCAGGACGAGGAGGTGCGGGTCCGGGCCGATCGCCGGGGCGGCGCCGTCATCTCCCAGCCCTACCGGCCGGACTCGAGCGTCGCC
Source organism: Blastococcus sp. SYSU DS0541 (assembly GCF_054050875.1). Lineage (NCBI taxonomy): Bacteria > Bacillati > Actinomycetota > Actinomycetes > Geodermatophilales > Geodermatophilaceae > Blastococcus > Blastococcus sp. SYSU DS0541. Next base: position 120,756 of record NZ_JBJHAD010000006.1, on the reverse strand, counting down.
CTGCCCGAGCGGCCCCTCGGGGACCTGCTGAGCGAGGAGCTGCACCGGCTCGACCCCGACGAGCCCTACAGCGACGCCCTGGAGGCCGCGACCGGCCTCACCGGGCTGTCCGACCGGCCCGCGGTCCGGAAGCACGTGTGGTTCGACCCCGCCGCGCCCGACGACACCGACCCCGAGGACGGTGCAGGAGGATGAGCCTCTCCCCCGGCGACCGGGTGTCCGCCGAGCTCCCCCACGCCGGCCGCCCCGTCCCCGACGTCGTGATCGAGCCTGACGCCGACCGGCTGGCCCGCGCGGTCGCCGAGGCGCTCGTCGCGCGGCTCGCCGCGGCCCAGGCGGTGCACGGCACCGCATCGGTGGTGCTGACCGGCGGCGGCATCGGCATCGCCGTGCTGGAGCGGGTGGCCGGCCTGGCCGCCGAGCCGGTGCGCGAGACCGTCGACTGGACCGCGGTCGACGTCTGGTGGGGCGACGAGCGCTTCGTGCCCGCCGGGGACGGCGAGCGCAACGAGGGTCAGGCCCGCGCCGCGCTGCTCGACCGCGTCGGCGTCCCCGAGGAGCGGGTGCACGCGATGCCGGCGTCGGACTCCGGCTCCGGCTCGCCCGAGGAGGCCGCCGAGGCCTACCTGGCCGAACTCCGGGCGCACGCCGCCGAGGGTGCGGAGCTGCCCCGCTTCGACGTGCTGCTCCTGGGCATGGGGGCCGAGGGCCACACGGCCTCGATCTTCCCCGGCTCCCCCGCGGTGCGTGACGCGCGCCCGGTGGTCGCGGTGCGCGACTGCCCCAAGCCGCCGCCGACCCGCGTCAGCCTCGGCTTCCCGGCGATCAACAGCGCCGAGGAGGTCTGGCTGCTCGTCTCGGGCGAGGGGAAGGCCGAGGCGGTGGCCGCCGCGCTGGGCGGAGCCGACCCGGTCGACCTCCCCGCGGCCGGGGTGCACGGGACCCGGGCCACCCGCTGGCTGCTCGACGCCGGTGCCGCGTCGCGGCTGCCCCGCGCCGGGGGCTGAGTCAGCCGCCGCGGCGCACGCGGAGCCGGTCGAGGGCCTCCTCGAGCAGGGCGTCGCCGTCGGCGTCGCTGCGCCGTTCCCGCACGTACGCCAGGTGGGTCTTGTACGGCTCGATCCGCGGTGCCGGCGGCGGGGCCGTCCGGTCCTGCCCGGCCGGGAGCCCGCAGCGCGGGCAGTCCCACAGCTCGGGCACCTCGGCGTCGCTCGCGAGGACCACGCGCGTCTCGTGGCCGTTGGCGCACCAGAAGGGGATCCGCCGGCGGGGCGCGGACTCGCCGCGCTCGACCTCGCCGACCGGACCCGCCCCGACCCGGGTGCCCCGGATCGCATTCCCACCAGCCACGTGTGCCCCCTGATCGTCCGTCCGGGCGCGGCGACGCCGACCACCGCGGGAGGAGTCTAGGGCCTGGGAGGCTGTTTCCCGGTCACGATTGCGCGCCGGCTGTGAAGCAGGCCACGTGGGGCAAGGTCAGGGATTGACCTTGATCAGGATGCCCAGGGCGACGATGCAGACCGTCCAGACGATCGCGGTGAGCACGGTCAGGCGGTTGAGGTTCTTCTCCACGACCGACGACCCGGACAGCGAAGAGGACACCGAGCCCCCGAACATCGAGGACAGCCCGCCCCCCTTGCCGCGGTGCAGCAGGATGAGCACCACGAGCAGCAGGCTGCTGAGGACCAGCAGCACGTTGAGGACCAGCTCCATTGACCTCTCCGGAAGTGTCGGCGACCGGCGACGGACGCCAGCTCTCGGTTCGAGCGTAGCCGACGGGCGGCGGTGCACCGGTCAGCACTGCCGGTGCCGCCCGCCGCTGTCAGCGGGCTGACACACCGGTCCGCTCCCGCGCCCCGGTCCAGGAAGGACCCCACTGCCCAGCACCGCTCGCTCGCTCGCGGCGGGACCCTGGAGCGCGGCCACTGGACCGTTCCTCGGTGCGATGCTCCCGCGGCTGTCAGCGGACGCCGGCGGTGGCGACGTCGTAACCGTCGTAGGGGTGCATCACCAGGCCGTTGCGCAGCCGCTGCCCCGCCAGCAGCTGGATGCGGGTCTCGGCGAGCGGCACGTAGGCCGCCCGCGCCTGGGCCGCCGCGGCGACCTCGGCCCACTCCGCCTCGCCCGCCCGTGCCCGGTCGACCAGGGCGTCGACCTCCGGGTCGGCCAGCCGCGCGTAGTTCGGGTTGCCGACCCGGGCGATGCTGCGCCCGTCGACCAGCGGCACGAGGAACGACCCGGGCGTCGGGAAATCCGCGGTCCGGGTGGCCAGGATCAGGCCGTAGCCGCTGGCGGCGACGTTGTCGGGGTTGCCGACGTCGGTGGCGTAGAAGGTCGCGGGGTCCAGCGGGCGCACCTCGACGTCGATCCCGACCTCGCCGAGCTGCGCGGCGAGCTCCTCGGCGACGTCGACGCTGCTGCTCACGTCGGGGACCGCGAGGACGGTGGCGAACCCGTCGGGCCGCCCGCACTCCTCCAGGGCGGCCCGGGCCGCGGCCAGGTCCGGGCCCTCGGCGCCGCCCTCGGGGCCGCCGGACAGGACCCGCGGCCACAGCGAGCTGCTGCGCACCGCGTCGACCGCCCCGCCGAGCGCATCCTGGACGGCGCGCCGGTCGACGGCGGCCGCGACGGCGGTCCGGCAGCCGGCGTCGTCCATGGGCGCGACGTCCGTGGGCAGCGCCAGCAGGCGGACGGCGCCGGTCGTGACGTCGTCCACCCGGTCCATCAGCTGCTCCCCGTCCTCACCGGCGAGGCGCACCGTGGTGGCGGGCATGACCCCGGTGCCGGAGATGTCCAGGTCGGCGGAGCCGGCGAGCAGCGCCTGGTCGCGCGCCAACCCGGAGAGCCCCGTGCGCACCACCACGCTGTCCGGCAGCGCCGTGCGCACCTCGTCGGTCGCCGGGTCCCACTCCGGGTTCCGCTCCAGCAGGATGCCGGTCTCCGGGTCCACCGAGGTGATCGCGTAGGGCCCGGAGGACACCGGGTCGGCACCGTACGCGCCGCGGGTGTCGGCCTCGGCCGGCACCGGGCCGGCCGACGGCAGCGCCAGCACGTAGGGCAGCTCCGGCTGCGCGGTGCGCAGCCGGAAGACGACGGTGCGCTCGTCGGGCGTCTCGATGGAGGTGAGGTCGGGGTCGTCCTCGTCGGTGGAGTACGGCCCCGGGTAGGGGTTGGCCGGGTCGTCGAGCAGGCCCACCAGGTAGGTCGGCCCACCGACGATCACGTCCGACGCGAACGACCGCTGGATCCCGTACTTCACGTCGGCGCTGGTGATGGGGCGGCCGTTCTCGAAGCGGACGCCCTCCTTCAGCGTGAAGGTCCACGTCAGCCCGTCCTCGGAGACGGTGCCGAGATCGGTCGCGAGGTCGGGCACCAGTTCGGTGGTACCCCCCGCCTCGCTCGAGTACGTGACCAGGGTCCGGGTGTAGAGCCGCATGAGATTCCACACGCCCGGCAGGTAGGAGCGCTGCGGGTCCAGGCTGTCGACGGCGGGCGCGACCACCCGCAGCGTGCCGCCGCGCTGGTCCGACGGCGACCGCACGCCCTCGACGCCGGCGTCGGGGCCGTCGGCGAGCACCGGCACGTCGGCCCGCCCACCCGTGCTTCCGAGGCAGCTCACGGCGAGGACCACGACCAGCGTGATCACCGCGGCGGAGGCCAGCAGGCGCCGGCGCGACCAGCCCCGCGCCCAGGGCGGGAGCCGGTCGGTCCACCGCTCCAGCGTCGAAGGCTCCACCTGCTGCCCACCCCCATCCGTGTCCGGCCGGCGGCGGGCAGCAGGGCTCAGCTACCCCCGGCGGCGATCCGGCAGATCTGCGCGAACTCCTCGGCGTCCAGGCTGGCCCCGCCGACGAGTGCGCCGTCGACGTCCGCCCCGGCCAGGATCCCGGCCGTGTTGGCGGCCTTCACCGACCCGCCGTAGAGGATACGGACCGTGGCCGCGCTGTCACTCCCGAAGCGCTCGGCGAGCCGCGCGCGCAGGGCGCCGCAGACCTCCTGCGCGTCCTCCGGGGTGGCCACCTCGCCGGTGCCGATCGCCCACACGGGCTCGTAGGCGATCACGACGCCACCGCCGGGCCCGGCGACCTGCTCGGCCGTGAGCCCCTCGAGGGCGGCGTCCAGCTGACCGGTGCAGTGGGCGACGTGCGTGCCGGCCTTGCGGACGTCGAGCCCCTCCCCCACGCACAGGATCGGCACGATGCCGTGCCGCAGGCTGCTGCGCACCTTGGCGGCGACGACCGCGTCGTCCTCGTCGTGCAGCGCGCGCCGCTCGGAGTGCCCGACGGTCACGTAGCGGCAGGCCAGGGCGCTCAGCATCGCGCCGCTGACGTCACCGGTGTAGGCGCCGGAGTCGTGGGGCGAGAGGTCCTGCGCGCCGTAGCCGATGTCCAGCTTGTCGCCGGCCACGAGCGTCTGCACGCTGCGCAAGGCGGTGAACGGCGGGAGGACGACGACCTCGGCCGCCTCGAGCTCCTCCTCCTTGAGCGAGAAGACCACCTTCTGGACCAGCCCGATGGCCTCCAGGTGGGTCATGTGCATCTTCCAGTTGCCGGCGATGAGCGGCCGGCGGCCCTCGCGGGCCGGGGTGGGACGCGTGCCTGCCATGTCCGCTCCTCGCTCAGTCGGCCAGCACCGCGAGGCCCGGGAGGTCCCGGCCCTCGAGGTACTCCAGCGACGCGCCGCCACCGGTGCTGATGTGCCCGTACGCGTTCTCGTCGAGGCCGAGCACCCGCACCGCGGCGGCCGAGTCCCCGCCGCCGACGACCGACAGCCCGGCGACGGCGGAGACCGCCTGCGCCACGCCGCGGGTGCCGGCCTGGAAGGGCGCCAGCTCGAAGACGCCCATGGGGCCGTTCCAGAACACGGTGCGCGCGTCGCCCAGGGTGCTGCCGAACAGCTCCACGGTGCGCGGCCCCACGTCGAGCCCCATCTGGTCACCGGGGATGGCGTCGACGGCCACGATCGTGGTCGGCGCCTCCGCGCTGAACTCCGGCGCGCAGACGACGTCGACGGGGAGCACGATCCGGTCACCGGCCTCGGAGAGCAGCCGGCGGCAGGTCTCCACCTGGTCGGCCTCCAGGAGCGACGTGCCGACCTCGTGGCCCTGCGCGGCCAGGAAGGTGAAGCACATCCCGCCGCCGACGAGCAGCCGGTCGACCTTGGGCAGCAGCGCCTCGATCACCGCCAGCTTGTCGCTGACCTTGGACCCGCCCAGCACCACCACGTAGGGCCGCTCGGGGTCGGTGGTCAACCGGGTGAGCACCTCGAGCTCGCGGGCGACGAGGCGGCCCGCGTAGTGCGGGATCCGCTCGGCGACGTCGAACACCGAGGCGTGGGCGCGGTGCACCGCGCCGAAGGCGTCGTCCACGTAGACGTCGGCCAGCGCCGCGAGCCGCTCGGCGAAGGCGGCCCGCTCGGCGTCGTCCTTCGACGTCTCCGCGGCCTCGAACCGCACGTTCTCCAGCAGGAGGACGTCGCCGTCCCCGAGGCCGGCGGCCTTGGCCTGCGCGTCCTCGCCGGCCACGTCGGTGGCCAGCGGCACGGTCGTGCCGAGCAGCTCGCCCAGGCGGGCGGCCACCGGCGCGAGCGAGAACTGCGGGTCCGGCGTGCCCTTGGGGCGGCCGAGGTGCGCCGCCACGATCACGCGGGCCCCGGCCTCCCGCAGCGCCTGCAGGGTCGGCAGGCTCGCGCGGATCCGGCCGTCGTCGGTGATCTCGCGCGTCTGCTTGTCCAGCGGGACGTTCAGGTCGGCGCGCAGCAGCACGCGCCGACCGGAGACGCCCTCGGCGATGAGGTCGTCGACGGAGCGCATCAGAGGGACTTGCCGACCAGGGTGGTGAGGTCGACGAGGCGGTTCGAGTAGCCCCACTCGTTGTCGTACCAGCCCAGGACCTTGACCATCGGGCCGAAGACCTTGGTGAGCTTCGCGTCGTAGATGCACGACGACGGGTCGGTGACGATGTCGGAGGAGACGATCGGCGCGTCGGTGTAGGTGAGGTACTTGCCCAGCGGCCCGGCGGCGGCCTCGCGGTAGGCGGCGTCGATCTCGTCGGCCGAGGCCTCGCGGGAGACCTGGACCGTGAGGTCGGTGGCCGAGCCGGTCGGCACGGGGACCCGGATGGCGTAGCCGTCGAGCTTGCCCTTGAGCTCCGGGAGCACCAGGCCGATCGCCTTGGCCGCGCCCGTGGACGTCGGCACCATGTTGAGGGCGGCGGCGCGCGCACGGCGCAGGTCCTTGTGCGGACCGTCCTGCAGGTTCTGGTCGGCGGTGTAGGCGTGGATGGTGGTCATCAGGCCGCGCTCGATCCCGAACGCGTCGTTGAGGACCTTGGCCAGCGGCGCCAGGCAGTTGGTGGTGCACGAGGCGTTGCTGATGATCGTCTGCGAGCCGTCGTACAGGTCGTCGTTGACGCCCATGACGATGGTGATGTCGTCGTCGGTGGCCGGCGCGGAGATGATGACCTTCTTGGCGCCACCGGCGTCCACGTGCTTGCGGGCGTCGGCGGCCTTGGTGAAGAAGCCGGTCGACTCGACGACGACGTCGACGCCGAGGTCGCCCCAGGGCAGGTTGGCCGGGTCGCGCTCCGAGAGGACCTTCATGGTCTTCCCGCCGATGGTGATGCCGTCGCCGTCGGCCGCGACCTCCTCCTTGAGGACGCCGAGGATGCTGTCGTACTTCAGCAGGTGGGCCAGGGCCTCGTTGCTGGTCAGGTCGTTGACCGCCACGATCTCGATGTCCTGACCGCTGGCCGCGGCGGCCCGCCAGAAGTTGCGGCCGATCCGGCCGAATCCGTTGATGCCTACCCGGACCGTCACTGCAGACCTCCCATGGAACCGTCACGTCGGTTGCCGCACGGACCGCGCGGCCTCGCTCGGTGCAGACCCTATCGGTCCCGCCGCGGCGCGGCCCCCGCTCCCTGGTGATCAGGTCACCTGATCGACAAGGGTCCTGGCCCAGCTCTGGAACGGCCCCGCCGGCGACGCTCTGGAACGGCCCCCTCGCAGGGGCCCGCGCCGAGGTACGAGGCGTGGGGGGCGAGGGGGTCCTTCTACTGGGCCAGCATGTCGTCGGTGACGACGGACTCCGTGTCGGGGATGCCGAGGTCCTTGGCCCGCTTGTCGGCCATGGCCAGCAGCCGCCGGATGCGACCGGCGACGGCGTCCTTGGTCATCGGCGGGTCGGCCCGCTGACCGAGCTCCTCCAGCGAGGCCTGACCGAACTCCAGGCGCAGCCGGCCGGCGACGAGCAGGTGCTCGGGCGCGTCCTCGCCGAGGATCTCCAGGGCGCGCTCGACCCGCGCGCTGGCGGCGACGGCGGCCCGCGCGGACCTGCGCAGGTTCGCGTCGTCGAAGTTGGCCAGGCGGTTCGCGGTGGCCCGCACCTCGCGGCGCATGCGCCGCTCCTCCCAGGCCAGCACCGCGTCGTGGGCGCCCATGCGGGTCAGCAGCGCGCTGATCGCGTCACCGTCCCGGACGACGACGCGGTCGGCGCCGCGGACCTCGCGGGCCTTGGCGGCGATCCCCAGCCGGCGGGCCGCGCCGACGAGCGCCATGGCCGCTTCCGGCCCCGGGCAGGTGACCTCGAGCGAGGACGAGCGGCCGGGCTCGGTCAGCGAGCCGTGGGCGAGGAAGGCACCGCGCCAGGCCGCCTCGGCGTCGTTGATGCTGCCGGAGACGACCGCCGGCGGGAGCCCGCGCACCGGGCGGCCGCGCTGGTCGACCAGGCCGGTCTGGCGGGCCAGACCCTCGCCGTGCTTGGCGATGCGGACGAGGTAGCGCACACCGCGGCGGATGTTCCCGCCCGCGAGCACGCTGACACCGCTGGTGTAGCCGTAGACCTCGCTGATGTCCCGGCGCAGCCGCCGGGCGACCGAGCCGGTGTCCAGCTCGGCCTCGATGACCACGCGGCCACCGACGATGTGCAACCCGCCGGAGAACCGCAGCAGCGCGGTCACCTCGGCCTTGCGCTCGGAGGTCTTCGTGCACTCCACCCTGGAGAGCTCGTCCTTCACCATGGCGGTCATCGCCATGCCGTCCACCCCCACGTTCCTCCGGAGGTATCCGCCCCCGCAGTCCGGGTCAGCGTCACGTACGCCGTCCCCTCTCCCCCTCGTGCCGGCCGGTCGACCGTCCACCTGGTACCCGCTCGCACTCCGCTATCCGTTCACCGCAAGCCGACCACGGATGCCAGCGCCGCGGACAGCCGCCCCGGGTCGTGCCGCGGCGCACCGTCCGGCTCGGCGACCGGCGCCAGCAGCAGCTCGGCACCGCACCCGCGGACCGCCTCAAGGAGACCACGGCGGTCAACAACCGACTCCACGTCCGCGACCACCGTGTGCAACGCCACTCCGTCCAGGTGCGCCTGCAGCACCGACAGGTGCTCCTCCGGGGAGAAGCCGTCCGTCTCGCCGGGCTGCGGTTCCAGGTTGAGCACCACCACCACCCGGGCACCGGAGGCCGCCAGCGCCGCGCGGAGCCGCGGCACGAGCAGGTGCGGCAGCACCGAGGTGTACCAGGAACCGGGGCCGAGGGAGACGACGTCGGCCGCGGCGATGGCGTCGAGCACCGCCGGGTGCACCACGGGGTCGGCGGGCGCGAGCCGGATCTCCCGGACCCGGCCGGGGGTCGCAGCGATCGCCGCCTGCCCGCGGATGGTGCGCACGCGGGCCGGGTCGTCGGGGTCGGCGGTCTCCACCCGGGCGACGAGGTCCAGCGGCTCGTCGGCCATGGGCAGCACGCGACCGGAGGCGCCGACGAGCACGCACATCTCGTCGAGGGCGCGGACGGTGTCGCCGCCGAACATCTCGGCCAGCCCGGTCAGCAGCAGGTTGCCGACCGGGTGGCCGGCGAGCACGCCGCTGCCGCCGAAGCGGTGCTGGAAGAGCGCGGCGAGGGTCTGCTCGCGCTCGGCCTCCCCGGCCAGGGCCGCCAGGGCCATGCGGAGGTCGCCGGGGGGCAGCACCGGCATCTCGCGCCGGATCCGCCCCGACGAACCGCCGTCGTCGGCGACCGTGACGACGGCGGTCAGCTCAGGGGTGATCCTGCGCCACGCCGCCAGCGCCGCCGCGAGCCCGTGACCGCCGCCGAACGCGACCACCCGGGGCGCCCGCCCCGGGAACGTCGCCCCGCCCACTACTCGCGTCCCAGGTCGCGGTGCCGGGCCACGGCGGCGATGCCCTCGGCGTGCAGCCGGCGGGCGAACTCCTCGGCGATCGCGACGCTGCGGTGCTTCCCGCCGGTGCAGCCGACCGCGAGCGTGAGGTAGCGCTTGCCCTCGCGCCGGTAACCGGGCAGCAGCAGCCGCAGGACCTCGCTGTACCGGTCCAGGAAGTCACGGGCGTCCGGCTGCCCGAGGACGTAGTCGCGGACGTCGGCGTCGCGCCCGGTGTGCTCGCGGAGCTCGGGCACCCAGTGCGGGTTGGGCAGGAAGCGGGCGTCCACCACGAGGTCGGCGTCCAGGGGCAGCCCGTACTTGAAGCCGAAGCTCATCACCGTCGCGGTCAGCGGCGGGGTGCGGCCGTCGCGCGCGAAGGCGTTCTCGAGCGTGGCGCGCAACTGGTGGACGTTGAGGTCGCTGGTGTCGACCCAGAGGTCCGCCTCGCCGGCGATGCCGGTGAGCAGCGCCCGCTCCTCGGTGATCCCGTCGGTGAGCGTGCCGTTGCCCTGCAGCGGGTGCTCCCGGCGGTTGGACTCGTAGCGGCGGACCAGGACCTCGTCGCGGGCGTGGACGTAGACCACGCGCGGCCGGTGCCCGGCTGCCGAGAGGACCCGGATCGCCTCCTCCAGGTCACTGGAGAAGGCGCGGCTGCGGACGTCGACGACGGCGGCGAACCGGCGCAGGTCACCGCGGGCGCCCAGCTCCACCATGGGGAGCAGGAGCGCCGGCGGCAGGTTGTCGACGACGAACCAGCCGAGGTCCTCGAGGACGCGCCCGGCGCTGTTCTTCCCGGCGCCGGAGAGCCCGGTGACGACCACGACCTCGAGCGGCTGGACCTCGGTGCTCGCGGGATCCATCGCCGGCGAGAGGCCGTTCTGCGGCCCGACCGCCGGCGCCCCGGAGACCTCGACGCCGGCCTCCCCGACGGCCGACTCATCCGCCGGCGCCGACCCGGTGCCGGCGGTCACGAGGCCACCCGGCCGACCTCGGCGGTGTCGCCGGAGCCGGCGCGCGGGACACCCTGCTCGGCCGGGCCCTGCGGTGCCAGGCTGGTCTCCGCCGGCGGCCGCCCCTCCTCGGGCGCCCGGGCCGGCTCCGCGACCGCCATCTGCACCGCCTCCGCCGTCCGCCGGCCGATCCCCGGCACCGCCATGAGCTCCTCCACTGTCGCGGCGCGCAACCGCTTGAGCGATCCGAACTGCTTCATCAACGCCTTCCGTCGCGTCTCCCCGAGCCCGGGGACGTCGTCCAGGAGCGACACCAGCATGCTGGTGGACCGCTTCTGGCGGTGGTAGGTGATCGCGAACCGGTGCGCCTCGTCGCGCACCCGCTGCAGCAGGTAGAGCGCCTCGGAGGTGCGCGGCAGGATGACCGGGTCGCTCTCCCCCGGCAGCCAGACCTCCTCCATGCGCTTGGCCAGCCCGCAGACCGCGACGTCGACGACGCCGAGCTCGTCGAGCGAGCGGGCGGCGGCGGCGACCTGGGGGGCACCGCCGTCGACGACGAGGAGGTTCGGCGGGTAGGCGAACCTGCGCGGCCGCCCCTCCTCCGCGGCGATGCCCTGCTCGTCCCGGCGGTCCGCCTCGTCCTTGAGGTGGCGGGCGAACCGGCGGCGCACGACCTCGGCCATCGCCGCGGTGTCGTCGGTGCCCTCCGTGACGGAGAAGCGCCGGTAGTCCGACTTCTTCGCCAGACCGTCCTCGAAGACGACCATCGACGCGACCACGTTCGTGCCCTGGACGTGGCTGATGTCGATGCACTCGATCCGCAGCGGCGCATCGGGGAGCTCCAGTGCCTCCTGCAGCTCCGAGAGCGCCAGCGAGCGGGCGGTGAGGTCGCTGGACCGCTTCACCCGGTGCCGGGCGAACGCCTCCTTGGCGTTGCGCTCGACGGTCTCCATGAGGCTGCGCTTGTCCCCGCGCTGGGGGACGCGCAGCGAGACCCGGCCCCCGCGCAGCTCCTCCAGCAGCTCGACGTAGACGTCGGCGTCGGCGGGCAGCTCGGGCACCAGCACCTCGCGGGGCACCGCCTCGCCGGCCTCACCGACGCCGGTCTGCTCGTCGACCCCGCCGTAGACCTGCAGGAGGAACTGCTCCACCAGCTCGCCGGTGGTGACGTCCTCGACCTTGTCGATGATCCAGCCGCGCTGACCCCGCACGCGGCCCCCGCGGACGTGGAAGACCTGGACGGCGGCCTCGAGCTCGTCCTGCGCGAACGCCACGACGTCGGCGTCGGTGCCGTCACCGAGGACGACGGCCTGCTTCTCCATCGCCCGCTTGAGCGCGCCGATGTCGTCCCGCAGCCGCGCGGCCCGCTCGTACTCCATCGCCTCGGCGGCCTCGCCCATCTCGCGCTCGAGCCGCTTGATCATCGACTCGGTGCGGCCGGCCATGAAGTCGCAGAAGTCGTCGACGATCCGGCGGTGCTCCTCGGCGCTGACCCGGCCGACGCAGGGTGCGGCGCACTTGCCGATGTAGCCGAGCAGGCAGGGGCGGCCGATCTGGCCGGCCCGCTTGAAGACCCCGGTGGAGCAGGTGCGGGCGGGGAAGACGCGGGTCAGGGTGTCGAGGGTCTCGCGGATCGCCCAGGCGTGGGCGTAGGGGCCGAAGTAGCGCACGCCCTTCTTCTTCGGGCCGCGCATCACCTGCAGCCGCGGGTACTCCTCGTTCAGCGTCACGGCGAGGCTGGGGTAGCTCTTGTCGTCGCGGTAGCGGACGTTGAACCGCGGGTCGAACTCCTTGATCCAGTTGTACTCGAGCTGGAGCGCCTCCACCTCGGTGCCGACGACGGTCCACTCGACGCTCGCCGCCGTCGTGACCATCTGGCGGGTGCGCGGGTGCAGGCCCGCGACGTCGGCGAAGTAGCTGTTCAGCCGCTGGCGGAGGCTCTTGGCCTTGCCCACGTAGATGACGCGGCCGTTGGGGTCGCGGAACCTGTAGACGCCCGGGGACTCCGGGATGGAGCCGACCGCCGGGCGGTACGTGGACGGGTCGGCCATGTCTCCACACTAGGTCGCGGCACCGACACGCCGTCAGGAAGCGCACCCGCCCGGCCACAACCGCCCCAGCGGCCCCGGGCGCGCCGACCCGGTCCGGTGGCACCGCACCGGACCGGGCTCGCACGGGTGCGTCAGCCGGCGGGGCGGGACCGCCAGGAGGTGTGCGCGACGATCCCGGCGGTCGCGCGCTGCGCGAGGCGCACGGCCCGGCGGCCGAGCACCAGCGCCGAGACGACGGCGGCGCCGCCGGCGGTGAACGCCATGGCGCCGGTCGCGCCGCTGCCGACCGCGCTCGCGGACGCCGCGAGCACGGCGAGCAGGACGATGGTGGACCGCACGCCGCCACCGGACACGGGCGAGCCGCAGTTGGACAGGTCGGGGTCGCAGTCGGGCGTCAGCGCACTCATCGCTGTCCTCCTCCGAGGGACTCCGTCACCCCCTCCGGTCGGCCGGGGTGACGTCGGTCACACCGAGAGTAGTGCGGGTGAGGCGACGACTCAACCCCCTGCGTCGACCGCGCCGCCGCACCGGCGACGCACCCCCCGAGAGCGACGGCCCGCGCTCCCCCCGGGGAACGCGGGCCGTCAACGACGCCGGTCGGTCAGCTCGCCTTCTTGCGCACCCGCTTCTTCACCGGGCCGGCCGCCGCCGCGGCGATCGCCTCGGCGTCGAGCAACGGCACCAGGTAGCGGCCGGTGTGGCTCTCCGGCACCGAGGCGACGAACTCCGGGGTGCCCTCCGCGACGACGGTGCCGCCGCGGAAGCCCCCCTCCGGCCCCATGTCGATGAGCCAGTCGGCGCTCTTGATGACGTCGAGGTTGTGCTCGATGACGATCACCGAGTTGCCCTTGTCGACCAGGCTCTGCAGGACCAGCAGCAGCTTGCGGATGTCCTCGAAGTGCAGGCCGGTGGTCGGCTCGTCGAGGACGTAGATGCTGCGCCCGTTCGACCGCTTCTGCAGCTCGCTGGCGAGCTTCACCCGCTGCGCCTCACCGCCGGAGAGCGTGGTCGCGGGCTGGCCCAGACGGACGTAGCCCAGACCCACGTCGGTGAGCGTGCGCAGGTAGCGGGCGATGGCCGGGATGGCCGCGAAGAAGTCCGCCGCCTCCTCGATCGGCATGTCGAGGACCTCGGAGACGGTCTTCCCCTTGTAGTGCACCTCGAGGGTCTCCCGGTTGAACCGGGCGCCCTTGCAGACCTCGCAGGGGACGTACACGTCGGGCAGGAAGTTCATCTCGATCTTCAGCGTGCCGTCGCCCGAGCACGCCTCGCAGCGGCCGCCCTTGACGTTGAAGGAGAAGCGGCCCGGGAGGTACCCGCGGACCTTCGCCTCGGAGGTCTGGGCGAACAGCTTGCGGACGTGGTCCCACACACCGGTGTACGTGGCCGGGTTCGACCGCGGGGTGCGGCCGATCGGCGACTGGTCGACGTGCACGACCTTGTCCAGGTGCTCCAGCCCGGTGACGGTGCGGTGCCGGCCGGGCACCAGCCGCGCCCGGTTGAGCTCGTTGGCCAGGACGCTGTAGAGGATGTCGTTGACCAGGCTGGACTTGCCCGAGCCCGACACCCCGGTGACCGCCACCATGCAGCCGAGCGGGAAGGCGACGTCGACGCCGCGCAGGTTGTTCTCGCGGGCGCCCTTGACCACCAGCTCGCGCCCGGGCGTGATCTCGCGACGCTGCTCGGGGACGACGATCTGCTTGCGGCCGGACAGGTACTGGCCGGTCAGCGACCGCTCGCTCGCGAGCAGTTCCTCGACCGTGCCGCTGACGACGACCTCGCCGCCGTGCTCACCGGCACCGGGGCCGATGTCCACCACCCAGTCGGCCATCTTGATGGTGTCCTCGTCGTGCTCCACGACGATCAGCGTGTTGCCCATGTCCCGCAGCCGCACGAGGGTCTCGATCAGCTTGGTGTTGTCCCGCTGGTGCAGCCCGATCGAGGGCTCGTCCAGCACGTAGAGGACGCCGACGAGCCCGGAGCCGATCTGGGTGGCCAGGCGGATGCGCTGCGCCTCACCACCGGCCAGGGTGGCCGCCGGGCGGTCGAGGGAGAGGTAGTCGAGGCCGACGTCGACGAGGAAGGAGAGCCGGGCCTGGATCTCGCGCAGCACGCGGTCGGCGATCGCCTTCTCCCGCTCCCCGAGCTCCAGCGCGCCCAGCCACTGCGACGCCTCGCCGATGGAGAGGTTGGTGACGTCGGCGATGGACCGCCCGTTGAGCTTCACCGCGAGGATCTCGGGCTTGAGCCGGGTGCCGTGGCAGACGGGGCACGGCACGTCGCGCATGTAGCCCTCGTACTTGTCCCGCATGTACTCGCTGTCGGTGTCGTCGTGCCGGCGCTCCAGGAACGGCAGCACCCCCTCGAACGCGGCGTAGTAGCTGCGCTCGCGGCCGTACCGGTTCTTGTAGCGGACGTGCACCTGGTCGGGCGAGCCGTGCAGGATCGCCTTCTGCACCTTGGCCGGCAGCCGCTCCCACGGCTCGTCCATGGAGAAGCCGACCTGCTGCGAGAGACCGGTGAGCAGCCGGGTGAAGTACTCGTTGCTCATCGAGCTCGACCACGGGGCGATGGCGCCCTGGGCGAGGCTCTTCCCGGGGTCGGGGACGACGAGCTCGGGGTCGACCTCCTTGCGGGTGCCGATGCCGGTGCACTCGCCGCAGGCGCCGAAGGGGGAGTTGAACGAGAACGACCGCGGCTCCAGCGCCTCGAAGGAGAGCCCGTCGTCGACGCACGCCAGGTGCTCGGAGAAGGTGCGCTCCCGCGCGGGGTCGTCGTCGGGCAGGTCGACGAAGTCGAGGACGACCAGGCCGCCGGCGAGGCCCAGCGCGGTCTCCACCGAGTCGGTGAGCCGGCGCTTGGCGCTCTCCTTGACCGTCAGGCGGTCGACGATCACCTCGATGCTGTGCTTCTCCTGCTTCTTCAGGGTCGGCGGCTCGGTGAGCGGGTGCACCGTCCCGTCGACGCGGACGCGGGAGAAGCCCTGGGTCTGCAGCGAGCTGAACAGGTCGACGTACTCGCCCTTGCGGGCGCGGACCACGGGGGCCAGGACCTGGAACCGGGTGCTCTCCTCCATCGCCAGCACCTGGTCGACGATCTGCTGGGGCGTCTGCCGGGAGATCGGCTTGCCGCAGTTCGGGCAGTGCGGCTGGCCGGCCCGCGCGTAGAGCAGGCGCAGGTAGTCGTAGACCTCGGTGATGGTGCCGACGGTCGACCGGGGGTTGCGGTTGGTCGACTTCTGGTCGATCGACACCGCCGGGGAGAGCCCCTCGATGAAGTCGACGTCCGGCTTGTCCATCTGGCCGAGGAACTGGCGGGCGTAGGCCGACAGCGACTCGACGTACCGCCGCTGCCCCTCGGCGAAGATCGTGTCGAAGGCGAGGCTGGACTTGCCCGACCCCGACAGCCCCGTGAACACGATGAGCGCGTCACGGGGGAGGTCGATGTGGACGTCCTTGAGGTTGTGCTCGCGGGCGCCGCGGACGACGAGCCGGTCCATGTGATCCCTGTCGGTCGCTGGTGTGTGGAGCGGTGGTGCGCTGGACGGCGGCCGTCGTGGTCCGGTCGCGGTTCACCCGGTCCAACACCGGCGCGTTCCGCGGTCGTCCACCCGGCGGTGTGAGCTGCGCCCGGTCACCGGGGCCGGGCGCTGCCGGGTCGGGCGCTCAGTCCGGCGTCGCGGTGGGGTCGAAGACGGGCGCGTACCGGCGCCAGGGCCGGCGGGACTCCAGCTCGCCGACGATCCAGAGTAGCCGCTCCTCGGCACCCGGCGGGCCGACGAACTGGACGGGAACCGGGGGCCCGCCGGGCCGGGTGGCGGCCGGCAGGACCGCGGCCGGGATGCCCGCGAGGTTCCACGCCGCCGTCCACGGCGCCCACCGCGCGTTGGCCGTGATGTTGGCCAGGAACCCGCGCTCGTGCCAAGGCCGGGCGGGCAGCGGCGGACCGGTGGTGACCGGGGTGAGCAGCAGATCGAGGACCTCCCCGCCCCCCGACCCCCGCGCGCTCGCACCGGGCTCCTGCGCGGAGGCCTCGGAGCCGAAGAAGTCGATCATCCGCTGCCGGAACCGCGCCTGCGTGCGGGGCCGGATCAGCCCGAGCCGGCGCACCAGCCGGCCGATGCGGGCGTGGGTGCGGCTGCGGGGCTGCAGGAGAGCGCGGTCGATCCCGAGGAACTCCGCGTCGTCCTCCGCCCCGGCCATCCAGCGCGCGAGGGCGCCGGCCGCGGCCGCGGGGGTGACCGGCGGGTTCCGGCGCACCACCGTGTGCCCCGCCGCCCGCAGCTGGTTGACCACGGCGTCGACCGCCGCGCGGGTGGACTCGTCGGCGCGGACCCCGGGCAGCGGCGACCGGGTGCTGACGGCGATCCGCAGCGGGCGGTCGGGTGCCGCCGGCGCCGACGGCTGCTCCCCCGCGAGCACGGCGTACGCGACCGCGAGGTCGGCCGCCGTCGTGGCCAGCACCCCGTTGACCGCCATGCCCGACCAGTCGTCGGCCCCGATGCCGCCGGGGACCGCCCCGTTGCCCGGCTTGAGCGTGACCAGGCCGCAGGCGGCGGCGGGCAGCCGGAGGGAGCCCATGCCGTCGTTGCCGTGCGCGATCGGGACCGAGCCGGACGCGACCGCTGCCGCGCTGCCGCCGGAGCTCCCGGCCGGCGAGAGGGCGGTGTCCCAGGGGTTGCGGGTGACCGTGCCAGGGCCGTCGGTGGCGGCGTACAGGCAGAGCTCGGGCACGCGGGTGATGCCGACGACGACCGCGCCGGCCTTGCGCAGCCGCGTCACGACCTCGTGGTCCCGCCGCGCCGGGCCCGCCGGGCAGGCCGGGGAGCCGTCGGTGCAGACCTCGCCGGCCACGGGGATGTTGTCCTTCACCGCGACCGGGACGCCGGCCAGCGGGAGGGCGAAGCGGGTGAGGCTCGCGTCCACCGCGGCCGCCTCGGCCAGCGCCGCCTCGCGCCGCACGACGCGGAAGGCGCCCACCCGTGCGTCGACCGCCTCGATGTGGTCGAGGTGCGCGCGGACCACCTCCACCGCCGTGAGCTCGCCGGCGCGCACCCGGGCGGCGATCTCCGTGGCCGTCAGCCCGACGATCCGCTGCCCGGCCTGCTGCCCACCGGCCCTCTCCCCCGGGGCATCGCCCTGAGCGGTGCCGACACCTCCGCTAGCGTCCATGCCTGGACCGTAACGGCGCCCGCCGACACTTTCCGAACGGAGTCCGGATGAGCACCCCGACCTACACCGGAGACGTCACCGTCGGCGGCCCGGCCGACGTCCGCGAGCTGCCGGGCCTGACCGTCGCCAAGGTCGCGGTCAGCGAGATGGCCAACAACGCCTACCTGCTCCGCTGCACCGCGACCGGCGAGGCCCTGCTCGTCGACGCCGCCGACGAGCCGGACGTCCTCCGCGCGCTGGTCGGGGACGCCGACCTGCGCACCGTCGTCACCACGCACGGCCACTGGGACCACCACCGGGCGCTGCCCGACGTGGTCGCCGCGACCGGGGCCGGGACCGTCGCGCACCCCGCCGACGCCCTGGCCCTCCCCGTCCCGGTGACGCGGCCGGTCGAGCACGGGGACACCGTGACCGTCGGCGAGCAGGTGCTCGAGGTCGTGCACCTGCGCGGGCACACGCCGGGCAGCATCGCGCTGGTCTGGCGCGGGCCCGCCGACGCCGGCGTGCACGTCTTCACCGGCGACAGCCTCTTCCCCGGCGGCGTGGGGAAGACGTGGTCCGCGGAGGACTTCGCCAGCCTGATCGACGACGTCGAGCAGCGGCTGTTCGCCGTCCTGCCCGACGACACGTGGGTCTACCCCGGGCACGGCCGGGACACCACCCTGGGGGCCGAGCGCCCGCACCTCCCGGAGTGGCGCGCCCGCGGCTGGTGACCGCCGGCCGGGCTACTCGTCGTCCTCGTCGAAGAGGGCGACGAGCTCGTCGGGGGTGCCCGGGACGTGCAGCGGGAGCACCGAGACCGTCCACTCGGGGCGCTGCCCCTCCACGCCGAGGGCGAGGTCCCACGCCGCCCGCGGGGTGAGCGGGCCGAAACAGGCGTCGTCGCCGTCCTCGCCCAGGTCGACCTCGACCAGCCACTGGTCGGAGAGGTCGGCGGCGAGCTCGCCGAAGTCGGGGTCCGCGTCCTCGTCGGGCTCCGGGGAGTCGATCCGCACGGGGTAGATGAGCGCCATCCTGCGCACGGTAGGCCCCCGGACCCTGGCCGGCACCCCCGCACGGCACGAGCCGCCGCCGGCGTCCCGGGGGGACGCCGACGACGGCTCGCGTTCGGGAAGGTCAGCTCACGATCTCGTGGCCGTGCACGTGGTCGTGCTCGAGACCACCGCCGCCGGCGGGCACGGCGAACGTGCCCTCCGCACCGGCGGGGGCGGGCAGCTCGAACGCCGGCCCGGGGACCGGCCTGCCCTTCACGCCGTTCACCGACTCCGTGGAGAAGGCGAACGTGAGCATCGCGAACGCGATGAGGTCGCTGTTCACGTCCAGTGCGTCCAGCGCGAGGTTGCCGATCTGGTCGCAGGCCTGGTGGTAGCAGGGGTCGAACTGCTCACCCGCGTCCCCGCCCCAGATCGCCACCTGCTCCTCGGTCTTGCGCACCTCCGCGCCGGTGAAGAGTCCACCGGAGGGGATGCCGGCGTTGATGAACGCCTGGTAGTCGCTGCGGCCGGAGTACTCCGCGTCGTCGTAGGGCACGCCGATCTTGGTGTAGTAGGACTCGTAGACGTCCTCGATCGCCGTCGACCCCGGCGGGATGGGAGCGGAGGCGTCCCAGGTCGACTCGTCCGAGTCGTAGACCATCTGCACGTAGTTCGGCGAGGCGACCATGTCGTAGTTCATGTAGAGGGCGATCCGGTCGAGCTCGCTCTGCGGCTGCTTCGCCACGTAGCTGGCCGAGCCGACCAGCCCCTGCTCCTCCGCCGCCCACCAGGCGAACCGCAGGGTGTTGTGCGGCTTGAGGCTGGCCATCGACAGCGCCGTCTCCAGCAGCGCCGCGGAGCCCGACCCGTTGTCGTTGATGCCGGGGCCCTCGGTGACGCTGTCGAGGTGCGCGCCGGCCATGACGACGTTGTTCCTGTCCCGGCCCCGCACCTCGGCGATCACGTTGTAGTCGGTGCGGGTCTCCGCGGGCAGCACCTCGACGAACGCGGTGGCGCCCTCCGCCGCGAGGGCGACGCCCTGGTCGAAGCTGGCGCCGACGACGGGGATCCTGTGCGTCACCGTGCTGCCGTCACCGAGCGTGGCGGCGTTGGCGACGATCAGCTCCATGCGGTCGGGGCCGTTGCCCTGGTTGAAGATGACGACCGCCTCCGCCCCCGCGGTCTGCGCGTTGACCACCTTGTCGCCGAAGTTGCAGGTACCGCGCTGGATCAGCGCGACGTCGGAGCCACCGGTCAGGTCCAGCCCGGCGAAGTCGGCGGCCTCGCACCCGCTGCTGGAGGTCGCGCGGTCGCCGTCGATGACGAGGTCCACGGGGACGACCGCGCCTTCCACGGCGCCCGAGCCGCTGCCGGTGAAGACGCCGGTCTCGTACTCGGCCGGGACCGGCGTCAGCTGCCGGAGCACGGCGGGGAAGTTGAAGGTGACCTCCACCGGATCGAGGGTGACGTCCATGCGGGCGTCCTCCAGCAGGCCTGCGATGTACTCGACGCTGTCGGCGTAGCCGTCCGTGCCCGCCGCGCGGCTGCCGGGGTAGACCGGGTCGTCGCTGTTGTCGGCGATCTTCTGGAAGGCCTGCTGGTGCTCGAGGACGTCCTCGAGGTCCACGCACTCGAGCAGCTTGGCGTAGGTGTTGTTGTGCCGGCGGTCGCACGGGTCCCGGGGTGCGGCGGTGGCCGTGGTGACGGGGAGCGCCAGGGCGATCATGAGCCCGCTGGTGCCCAGTGCGATGGTTCGAGCCGCCGTCCGTCGTGCGGACGCGGTCCGTCGTTCGTTCACGCTCGATCCCCTTCGATCGGTGGTCGGCGGCGCAGCCGCCGGGCGCCGGCTCCGTTGCCGGCACCGGCACTCCACCGGAGTGACGGCCCGGTTGCATAGAGGAAGGTTGCGATCCGGAAGCCCGCGCGGCCCGCCCGGGGACGTCTTCCCGCACCTCGATTGCCGTTCACGACCTGCGACTTCGCGTGTGACGCACGTCACGACACGCTGAGCGACGTCTTCGACGCTCAGTGATCGACCGTGACGGCGTGTCGAGGGATCACCTACCGGAGTGGGCCGTGCCGCCGACCGGGAGCCACCGCCCCCACCAGTCGCGGAGGTGTTCCAGGCGCGCCAGGCGGTGCCGGGGACCACCGGTGTGCGGGAGGTCGTGCCCCTCCCCCGGGAAGAGCAGGAGCTCGGCCGGGACCCCGCGCCGCACCAGCTCGACGTAGAGGCGTTCCCCCTGCTCCGGCGGCGTCCGCTGGTCCTCCTCGCCGTGGACGACCAGCGTGGGCGTGCGGATGCTCCCGGCCTGGGCCAGCGGGCTCTGCGCCCGCAGCCGCTCCGGATCGGTCCCGAGGTGGGAGTCGACGAAGCACCAGCCGACGTCCGAGCTGCCGACGAAGCTCTCCGGATCGGTCAACGCGCCCTCGACGACGGCCGCCGCGAAGCGGTCCGTCCGGCCGATCAGCAGGGCGGCGAGGGCGCCGCCGTAGCCCCGCCCCATGACGCCCACCCGCCCGGCGTCGAGCGCCGGGTCGGCGAGCACCGCGTCGAGGAACGCCAGGACGTCGTCGGCGTCCGGGCCGCCCCACGCGCCGCGGACGGCCCGCCCGTGCGCCGCGCCGTAGCCGGCGGACCCGCGCGGGTTGCACCGGACGACGGCGTAGCCGGCCGAGGCGAGCACCTGCGTCTCGTCCAGCAGCTCCCAGCCGTCCTGGCGGAACGGCCCGCCGTGGAGGACGAGCAGCACCGGGTGGGGCCCCTCCCCCGGCGGCAGCGTCACCCAGCCGTGCACCGGGTACCCGTCGGGCGCGTGCGCGCTCCGCTCGTGCATCCGGTGCAGGCGCCCGGTCGCCCCGAGTTCCCGGCCGAACCCGGTGAGCAGCCGGCGTTCCCCGCCGCGCAGGGCCAGCAGCTCGCCGGCCGAGCGGTCGTGCGCCACGGTGGCGACGACGACCGCGCCGGCGGCTCCGATCCCGCGGACGGTGAACGAGCCGTCGACGAGCGTCTCGGGCGGCCCGCCGTCCAGGGGCACCCGCAGGAGCGCCACCGCCCCCCGCCGCTGGTCGCCCACCAGCACCGCCCCGTCGGCCAGCACGGTCGCCGGGGTGAAATCGCCCCGTGCGTGCTGCTCCGGGTCGAGGAGCGGGGTCAGCGGGCCGCCGTCGACGGGCACCCGGCAGGGCACCGTCGCCCGGGCCGCGGTGTCCACCCCCGCCGGCCCGAGGTCGGGAACGGCGGTGAGCACGATCGAGCCGCCGTCCGGGGCGTACGTGGGCAGCGAGCAGTCGGCGCGCGCCTCCGTGACCCGGCGCAGCCCGGAGCCGTCGGGGCGGACGGCGTGCACGTCCCGGACCAGGTCGGCGCGGTCGTGCCGCGCGGAGACGAAGGCCAGCTCGGCGCCGTCCGGGCGCCAGGTCACGTCGGCGCAGTCGGCGTGCCCCGTGGTCACCTGCACCGGCTCCTGGAGCGGGGCGGCGTCGTCGGCGAAGTCGGCCGGGAGGGGGACGACGAAGACCTGGGCCGGCCGGTCGCGCAGGTGCCCGATCCCCTCCCGCCGGTACCCGAGGGTGGTGATCAGCCGGGGCGGCTCCGCCGCCGGCCCGACCCCGGGCACCGTGCCGTACCGGCCCTGCTCGGGCACCCGGGCGACGTAGGCGAGGCGGCGCGAGTCCGGGGCCCACACCGGGGCCCCGGCACCGAGCGGGTGGCCGGTCAGCCGGCGTGGCGCCCCGCCGGCCGCCGGCAGCACCCGCACCTGGGGACGGCCGCCGGGCTCCGCGCCGAGGTAGGCGATCCACCGCCCGTCCGGGGAGAAGCGGGGGTCGGTGTCGCGGCGACCGGCCGTCAGCGGGCGCGCGGGCGCCGAGCCGTCGGTCGGCACCGCCCACAGCTGGCTGCGGTAGGCGTCGGCCTCCGGATCCGCCCAGCCCACGGCGACCACCGCGATGCGCCCGTCGGGCGAGACCGTCGGCGTCCCCGGCGTCCGCAGGAGGGCGAGGTCCGACGGGCGCATGCCGGCGACGCTAGCCGAGACCCCGGACCCGCCCTCCGGGCGGAACCCCCGTCGTCAGCTCCTGCGGTGGTCGTCCTCGGCGGCCGCGCCGCGCTCGGCGATCTTGGCCTCGGCCGCGGCCGCGGCCTCCGGCCCGCCGGTGGGCACCGACTGCGCCGTCTCCGTGTCGATGTCCGGCGGACCGGCGGTGGCGATCTGGCCGCGGGTCTTCAGGAGGCTGGCCACGGTGGCGATGACCAGGACGCCCAGGATGATGCTCAGCGAGAGCCAGATCGGGATGTGCGGCACCGCCTCGATGGGCTCGCGCTCACCGGCGAACGGCAGCTGGTTCTCGTGCACCGCCTCGAGGATCAGCTTGACGCCGATGAAGGCCAGGATGACGGCGAGCCCGAGGGAGAGGTACACGAGCCGCTTGAGCAGGCCGCCCAGCAGGAAGTACAGCTGGCGCAGGCCCATGAGGGCGAAGACGTTGGCCGTGAAGACGATGAACGGCTCCCGGGTCAGGCCGAAGATCGCCGGGATGCTGTCCAGCGCGAAGATCAGGTCGGTGGTGCCGAGCGCCAGGATGACCACGATCATCGGCGTCCACATCTTCTTGCCGTTCTCGGTCACCCGGATCTTCGCGCCGTGGTAGTCCTGGGTGATCGGGAGCACCGAGCGCATCCGCCGGATGAACGCGTTCTCCTCGTACTCGTCGTCCTCGCCGCGGTGCTTCACCAGGTTGATCGCGGTGTAGATGAGGAACGCGCCGAAGATGTAGAAGACCCACACGAACCGCTCGATGACCACGGCGCCGAGCAGGATGAAGATCCCGCGCAGGACGAGCGCGATGATGATGCCGATCATCAGCGCTTCCTGCTGGAACTTCCGGGGCACCTGGAAGCGGGCCATGATGATCACGAAGACGAAGAGGTTGTCGACCGAGAGCGAGTACTCGGTGAGCCAGCCCGCGTAGAACTCCGTGGCGTACGTGCCGTTGGTGAACGCCAGCATCAGCAGGCCGAAGATCAGCGCCAGGCTGATGTAGAAGCTCACCCACAGCCCGGCCTCCTTGATGGAGGGTTCGTGCGGGCGGCGGGCGACGATGGCGAGGTCGGCGAGAAGCAGGACCGTGAGCCCCACGAACGTCGTGATCTCGAACCAGACGGGAAGTTCCATGCGGGTGAGGTCCTCCGGGGGACGAGTGTCGGCACCGGAGGTCTCTCCCACCGCCGGCCGGGGCCGACGACCGGCAGCACCGGAGACCGTGGGATCTCGTGATGACGACGCTGCCGCGGGGGGATACTCCCCTCCATCGTGCGACCCCGTCGCCGTGCAGGCCCCATCGACTGCGAGCACCGGGGTACGTGGCGCACACCGTACCCCGGCGCTCCGCCGTCTACCGCCGGAGTGATCCGTCCGTCCGGCGCGCCGTCTCCTCGCGCGCGTCCGCAGCCCCGGGCCCGTGGTCGCCCACGCCTTGGCCGAGCGGATCGCCCGCGGTGGCCGACCCCGTCCCGACCGCCGGGTCGGCGCCCGCCGGCCGCTCCTCGGCGGCGAGCCCGGCGGGGGCCTGCGGCAGGTCGGCGGCGAGGGCAGCGTGCTCCTCGCGGTCCCGGCGGCTCCTGGCCAGGCTCGCCACGGTCGTCACGGCCAAGGTGACCAGGATGACCGACAGGGAGAGCCAGGTGGGCACCTCGGGGATCAGGGTGATGTGCTCACCGCCGTTGAGGAACGGCAGCTCGTTGGTGTGCAGCGCGTGGATGACCAGCTTGATGCCGATGAAGCCGAGGATGACCGCCAGCCCGTATGCCAGGTACACCAGCCGGTCGAGCAGCCCGTCGATGAGGAAGAACAGCTGGCGCAGACCCAGCAGCGAGAAGGCGTTCGCGGCGAAGACGAGGAACGTCTCCTGGGTGAGGCCGAAGATCGCCGGGATCGAGTCGACGGCGAAGATGACGTCGGCGGTGCCGATCGCGATCAGCGCGATCGCCAGCGGGGTCAGGTAGCGCTTGCCCTCCTGCTTCACCGTCATCCGGTCGGAGTGGTACTCGTCCGTGGTCCGCAGCCGCTTGCGCGCGAACCGGAGGACGGCGTTCTCCTTGTAGTCCTCCTCCTCGCTGTGCCCGCCGCTGCGCGCCTGCACCCAGGCCGTCCAGATGAGGATGGCGCCGAAGAGGTAGAACACCCAGCTGAAGTTGGCGATGGCGGCGGCGCCCACGGCGATGAAGACCGTGCGCAGCGCGAGCGCGAAGGCGATGCCGAACAGCAGCACCTTCTGCTGGAGCTCCCGAGGCACCCCGAAGCTCGCCATGATGATCACGAACACGAAGAGGTTGTCGACCGACAAGCTCTTCTCGGTGATGTAGCCGGCGAAGTACTCACCGCCGTACGTCGCCCCGTAGAAGACCCAGATCAGGATCCCGAAGATGATGGCGAGCGCGACGTAGATCGCCGACCAGGTGGCCGATTCGCGCAGGGTCGGCGCGTGCGGTGTGCGCACGTGACCGAAGAAGTCGAAAGCGAGCATGGCGACGATCGCGGTGACCGTGATCGCCCAGACCCAGAACGGGACGTCCAAGAAGAGCCTCCGGGGAACTGGCGGTTGTCAGTTGCCGGAGGTCTCTCCCACCGCCCGGACGGGCGGCCGACGGGCCGGGGACCGCAGGGGATCCCGTAGTGACGACCCGCTCGCGTCGGGATACTCCCCTCCACGAACCCGGTCCGCGCAGACGTCATCGCCCGCACGTTCCGTGTGGTTCAGAGCCGTCAACGCCCCGGGTCGCCGAGGAGTTCCCCGCTCCCCGACGAAGATCCGAGGCCCGTCCGGTCGACGGGCCGGCTCCCGCCGGGGGTCAGGCGTGCGCGGCGTCGAACTGGCGCAGCTCCTTCTTCAGCTCGTTGAGCTCGTCGCGCAGGCGGGCGGCCACCTCGAACTGCAGCTCACGAGCGGCGGCCAGCATCTGCTCGTTCATCTGCGTGATCATGTCCGCCAGCTCGTTGCGCGGCAGGCCCTGGACGTCGATCGAACCGGCCTTCGCCCGCGACTTGGACGACAGCCCGGGCACCGGGGACTTGCCGCGCGACTGCTGCCGGCCGGAGCCCCCGAGCAGCTCGGTGGCGCCCTCGGCCTCCGTGGCGTCGCGGTAGATGCCGTCGAGGATGTCGACGATCTTCTTCCGCAGCGGCTGCGGGTCCACCCCGCGCTCGGTGTTGTAGGCGATCTGCCGTTCCCGGCGCCGGTTGGTCTCCTCGATCGCCTGCGCCATCGAGGGGGTGATCTTGTCGGCGTACATGTGCACCTGACCCGAGACGTTGCGCGCGGCCCGGCCGATCGTCTGGATGAGCGACCGGCCCGAGCGGAGGAACCCCTCCTTGTCGGCGTCGAGGATGGCGACCAGTGACACCTCGGGCAGGTCCAGGCCCTCGCGCAGCAGGTTGATGCCGACCAGCACGTCGTACTCGCCCTGGCGCAGCTCGCGGAGCAGCTCAACCCGCCGCAGGGTGTCGACCTCGGAGTGCAGGTAGCGGACCTTGATGCCGAGCTCGAGCAGGTAGTCGGTGAGGTCCTCGGCCATCTTCTTGGTGAGCGTGGTGACCAGCACCCGCTCGTCCTTCTCGGTCCGCAGCCGGATCTCGTGCACCAGGTCGTCGATCTGGCCCTTGGTCGGCTTGACCACGACCTCCGGGTCGACCAGGCCGGTCGGGCGGATGACCTGCTCGACGACCTCGCCCTGGGTCCGGCCGAGCTCGTAGTCACCCGGCGTCGCCGAGAGGTAGACGGTCTGGCCGATCCGGTCGGTGAACTCCTCCCACTTCAGCGGCCGGTTGTCCATCGCCGAGGGGAGCCGGAAGCCGTGCTCGACCAGCGTGCGCTTGCGGCTCATGTCGCCCTCGTACATGCCGCCGATCTGCGGGACGGTCACGTGTGACTCGTCGATGACCAGGAGGAAGTCGTCGGGGAAGTAGTCGAGGAGGCAGCTGCCGGCGCTGCCGGGCGAGCGGCCGTCGATGTGGCGCGAGTAGTTCTCGATGCCCGAGCAGAAGCCGACCTGGCGCATCATCTCGATGTCGTAGGTGGTGCGCATGCGCAGCCGCTGGGCCTCCAGCAGCTTGCCCTGCTTCTCGAGCTCGGCGAGCCGCGTCTCCAGCTCGGCCTCGATGTTGCCGATAGCCCGCTCCATCCGCTCCGGGCCGGCGACGTAGTGGCTGGCCGGGAAGACGTAGATCTCCTCGACCTCGCGCACGACCTCGCCGGTCAGCGGGTGCAGGTAGTAGAGCCGCTCGACCTCGTCGCCGAACATCTCGATGCGGACGGCGAGCTCCTCGTACACGGGGAAGACCTCGATCGTGTCGCCGCGCACCCGGAAGGTGCCGCGCGTGAACGAGAGGTCGTTGCGGGTGTACTGCTCGGTGACCAGGGTGCGCAGCAGCTCGTCGCGGTCGCGCTCCTCCCCCACCTTGATCTTCAGCGCCCGCTCCACGTACTCCTGGGGCGTGCCGAGGCCGTAGATGCAGGAGACCGTGGCCACCACGACGACGTCCCGCCGGGTGAAGAGGCTGTTGGTCGCCGAGTGCCGCAACCGCTCGACCTCCTCGTTGATCGAGGAGTCCTTCTCGATGTAGGTGTCGGTCTGCGGGACGTATGCCTCGGGCTGGTAGTAGTCGTAGTAGGAGACGAAGTACTCCACGGCGTTGTCGGGGAGCAGCTCGCGGAACTCGTTGGCCAGCTGTGCGGCGAGGGTCTTGTTCGGCGCCATCACGAGCGTCGGGCGCTGGACCTTCTCGATCAGCCACGCCGTCGTCGCGGACTTGCCGGTGCCCGTGGCGCCGAGGAGGACGACGTCCTTCTCCCCCGCGTTCACCCGCTGGGCGAGCGCCTCGATCGCGGCCGGCTGGTCGCCCGAGGGCTGGAAGTCGCTGACGACGCGGAAGCGCCCCTGGGTGGGCCTGAGCTCGGTGGACGTGCGCACGGGACGACGGTACGTCGGCGGTGTGACAGAACGGGTCGCGAGCGCTGGGCGCGAGCGCTGGGGCGCCCGGGACACCGACCGGCAGGCCGGGTACTTGTCTGCTCCCGCCCGCACCCCTAGCGTGCCGAGTCGCAGGAGCGGTCCGCGCCGAGGACCAGCGCCACCCGGGTCCTCCCCGGGCGAGGTCGGACCCCGGTGCGCCCCCCGGTCCCGGCCCGGCGGGCCCGCGGCCCCCGGCCGGGCCTGCGCACGACGCCCTCTGCGGTCCACCGCGGGGGGCGTCGTCGCACCCGGTACCCGCCCGCCGGCGCGGGAGTCGGCAGTCTCACCCCTCCGCGTAGGTGTGGCGAGCCCCGCGCGCGGGCAACGGGGTCCCGACGCCCGTCCCCGGACCCGGGTCGCGCGAGCATGCACCCGGGTCACCCGCCCCCAGCCCCGGGGCGCCCTGCGCAGGAGGAACCCCCCAGATGACCCAGGTGTGGCCCGGAAGTGCCTATCCCCTCGGCGCCACGTACGACGGCACCGGGACGAACTTCGCGATCTTCAGCGAGGTGGCCGAGAAGGTCGAGCTGTGCCTGTTCGACGACGACGGCAACGAGGAACGCGTCCGGCTGCCCGAGATGGACGGGTACGTCTGGCACGCCTTCCTGCCCGGCATCCACCCCGGCCAGAAGTACGGCTTCCGGGTGCACGGCCCGCACGACCCGGCGCAGGGGCTGCGCTGCAACCCGAACAAGCTCCTGCTCGACCCGTACGCGAAGGCGATCGACGGCCAGATCGACTGGGACCCGTCCGTGTTCGGCTACGACTTCGAGACCAAGGAGCGCAACGACGACGACTCGGCGGCGCACATGCCGAAGTCCGTCGTCGTCAACCCGTACTTCGACTGGGGCGTGGACCGCCCGCCGAAGACCCCCTACAACAAGACGGTCATCTACGAGGCCCACGTCAAGGGGCTCACGATGACCAACCCGCGGATCCCCGAGGAGCTGCGCGGCACCTACGCCGGCGTCGCGCACCCGGCGACGATCGAGCACCTCCAGGACCTGGGCATCACGGCGATCGAGCTGTTGCCGGTGCACCAGTTCGTGCAGGACGACACCCTCCAGCAGAAGGGGCTGCGCAACTACTGGGGCTACAACACGATCGGCTTCTTCGCCCCGCACAACGAGTACGCCAGCAACACGACGGCCGGGCAGCACGTCCAGGAGTTCAAGGGCATGGTCCGCGCCCTGCACGAGGCGGGCATCGAGGTGATCCTCGACGTGGTCTACAACCACACGGCCGAGGGCAACCACCTGGGCCCGACGCTCTCCTTCCGGGGCATCGACAACCGCACGTACTACAAGCTCGTCGAGGGCGACGAGCAGTTCTACATGGACTACACCGGTACCGGGAACACGCTCAACGTCCGGACGCCGCAGTCGCTCCAGCTGATCATGGACTCGCTGCGCTACTGGGTCACCGAGATGCACGTCGACGGTTTCCGCTTCGACCTCGCCTCCGCGCTGGCCCGCGAGCTGCACGCCGTCGACCGGCTGGCGACCTTCTTCGACCTTGTCCACCAGGACCCGGTGGTCAGCCAGGTGAAGCTCATCGCCGAGCCGTGGGACGTCGGCGAGGGCGGCTACCAGGTCGGCAACTTCCCGGCCCTGTGGACGGAGTGGAACGGCAAGTACCGCGACACCGTCCGCGACTTCTGGCGCGGCGAGGGGGGGACGATCGGCGAGTTCGCCGACCGGATCTCCGGCTCCTCCGACCTGTACCAGCACTCGGGCCGGCGGCCGGTGGCCAGCATCAACTTCGTGACCGCGCACGACGGCTTCACGCTCAACGACCTCGTCTCCTACAACGAGAAGCACAACGAGGCCAACGGCGAGGGCAACAACGACGGCGAGAGCCACAACCGCAGCTGGAACTGCGGCGTCGAGGGCCCCACCGACGACCCGGAGATCCTGCAGCTGCGCGCGCAGCAGCGGCGCAACTTCATCACCACGATCATGCTGAGCCAGGGCGTGCCGATGCTGCTGCACGGCGACGAGCTCGGGCGCTCGCAGGGCGGCAACAACAACGGCTACTGCCAGGACTCCGAGCTGACCTGGATCGACTGGGAGAACGTCGACGAGGGCCTGCTGGAGTTCACGAAGAAGGTCACCAAGCTGCGCTGCGACCACCCGACGTTCCGCCGTCGCCGGTTCTTCCACGGCCGGCCGGTGCGCCGCGGGCTCGGTGACCCGGTGCCCGACATCGCCTGGCTGGCCCCGTCGGGCGAGGAGATGGCCGACGAGGACTGGGACGCCGCCTACGCCAAGTCGCTGGCGGTCTACCTCAACGGCGTGGGGATCCGGGAGACCGACGAGCGCGGCGAGTACGTCTCCGACGACCACTTCTACCTGGCGTTCAACGCCTCGCACGAGCCGATCGAGTTCACCCTGCCCAGCGACGACTACTCGCGGACCTGGACGCCGGTGCTCGACACCGCCGAGATGCACGAGGTTGAGCCGGTCGAGGTCAAGCCCGGGGAAACCGTCACCGTGCAGGGTCGCTCGATCGTGGTCCTGACGGGTCCCGCGCAGTGAGCCAGCCGATCCAGGTGCCCGGCAGCGAGCGCCGCCGCGGCACCCCGGCGGCGACCTACCGGCTGCAGGTGCACGCCGGATTCCCGCTGCAGGACGCCGCGGAGGTGGCCGGGTACCTCGCCGACCTGGGGGTCACCCACGCCTACAGCTCGCCGCTGCTCCGCTCCGCCGAGGGCAGCAACCACGGGTACGACACCGTGGACCACGCGCACATCGACGAGGCCCGGGGCGGGCAGGCCGGCTTCGACCGGTTCGTCGCCGCGCTGCACGAGCACGGCCTCGGGCTGGTGCTCGACCTGGTGCCCAACCACATGGGCGTGGACGACCCCGCCGCGGCCGCGTGGTGGTGGGACGTGCTGAAGCACGGACGGGACAGCGCGCACGCCGCGGCGTTCGACATCGACTGGGACTTCGGCGGCGGCAAGGTGCGCATCCCCGTCCTGGGGTCGGCGGACGACGTCGAGAAGCTGGAGGCCGTCGGCCGGGAGGGTGGGGGCGACGAAGACGGGGAGCTCCGCTACTACGACAACCGCTTCCCGATCGCGCCGGGCACCATGACGACCGAGGAAGGCCGGAGGCCTACCCCGCAGGAGGTGCACGCCCGCCAGCACTACGAGCTGGTCGACTGGCGCCGCGCCGACTCCGATCTGAACTACCGGCGGTTCTTCGCCATCAACACCCTCGCCGGCCTGCGGGTCGAGGACCCGGCGGTCTTCGACGCCACCCACGAGCTCGTGCTGCGGCTGGTGCACGACGGCGCCGTCGACGGGCTGCGGATCGACCACCCCGACGGGCTGGCCGACCCCAAGGGCTACCTCGACCGGCTCGCCGAGGCGTCGGGCGGCCGCTGGACCGTCGTCGAGAAGATCCTCGAGCCCGGCGAGGACCTGCCGGAGAGCTGGGCGACCGCTGGGACCACCGGCTACGACGCGCTCACCGAGGTCGACCAGGTGCTCGTCGACCCGGCCGGCGAGGAGGCGCTCACCGCGCTGGACACCGAGCTCGCCGGCCGGCCGGTCGACTACGCGCAGCTCGTCCACGACTGCAAGCGCGAGGTCACGGACGGGATGCTCGGCTCGGAGGTCGCCCGCCTGGTGCGGGTGATCGGTGAGCTGCCCGGGATCGACCCCGAGCAGCAGACCGAGGCGCTGGCCGAGCTGCTGGCCACCTTCGGCGTCTACCGCAGCTACCTGCCCGACGGCCGGGAGCACCTCGACGAGGCGGTCGCGGCGGTGCGCGCCCGGCGACCCGACCTGGTCGCGGCCCTGGACGCGCTGCACCCGGTGCTGTCGCAGGCGGGCACCGAGGCGGCGACCCGGTTCGAGCAGACCAGCGGGCCGGTGATGGCCAAGGGCGTCGAGGACAGCGCCTACTACCGCTGGTCGCGGTTCGTGGCGCTGAACGAGGTCGGCGGCGACCCGGCCCGCTTCGGCAGCACGGTCGCCGAGTTCCACGCGGCCCAGCAGCGGCGCCAGGAGGTGCGCCCGCTGTCGATGACCACGCTCTCGACGCACGACACCAAGCGCAGCGAGGACGTGCGCGCCCGGCTGGCGGTGCTCGCGGAGGTCCCCGACGAGTGGGCCCGGCTCGTGCGGGGGTGGCTCGACCGGCACCCGCTCCCCGACCGCCCGCTGGCGCACCTGGTGTGGCAGAACCTGGTCGGCGCCTGGCCGCTGTCCCGCGAGCGCGCACACGCCTACGCCGAGAAGGCCGCGCGCGAGGCCGGCACCTCCACCACCTGGACCGATCCGGACGAAGAGTTCGAGGCCCGGCTGCACGCGCTGGTCGACGCGGCCTTCGACGACCCCGCCACGCGGTCGGAGGTCGACGCGTTCGTCACCCGCATCGCCCCACTGGGCTGGTCGAACTCCCTCACCCAGAAGCTGCTGCAGCTCACCATGCCGGGCGTCCCGGACGTCTACCAGGGCACCGAGCTGTGGGACCTGTCGCTGGTCGACCCCGACAACCGCCGCCCGGTCGACTACGCCCTCCGCCGCTCGCTGCTGGAGCGGCTCGACGGCGGCGAGGTGCCTCCGGTGGACGAGAGCGGGGCGGCGAAGCTCCTCGTCGTGTCGCGGACCCTGCGCGCCCGCCGCGACCACCCCGACCGGTTCAGCGGGTACCAGCCGGTCGCGGTCACCGGCTCGGCGGCGGACCACCTGGTGGCCTACGACCGCGGCGGCGTCGTCGTCGTGGGGACCCGGCTGCCGGCGGCGCTGGCCGGGACCGGCTGGGGAGACACGGCACTGCAGCTGGGCACCGGCGCCTGGCGCGACCTGCTGACCGGCACCCGGGTGGTCTCGGACGCGGCGGGGGTCGCGGCCGGCGCGCTGCTCTCCCGCCTCCCGGTGGCGCTCCTCGTGCGCGAGTAGCGGCGGCGGCCGGGGGCGTGACCGACGTGCGCGGCTACGCCGGAGCGGTGGCGCGAGGTCGCGGGGCGCCGGCCGGCCGGTCTTCCTGCGGGGACGTCGGCAGTGTCCACCGCGACCCGAGCCACTCGTCGAAGGATGCCGGCTCGAAGGGCATGACCCCGCCGCCCGGATAGGGGGTGAGCTCCCCGAACCAGATGGCGCCAGCCGAGCTGTAGAGGTCGACCCGCATGAAGTCGTAGGAGCGAGCGAGCACCTCCGCCGCGTGCAGCATCGCGGGGAGGTCCACCGGTGCCCCGGTCGGCGGCCCGCTGGGCGCGACGACCTGCACGGGGACGGGCTCCCAGTCGCGGGTGTACAGGTTGCGGGTGTGGTCGCCGGAGAACCGGCCCCGGTCGACCTGGATGGCGGCGACCCGCCCGTCGAAGACGAAGAACTTGTAGTCGTCCAGCGGTTCACCCCCGCCGATGGCCTCCTCGACGAGGAGGAGCTTCCGGGCCTCGCTGTAGGCCCACTCCCCGAGCAGCACGCTCTGGTCGTCCCGGAGCCAGCCCCGCGTCGCCGCCACCGTCGCCGCGTCGACGACCTCCGAGGCCGCGCCGAACCGCACGAGCCCGCTCCGGTGGTTCGGCTTGAGCACCCAGGGGCGGTCGAACCGCCGGCCGGCCACCGCGGCCAGGTCCTCCCCCGACCACAGCGTCTCGGGGACGACCACGCCCGCCTGCTGCTGCAGCCGGTGTGCGTGCTCCTTCATCGCGAGCTTGTCGCAGGTCCACGCCAGCTCGGGCCGGCGGTCGCGCAGGATCCGCCAGTTGACCTTCTCGGAGAAGGTCTGCGGGTCCCGCAGGCGCGGCAGCTGCCGGTGCCCGGCGAGGTACAGGTACCGCCGCCGCGCGGTCGGTGGCAGCAGACCGGCGATCCCGCGGTGTGCGGGCTGAAGGTAGGAGCGGAGGACCGCGTTCAACTGGCTGCGGGGCATCGAGGTCCTTCTCCGTGGGACGCCGGCATCCCCGGCGTGCTGCTGACCGTGGCGGCGACACCTGGCCGCCACGGTGAGAAGCCTAGGTTCCGGATCCCGTTCCCGCGTCCCACCGTCGGGGGAGACCGACGCCGCCGACCCGGGCCGTGGCGCCGTCCGGCGCCGGGTTCAGCGCGGGGACGCCGGCAGCGACCAGTGCGATCCCAGCCACGCGTCGAACTCCTTGGGCTCGTACCGCATGCAGCCCCCGCTCGGGTACGGGGTGAGCTCGCCGAACCACACCTCGTCCCCCGTGGTGTACAGGTCGACGCGCATGAAGTCGAAGGAACGGCCGAGCACCTCCGCGGCGCGCAGCATGGCGCCCAGGTTCGCCGGGGCCTCGACCGGCGGTCCGGTCGGCACGACCAGCTCGACGGGCATGCGCTCCCAGTCAGGCGTGTAGTAGGAGCGCGTCTGCTCCGCCGTGAACCTGCCCCGATCGACCTGGACCGCGGCGACCTCGCCGTCGAACACCAGGAACTTGTAGTCGTCCAGGGGGTCGCCCCCGCCGACAGCCTCCTCGACGAGGAACAGCTTCCGGGCCAAGCTGTAGGCCCACTCCCCCAGCAGCGCGTTCTGGTCGTCGCGCAGCCAGTCCCGCGTCGCCGCCACCGTCGCCGCGTCGATGACGTCCGAGGCGGCCCCGAACCGCACGAGCCCGCTCCGGTGGTTGGGCTTGAGCACCCAGGGGCGGTCGAACCGCCGGCCGGCCACCGCGGTCAGGTCCTCGCCCGACCACAGCGTCTCCGGCACGGCCACGCCGGCCTCCTGCCGCAAGCGGTGCGCGTGGTCCTTCATCGCCAGCTTGTCGCACGTCCACGCCAGCTCCGGCCGACGGTCCCGGAGGATGCGCCAGCTGACCTTCTCGGTGAACGTCTGCGGGGCGCGCAACCGGGGCACCCGCCCCTGGCCGGCCAGGTAGAGGTAGCGCCGCCGGGCGGCCGGAGGCAGGAGGCCGGCGATGCGGCGGTGCGCGGGCCGCAGGCGCGAGCGCAGGACCGCGTTCAGCTGGCTCCTGGGCATCACGAGATCCTTCTTCGGGGAACGCCGGCATGCCCCGGCGTGCGTCTGCACCGTGGCGACCGTGCGCCACCGCGGCGAGAAGCCTAGGTACCGCGATCCCGTCCCCGCGTCCCACCATCGGGGGAAGAGCCGGTCACCCGGCTCCCGCTCGGCCGTCACGGGTCCGCAGCCCTCCGACGGCGCTGCGGCACCGCCCGACGGTTCGACGGCCGCCGTCCGGGCAGAACACCGTCACCGTCCCCGCCCGACCCCGTCCTGGAGGCCCTGCATGCCCGCACCCGTCGAGTTCGCCGTCTGGGCGCCGCTGCCGGAGCGGGTGCGTCTGCAGGTGGACGGCGCGGTCCACGACATGCACCGCGACGAGGGCGGCTGGTGGCGCGCCGAGGTCGAGGCCGGGCCCGAGGCCGACT
Organism: Blastococcus sp. SYSU DS0541; assembly: GCF_054050875.1. Classification (NCBI taxonomy): domain Bacteria; kingdom Bacillati; phylum Actinomycetota; class Actinomycetes; order Geodermatophilales; family Geodermatophilaceae; genus Blastococcus; species Blastococcus sp. SYSU DS0541. The sequence continues at coordinate 86,086 of NZ_JBJHAD010000006.1, read as the reverse complement.
ACGGCTTCCTGCTCGGTGACGACGACACGCCCCGCCCCGACCCGCGGTCGCGCCGCCAGCCCGACGGCGTGCACGGCCTCTCCCGCCGCTTCGACCCCTCCGCCCACGCCTGGGGCGACGACGCCTGGACCGGCCGCCCCCTCGCCGGCGGCGTGGTCTACGAGCTGCACGTCGGCACGTTCACCCCCGAGGGCACCCTGGACTCGGCGATCGCCAAGCTCGACCACCTCGTCGGCCTCGGCGTCGACTTCGTGGAGCTGCTGCCCGTCAACGGCTTCGACGGCACGCACAACTGGGGCTACGACGGCGTCCTCTGGTACGCGGTGCAGGAGAGCTACGGCGGCCCGGCGGCCTACCAGCGGTTCGTCGACGCCTGCCACCAGCGCGGTCTCGGCGTGGTGCAGGACGTCGTCTACAACCACCTCGGCCCCTCGGGCAACTACCTGCCGCTGTTCATGCCGATCTTCAGCGAGGGCGGCGCGAACACCTGGGGCGAGTCGGTCAACCTGTCGGGGCCGGACTCCGACGAGGTGCGCCGCTACATCATCGACAACGCCCTGATGTGGCTGCGCGACATGCACGTCGACGGGCTGCGCCTGGACGCCGTCCACGCCCTCGTCGACGAGCGGGCCACCCACCTGCTGGAGGAGATGGCCGCGGAGGTCGACCGGCTGTCGGCCGCCGTCGGCCGGCCGCTCACGCTGATCGCCGAGAGCGACCTCAACGACCCGCGGATGGTGACGCCCCGGGTCGCCGGCGGCACCGGCATCCACGCGCAGTGGAGCGACGACTTCCACCACGCGCTGCACGCCACGCTGACCGGCGAGGACCAGGGCTACTACCGCGACTTCGCCGAAGCCGGGCTCGGCGGCCTGGCCAAGACCCTCACCGGCGCCTTCTTCCACGACGGCGCCTGGTCGAGCTTCCGCCGCCGGCACCACGGCCGGCCGGTGGACACCGCCCACCTGCCGGGCTGGAAGTTCCTCGGCTACCTGCAGGACCACGACCAGATCGGCAACCGCGCCGTCGGCGACCGCATCTCGGCGTCGCTCTCCCCCGGCCTGCTCGGCGTCGGCGCGACGCTGGTGCTCACCAGCCCGTTCACCCCGATGCTCTTCATGGGCGAGGAGTGGGGCGCCGCCACGCCCTGGCAGTTCTTCACCAGCCACACCGACCCGGAGATCGGCCGGGCGACGGCGGAGGGTCGCAAGGGCGAGTTCGCCGAGCACGGGTGGGACGCCGACGAGGTGCCCGACCCCCAGGACCCGGAGACCTTCACCCGCTCGAAGCTCGACTGGAGCGAGCCGGAGAGGGAGCCGCACGACCGGCTTCTCGCGCTGCACCGTTCGCTGCTGGCGCTGCGCCGGGCCCACCCGGACCTGGTCGACCCGGACCTGGCGTCGGTCGAGGTGACCTGGGACGACGCCGACCGCTGGCTGGTGGTGCACCGCGGCGCGCTGCGGGTCGCGGTCAACCTCGCCGACCAGCCGCGCGAGGTCGACCTGGACCGCACGGTGGGCGACGTCCTCTTCTGCACCGGGGAGCTGCCCGAGGTCGACGGCGCGACGGTGACCCTGCCGGCCGAGAGCGCGGCCGTCCTCGCCACCCGCTGATGCGGCGGCTGCTGCCCGAGCCGGGGCCGGTCGACGACGACGGGCTCGTGGAGGCCTACCGGCTGCCGCCCGGCCCCGCGCTGCGGATGAACTTCATCGCCTCGCTCGACGGCGCGATCACCGTCGGCGGGGTGAGCGAGGGGCTGGGCTCGCCCGGCGACAAGCGGGTGTTCCGCGTGCTGCGCGCGCTCGCCGACGTCGTCCTGGTCGGGCACGGCACCGCCTCCGCCGAGGGCTACCGGCCGGTCCTGCCCGGCTCCGCGGTCGGCCGGCTGCGCGCGGCGATCGGCCGACCGCCCACGGCGCCGATCGCCGTGGTCTCCCGGCGGGCCAGCCTCGACCCGTCGAGCCGGCTGGTCACCGAGGCGGCCTCCCGCACCGTCGTCGTCACCTGCGGGGCCGCCCACGCCGACCGCCGCGCCGCGCTCGCCGCCGCCGGCGCGGAGGTGCTGGTGTGCGGGGAAGACGACGTCGACCTGCCGGCCGCCCTCGCCGCGCTCGCCGGGCTCGGTCTGGAGCAGGTCACCTGCGAGGGCGGGCCGCAGCTGCTCCGGACCGCGCTCGCGGCGGGCGTCGTCGACGAGCTCGACCTGTCGCTCTCCCCGGCCCTGGTCGGCGGCGAGACCCGGCTGCTGGACGGCGCCCTGGGCGCCCCCACCCGGCTGGAGCTGCGCCAGCTGCTCGAGGAGGACGGCATGCTCTTCGCCCGGTACGCGATCGGGTCGGCGGAGCGGTAACCGGCGGGCGCCGGCACCACGGACTCCGTGGCGACGTCGTCCGGCGCCGCCCAGAGGTCGACCCCGTCGTGCGAGCCGAAGGCGTACCCGGGGCCGTGGGGCATCCCGCCCTCCCACTCGACGGAGGTCCTCGCGGGGGTCCTGGGGGTCCGCGATCAGCCGCCTCCAGGACTCCGGCGTGCAGCTGGATCTCTTCAGGTGCACGGGCATCTGCGCCTCCCGGGGGTCGCCCCCCGCGCCCGGAGCGCCAGGACGGCCGGCGCACTCCGTCGAGGCCCCCGTGCGCGCCCCGGCTGCTTGACTGACCGGCATGGACCTGCCGCTGCAGCCGCCGGTGAAGCCGATGCTCGCGAAGCCCGCCACGAAGGTGCCGGTCGGCGACGAGTGGTTCTACGAGCCCAAGTGGGACGGTTTCCGCTGCATCGTCTTCCGCGACGGCGACGAGGTGGAGCTCGGCAGCCGCAACGAGCGCCCGCTGACCCGTTACTTCCCGGAGGTCGTCGCGGCGGTGAAGGAGAACCTGCCCGAGCGCTGCGTCGTCGACGGCGAGATCGTCGTGCCGCGGGACGACCGGCTGCACTTCGAGGCGCTGCTGCAGCGGATCCACCCGGCGGAGTCGCGCATCACGCTCCTCGCCGAGCAGACGCCGGCCTCCTTCGTCGCCTTCGACCTGCTCGCCCTGGGCGACGAGTCGCTGCTCGAGGTGTCGTTCGCCCACCGGCGGGCCCGGCTGGAGGACGCCCTGGCCGGGGCCCGCCCGCCGGTGCACCTGACCGGCATCACCCGGGACGCCGCCACCGCCGAGCGCTGGTTCGAGACGTTCGAGGGCGCCGGCCTCGACGGGGTCGTCGCCAAGTCCGCCGACCTGCCCTACGGCCCGGACCAGCGGCTGATGACCAAGGTCAAGCACGTGCGGACGGCGGACTGCGTCGTCGCGGGTTTCCGCTGGCACAAGAGCGGGCCGATCGTCGGCTCGCTGCTGCTGGGCCTCTACGACGACGGCGAACTGCAGCACATCGGGGTCGCGGCGTCCTTCCCGATGAAGCGCCGCGCCGAGCTGGTCGCGGAGCTCGCGCCCTACCGCGCCGAGGCGCTCGACGGCCACCCGTGGCAGGACTGGGCCAACGCCCAGGTGCAGGCCGACGGCGAGCAGCGGATGCCCGGCGCGGTGAGCCGGTGGAACGCGAAGAAGGACCTCTCGTGGGTGCCGCTGCGCCCGGAGCTGGTCGTGGAGATCAAGTACGACCAGCTGGAAGGCCGTCGACTTCGTCACACGGGCCAGTTCCTCCGCTGGCGCCCCGACCGGGACCCCCGCAGCTGCACGTACGACCAGCTCGAGGTGCCGGTCCGCTACGACCTGGCCGAGGTCCTGGACGGGTGAAGGACCCCCTGTCCCCCCACCACTCGCGGGCTCGGGCGGGCCCCCGCAGGGGGCCGGGGTAGCTCGTGCGAGCGGTGGGGGGCGGGGAGGTACCTATGCTCGTGATCATGCGTCTGCACCGTGGCCTCCCGGCCGCCGCCTCCGGCCTGCTCCTGGCCCTGTCCCTCGTGCTGGGCGGCTGCACCTCCTTCGCCGAGACCACGGAAGAGCCCGCGGCGACCAGCACGGCACCGGCCGAGCCGGAGGCTGCTCCGATCGAGTGGACCGACTGCGACGCGCAGATCCAGCCGCTCATCGAGGGGCAGCCGGGCAGCGAGCGCGACCTCGCCTTCGAGTGCGGCCGCACCGACGTGCCGATCAGCTACGACGAGCCGGGCGGCGCCACGCTGCCGCTCTTCCTCGTCCGCGCGGTGCTGGCCGGGCAGACCGATCGGATCGGGTCGCTGATGGTGAACCCCGGTGGCCCGGGCGGCTCGGGCGCCGACGCCGCCATCGGCCTGGCGCTCACCCTGCCGGAGGACGTGCTGCGCCGCTTCGACATCGTGGGCTTCGACCCGCGCGGCGTGGGCCTGTCCACCCCCGTGGAGTGCATCCCCAAGGAGCTCAAGGACCGCGCGATCGCCGCGGAGCCGCGTCCGACGACCGACGAGCAGCTCGACGACGTCTTCGCCCTCTCCCGCGAGGTGGCGGAGGGCTGCGCCGACGAGTACGGCGAGGCGCTGGGCACCTTCAACACCGTCGACACCGCCCGGGACATGGAGCAGCTGCGCCTGGCCCTGGGCGAGGAGCAGCTGAACTTCCTCGGCTACTCCTACGGCACCACGCTCGGTTCGACCTACGCCGAGCTCTACCCCGACCGCGTGCGCGCCATGGTGCTCGACGCCGCCGTCGACCCGGACGTCGACGCGGTCGCCGACGCCGAGGCCAACGCCGCCGGGTTCGAGCGGGGCTTCGACGCCTTCGCCGACAACTGCCGGGCGCTCATCGCCGGCTGCCCGCTGGGTGACGACCCGCGCCGCTTCCTCGAGGAGCTCCTCGCCCAGGCGCAGGCCACGCCCGTGCCGAGCAGCGAGGAGGGCGAGACCCGGCAGGCCACGCCGGGGGTCATCCTCACCGCGGTGCAGGCGGCGCTGTACGACACCGCATCCTGGCCGCAGCTGGCGCAGGGCCTCGCCGCCACCCGCAACGGTGACTCGCGCCTGCTCTTCTCGCTGGCCGACGACTACAGCGGCCGGCTCGAGGACGGCACCTACTCGAACCTGCTCGACGCCAACCTGGCGATCAACTGCGCCGACACCGAGGAGACCGTGCCCGAGGACCGGGTGCGGGAGCTGGTCGGTGAGTGGAGCGCCCGCTACCCGCTCTTCGGTGCGGGCGCGGCCGCCGGCCTGTTCACCTGCTCGGTGTGGGAGGCCGACCGCACCCCGCTGCCCGAGCGCGACGCCGAGGGCAGCGCGCCGATCCTGGTCGTGGGCACCGAGGGCGACCCGGTCACCCCGCTGCCCGGCGCCGTCGACCTCGCCGAGGACCTCCAGAACGGCGCCCTGCTGACCTGGCAGGGGCTGGGCCACACCGCCTACCCCAAGACCGAGTGCGTCACCGCGGCGGTCAACGCCTACCTGATCGACCTCACCGTCCCCGTGGACGGGCTCACCTGTCCTGCGTGAGACTCGGCAGCCCCCGGACGAGCGGAGCGCGGGAATGGCCAGCAGCAGCAAGGACGCCGTCGTCCTGCAGGTGGACGGGCACGAGGTGCGGGTCTCCAACCCGGAGAAGCCGTACTTCCCCGAACGCGGGATCCGCAAGATCGACGTCGTCGAGTACTTCATCGCGGTCGGCGACGGGATCCTCTTCGCGCTGAGAGACCGGCCGACCACGCTGGAGCGCTGGCCGGGGGGGTTCTCCCCCGACGCGAAGATGGCCACGCGGGCGGACACCCACGGCGACGCGTTCTACCAGAAGCGGGTGCCGAAGAACGCTCCCGACTGGGTGCCGACGGCGCACATCACCTTCCCCAGCGGGCGCACCGCCGACGAGATCGCGCCCGACTCGGTCGCCGTCGTCGCCTGGTGCGCCAACCTGGGCACGCTGACCTTCCACCCCTGGCCGGTGGGCCGGGACGACGTCGAGTCGCCCGACCAGATCCGCATCGACCTGGACCCGCAGCCGGGCACCGACTTCTCCGACGCCGTCCGCGTCGCCCCCCACGTGCGGGCGCTGCTGCACGAGTACGGCATGGAGGGGTGGCCGAAGACCTCCGGCGGCCGTGGTGTGCACGTCTACGTGCCGATCCAGCCGCGGTGGACCTTCACCGAGGTGCGGCACGCCGTCATCGCCTTCGGGCGGGAGCTCGAACGGCGCCTCCCCGACCAGGTGACGATGTCGTGGTGGAAGGAGGAGCGCGGCGAGAAGATCTTCATCGACTACAACCAGATGGCCAGGGACCGCACGATCGCCTCGGCCTACTCGATCCGGCCCCGGGCCCACGCGCCCGTGTCGGCACCGGTCGACTGGGACGAGCTCCCCGACGTCCACCCCACCGACTTCGACCTCCGCACCATGCCGGCCCGGTTCGCCGCCGTCGGTGACAAGCACGCCGGGCTGGCCGACCACGCCTTCGGCATCGAGCCGCTGCTGGAGCTGTTCGAGAAGCAGGAGGCCGACGAGGGCCTCGGTGACCTGCCCTATCCCCCCGACTACCCGAAGATGCCGGGCGAGCCGATGCGGGTGCAGCCCAGCCGGGCACGGAAACCCCCCGCGACCGCCGGGTAGTGAGGGCGGGGATCAGTCGACCGCGGCCCCGACCTGCTGCCGGACGGTCTGCCCCTGCACGTCCACGGTGCAGCCGACGAGCAGCCCGTCGAGCCACGGGAGGACGACGGGGACCTCCAGGCGGGCCCGGACGGTCCGGCGGCGCCGGCTGCGCTCGGCCGGGCCGGTGGCCACGAGGTGCCAGAGCGGCTCCTCACCGGCCCCGACGCTGGTGGTCGTCGCGCGGAGGGAGCGCTCTCCGTACCCGCTCACCCGGTGGAGGGCGACCGGGTCCCCGGGCGTGATCTCGTCGGAGACCTCCACCTGAGCCGTGACCGTCAACCCGCGCGCCACGAGGGTGACGTCGGCCTGGGTGCTCTCCTCGGGCCGGCCCCTGCTCCGGCACGGTCGTGGTGGTCCTCCACGGGGGCACGGGACGCCCGGGCGCCGTCGTGCCCGGACGGGGGCCGGCGCGGCCACCTGCGGGAACCGCAACGGCTGGGCGGTCCTGTGGACATCGCCACGCGGTCGAGGCTCTGACGCGCCGGCCGCCTCCGGATACCTGTGGAAGGAATCCGCTCGTCGGGCGACGGAGGGATCGTCGGCGCGAACCGCCACCGACCGAGGGAGTGCGCTGACGCCCACTTCTGGCCCCGCGGGTCCAGGGGTCGACGCAACGCCTCGATGAGACGGGGTGGTGTCGATGGGAGCAACAGGACATGTACCGCTGCCGCGAGAGGTGCGTCGGGGGTCAGCCGACGAGCCGGTGCGCGGTCGCGGGGAGCGCGTGCACCCGGCCGGCGGCCGGCGCCGTCCCGGGCTGCGCGATCTGCTCCGCCAGCCGGGCCGCGATCACCACGGCGAGCAACGCACCGGCGGGCTCGGCCAGGCGGTCGGCCAGCAGCTGGTCCAGGTCGGCGTCGTGCAGGTCGTCCACGTCGCGCAGGAAGACGGCACCGGCCGGGACGGCGGTGCGGGTGGGCACGGGCGAGGCGGCGAGCGGCTGCATGGCGGTCCTCCTGGATCGGTGGTGCGCCGGATCCGTCCGGCAGGTCCCACCGTCGGCGAGGAGCCGCACGGCGGTGCGGAGGGAACCGCAGGAAAACCGCAAGACCAGGGCGGACCGTCTCCCCCGCCGGCCGTCCTCCTCCGCACGGACGGTCCCGCTCCCCCGGAGGGGTGAGCGGCGATCCCGGGACGCCTCCCGGAGCTCCAGCGGGGGGTAGCGGTGGTCGATGCACCTGTCGACCACGGCGGAGGAGCACGGGTGAGGATCTGGTTGCTGGCGTACGGCGTGCTGTACGTCGTCGTCGAGATGGTCGGCCACCAGCTGGAGGCCATCGGCTGGCCCCGGATCACCGCCCTCGACGTGGCCACCGCGGTCACCGACGCCTTCCTCACCGTCTCCATCGCGCTCGCCGTCCTGCTGGCCGGCCAGCTCGGGCTCCGGCGCTGGGCCTCGGTGCCGCATCCGCCGGCGGCCCCGGTCCTCCTCGCCGAACGACCGATCGGCGTCCGTTCCTGGCGTCCCGAGCCGGCCGCCCTGCCCGCCGCCACGCCGGTGCGCGGGACGTATTCCGTCGGCGCCCACGGGCCCGCCTGGCCCCGCCGGGGACGACGGGTTGCGCCCGCGTTCCCGGAGGATCCGGGCCACTTGCTCTGAGACCGGAGCGGTTCCGCATCGACCCGCGGAAGGAGTCCCAGGTCACAGTTCTGCCGCACCGGTGTCCCGATCCGGTCATGGGCCGCTAGGGTTGTCGCGTCGGGAAGGCCCTGCGCTATGGCAGGACCCCGATGCACCACCTCAGCTAGGAGCGAGCAATGCCCGAAGGAACTGTCAAGTGGTTCAACGCGGAGAAGGGGTTCGGCTTCGCCACCCCCGACGGCGGCGGACCGGATGTGTTCGTCCACTACTCGGCCATCCAGACCAGCGGGTACCGCTCGCTCGATGAAGGCCAGCGGATCGCGTTCGACATCGAGCAGGGCCAGAAGGGCCCGCAGGCTGCGAACGTCACCCCGCTCTGATCACCTGATCAGCACGACGCCCCCGTCCGGTTCTCCGGGCGGGGGCGTCGTCGTTCGCGGGCCGGTCAGCGGGCGCGCGGCACGTACCCGCCGATCAGCGCCGACATGAGCAGCGCGCCGTCGTGCTCGCCGACCCCGCGGGCCGCATCGGCGAACGCCTGCCAGCGCTGCCGCTCCACGTCGGTGGGCGCGTTCGCGGCGCGGGCGGCCAGCTGCTCGAGCAGCCGCTCCCACTCGCCCTGCGGGGTCGGCCACAGCCCGGCCAGCCGGCGGGCCTCCGCCGAGATCCCGGTGATCCGGACGATGTCGCCGGCGTGGTTGGTCAGCGGCTCGATGTAGCCCGCCGAGGCCAGCGCCCTCGCCGCGGCGACGACGTCCGCCTTCGGCAGCCCGCTGCCCGGGACCACCGAGCCGAGCAGGTAGGGCGCGCCGCCGTGCTTGGGCTCGTCCACCAGCCGGGCGATCGCCCGCAGCACAGGCAGGTCGCGGGTGAACCAGACGTCGGGCAGGAGGCCGCCGGGCGGCTGGGGGGCGGAGGTCACTCCCCCAGTCTCCCCCCTGGCCCCGAGCACGACGGTGCCCCGCCTCCCGCGTGGGAGACGGGGCACCCGGGCCTTCCTGCACGGTCCCGCCGCGAGCTCGCGAGTCGCGGGGGCAGGAGGTCCGTCAGCAGTCACGGGCCCCGGTGAGGTGCGGCCGGGTGGCGAGGATGACGCCCAGGACGACGTACCCGACGAGCAGGTGAGCGGCGCCCACGTACTGGGTGATCGCCGGCAGGAGGAACGCGGTCGGGACGGTGACCGGCGCCCAGCTCTCGGCGACCATCGGCCAGAAGCGGGCGATGCCCTGCCAGCGGCCGGCGATCGCGATGCGGACCCCCAGGGCGGCCATGCCCAGCATGGACAGCGGCCAGAAGAGGTCGATCACGAAGAAGAAGCCGGTGTCGTAGAGCCCGGGCGTGAACGCCCACATCAGCGAGGACACGATGGCCACCGACAGCAGGCCGTGCTCCACGTGCAGGAGGCGCCGGGCGAGGCGGCCGGTGCCGATGGCGCCGGTCCGCATCTGCACGGTCACCAGGAACATCAGGCCGACCTGGAAGGCCACGGCCGCCACGTTGACGACGGTCGCCTGCCAGGTGCCGGCGGGCGGCGTCGTCCCGAGGGCTGCGCAGGCGATCGCCCAGGACCCGGCGCCGGCGGCGACGGCGACGCCGGCGCGGCGGACCAGGCTGGTCGAGGCGCCGGGGACCGCGCCGCGGGCTTCCGCGACGTCGGTGCGGGCGGGGGCGGGGGTGGTGCTGAGGGACATCACGTCTCCGGTGGTGAGGTGCGGTGCCCTGTGCACCGCCTGGGAGAACGGTCGCGGGAACCCGTCCCGGGCACCCAGGGCCCGCCGCCCTCGATCGGGTCCCGAGAACTGTCCCGGGGAACCCGGGACAACTGCCCCGTGACGACCGGGACGCCGGCAGGCGAGGATGCGCGCGTGCAGACACAGGCGCCGGCGACCGGGCGGATCGGGGCGTCGCGGTCGCAGGGCCCGCCACCGCCGCCACCTCGCCGGGTCCGGGTCGGCCGGCCGGCCGCCTGGGCCGTCCTCGCCCTGTCGCTGGCCGCCTGCGCCGCCGCCGCCGTCCTGGACGTGCTCACGCCCTCCGCGGCGCGGGCCGCCGTCGACGTCGCCCCCGGCTCGGTGGCCGCGCTCGCCGGTGTCGCCGTCGCCGTCCCCGGGGCGCTGCTGCTCCTCCGGGCGCCGGGCAACGCCGTCTCCTGGGTGCTCGCCGGCACGGGGCTGTTCTGGGCGGTCGACGGCCTCGCCGAGTCGTGGCTCGCGTACGCGGTCCAGCACGACCCGGCGCTGCCCGGGGCGAGCTTCGCCTTCTGGTTCCTGCAGCGGCTGGGCGCCGCCCTGCTGCTCGGGCTGCCGCTGCTGCTGCTCCTCTACCCCGACGGGCGGCTGCCGGGCGGGCGGTGGAGGCCCGTCGCGATCGTCAGCCTCGCGTCGACCGCCCTGCTGCCGGCGCTCCTCCTGGTGGTCCCCTCGGAGGTCGCCTTCACCGCCGACGACGGTCAGGTGCCGGGGGTCTACCGCTCCCTGGACCTCGACCTCACCACCCTGCCGCTGCCCGAATCGGTCACCCTGCCCCTCCTGCGGATCGCCCTTCCCGTCGCCGTGCTGGGGATCGCCGTGCCCGCGGCCTCGGTGGTCCTCCGCTACCGCCGGGCCACGAACGAGGACCGTCGCCGGATGCGCTGGCTCCTCTGGGCCGCCGTCGTGGACCTGCTCGTCATGCTCAGCACGCTCCTGCTGCCGGGCGAGCCGAGCGCGATGGCCCTGATGGTCGCCGTCGCGCTCACCGGGGGCGCCGTGGCCGTCGGCATCCTGCGGCCGCGCGCGGTGGACATCGACCGGCTCCTCGGCGGCACGGTGGTCTACGGCGTCCTGGGCATCGGCGTCGTCCTGCTGGACCTGGCGGTGCTCGGCGCGGCCGGCGCGCTGCTCGGCGACCGGTTCGGCGAGCACGATGCGACCCTGCTGACCCTGCTGCTCGTCGCCGCCGTCTACGTGCCGCTGCGAGCCCCGCTCTGGCGGCTGGTCCGGCGCTGGGTGCTCGGCGAGCGGGACGACCCCTACCGGGTGGTCTCGGGGCTGGCCGCGCGGCTGGAGCGCTCCGACGGCGCGGAGGCGCAGCTCGTGGCGATCGCGGCGGCGGTCGCGGAGGCCTTCCGGTCTCCCTACGTCGGCGTCGAGGTGGATCACGCGGGCGGCGAGCGGCTGGTCGCCGAGCACGGCCGGCGCCCACCGGCGGTGCGGTCCCTGCCCATCGCCTACCGCGGCGAGGAGGTCGGGCGCCTCCTGCTGCCCCGGGACGGCGTCCGCGCGCACCTGGTCACCCGCGACGAGGGGCTGCTGGCCGACGTCGTGCGCCAGGCCGCGGCCGCCGCGCGGGCCAGCTCGCTGGCCGCCCAGCTGCAGCAGAGCCGTGAGGAGCTGGTCGCCGCCCGCGAGGAGGAGCGCCGCCGGCTGCGCCGCGACCTCCACGACGGCCTCGGCCCCAGCCTGGGCGCCGTGGTCCTGCGCATCGACACCGCCCGCAACCTCGCCGCGGCCGGGCGCGCGGAGGACGCCGACCGGCTGCTCCGCACGGCCCGGGACGACGTCGCCGCCGCGCTGGCCGACGTCCGCCGGCTGGTGCACGACCTCCGGCCGCCCGCGCTGGACGACCTCGGCCTGACCGGGGCGGTGCGCCAGCAGGCCGACCGGCTGCTGGGCGCCGGCACGGCCACCACGGTCGAGGCGGACCCGACCGCCGACGACGTGCCCGCCGCCGTGGAGGTCGCCGCCTACCGGATCGCGTCGGAGGCCCTGGCCAACGTCGCCCGGCACGCCCGCGCCTCGACCTGCCGGGTGGAGCTGGTCCGCGACGCCGACCGGTCCCTGGTCCTGACGGTGACCGACGACGGCGTCGGCATCCCGGAGGGCGCGCCGGCCGGCGTGGGGCTGGTGTCGCTGCGCGAGCGCGCCGCCGAGCTCGGCGGCCGGTGCACGGTGTCGTGCCCGCCGGACGGCGGGACGGTGGTGCGGGCGGTCCTGCCCGCGGACGGAGGGGGGAGGGCGAGTGGACAGGACCGTGAGCATCGCAGCGAGGCGGCTGCCGACAGGGAGGGAGCATCGCAGCGAGGTACGAGCGAGGAGCGGACCGACCGCGGAGGCGGCCTGGGCGTGGGAGCGAGGAGCGGAGCGGTCCGCGGAAGCGAGGAGGTGCACCGTGGGTGAGCCCGCTGGGGACGACGAGCCGCTGCGGGTGGTGGTCGCCGACGACCACCCGGTCTACCGCGACGGCCTGGCCATGCTGCTCGACTCCGTCCCGGGCCTCGCCGTGGTCGGTACCGCCGCCGACGGTGAGGCCGCGGTGGCCCTCGCGCTCGCGGAGCAGCCCGACGTCGTCGTCATGGACGTGCAGATGCCGGGGATCGACGGGATCGAGGCGACCCGGCGGGTGACCTCGGCGTCGCCGTCGGTGGGGATCGTCGTCCTGACCATGAGCGAGGACGACGGGACGGTGTTCGCCGCCGTGCGGGCCGGGGCGCGCGGCTACCTGCTCAAGGGCGCCGACCAGGAGGAGGTGGTCCGGGCGATCACGACGGTGGCCAACGGCGGCGCGGTGTTCGGCGCCGCCCTCGCCCGGCGGATCGGTGAGTTCTTCGCCTCGGGTCCGACCGGGCCGGAGACCGTCTTCCCCCAGCTCACCGCCCGCGAGCGGGGAGTGCTCGACCTGGTCGCCGCCGGGCGGTCCAACGCGCAGATCGCGGCGGCGCTGTACCTGTCGCCCAAGACCGTCCGCAACAACGTGTCCAACGTGCTGGCCAAGCTGCAGGTCACCGACCGGGCGCAGGCCATCGTGCGGGCCCGCGACGCGGGGCTGGGCCGCTGAGCACCGGGAATGGTGGTGCGGCGCCGCTCGTTCGACCAGGCATGACGACCTCCCCTCAGCAGCCCCAGGTCACCAAGACCGACGAGGAGTGGCGGGCGCAGCTGTCCCCGGAGGAGTACGCGGTGCTCCGCCAGGCGGGCACCGAGCGCGCGTGGACCGGCGAGTACGTCGACACCAAGACCGTCGGCGTCTACGAGTGCCGCGCGTGCGGGGCCGAGCTGTTCCGCTCGGAGACGAAGTTCGACTCGCACTGCGGCTGGCCGTCGTTCTACAAGGCCTCCGCGGAGGACAACGTCATCCTCCGCGAGGACCGCAGCTACGGGATGATCCGCACCGAGGTGCTCTGCGCCACCTGCCACAGCCACCTGGGCCACCTCTTCGACGACGCCCCGCAGACGCCCACCGGCGACCGATACTGCATCAACAGCGTCTCCATCCGGTTGCAGCCGGCGGAGTAGCCGCACCCCTACGCCTGAGGGCGGTCATCGATCATTCGATGACCGCCCTCAGGCGTGTGACGGGGTGTTCAGGCCAGGTCGTGGACCAGCTCCGCCATCGGCTTCCGGATGCCGGTGTAGAACGGCACCTCCTCGCGCACGTGCCGGCGGGCCCGGCTGGCGCGCAGGTCGCGCATGAGGTCGACAATGCGGTGCAGCTCGTCGGCCTCGAAGGCCAGCATCCATTCGTAGTCGCCGAGGGCGAAGGCGGCGACGGTGTTGGCCCGGACGTCGGGGTAGGGCCGGGCCTGCATGCCGTGCTCCTTCAGCATGTCCCGCCGCTCCTCGTCGGGCAGCAGGTACCACTCGTAGGACCGCACGAAGGGGTAGACGCAGACGTAGCGCCGCGGCTCCTCGTCGGCGAGGAACGCCGGGATGTGGCTGCGGTTGAACTCCGCCGGGCGGTGCAGCGCCAACTGCGACCACACCGGGTCCAGCCGCCGGCCGAGCGCCGTCCGGCGCAGGCGCGTGTAGGCCTCCTGCAGCGCCTCCGCGGTCGAGGCGTGCCACCACACCATGAGGTCGGCGTCGGCGCGGAACCCGGCGACGTCGTAGGTGCCGCGGACGACGACGTCCTTGCCGGCCAGCTCCTCGATCAGCGCGGCGGCCTCGTCGGCGGCCGCGCTCCGCTGCTCGTCACCGAACGGCCGCGCGAGCCTGAACACCGACCACATCGTGTAGCGGATGGTGTCGTTCAGCTCGTTGGCCCGCTTGCCGATGCTGCGCTGGTCCTCGCTCATGCGCTCCATTGTCCCGCACCACCGCTCGCCCCTCCGTGCCGGGCGGCCCACCCGGGTGCGGGAACACCGAGGGCCCCGATCGGTGCGATCGGGGCCCTCGGAGGGGGTCGGCCGTGCCGGTGCGGGGTGGCGTCAGCCGGCCTGGGCCGGCTGCTCGCGCCCCTCCGACGGCCGGACCGCGCGAGCGGCGCGGCAGTCGGAGCAGGCGGCCATCCACACGTGGTGCTTGAAGCACCGGACCGGTGGGACGGGTGGGACGATGGACTTCTGGTGCAGGTGCGTGCGCACGGCAGACCCAACGCCGGCCGGGCCGCGCCGATGCCCGCGCCTCCCGTGATCCCCGGCACGGGTCCCGCGTTCGGGTCGACCGCCCGGACCTCGCCTAGATGAGGGCGGCCACGGCCCGGTGCGCGTCGCGGATGCAGGCGGGTACGCCCACCCCCTCGTACGCGGCACCGGCGACGGCCAGGCCGGGCACGCCGGCGACCGCGGCCCGGACCGCGGCCACGCGCCCGGGGTGGCCGACCTGGTACTGCGGGAGCCCGCCACCCCAGCGCACCACGCGGGTCTGCAGCGGCTCCGGCCGCTCGAGGGCCAGCAGCTCCGCGACGTCGGCGACCACGTCGGCGGCCAGCTCCTCGTCGGGGCGCTGCAGCTGCTCCTCGTCCCGGAACCGGCCCACCGACGAGCGCACCCGCAGCACCCCGCCGCGGGCCAGGTGCGGCCACTTGGCCGAGGAGACGGTGACGCCCTTGACCAGCCGGCCGGTCACCGGCGGCACGAGCAGGCCGGACCCGGCGTCGACGTCCTGGCCCGGGAAAGCCATGGCGACCACGGCCATCGAGGCGTACGGGATGCCCCGCAGCGGCTCGACGGCGTCCGCGGCGACGTCGCCGAGCAGGCGTGCCGCCTTCGGCGCCGGGGCCGTCACGAGCACGGCGTCGGCGGTCAGCACCTCGGGCGCGGCGACCGGTCCGACCGAGACCTCGAACCCGGTCGCCGTGCGGCGCAGGGCGTGGGCCGGCGTGCGGAGCCGGACATCCGCCCGCGCCGCCTCGGCCAGCGCCGCGGGGAGCGCCCCGATTCCCCGGTCGACGGTGACGAACACCGGGCCGTCGGCGTCGCCGCGGCTGCGCCCCCCGGCCTCCCGGGCGGCCGCGACGGCCTCGAGCACCGAGCGGGCGCCGCGCAGGTGCGCCGCCAGCTGCGGGATGGTGGCGGTCAGCGACAGCTCGTCCGCCCGGCCGGCGTAGACGCCGCCGAGCAGCGGCTCCACCAGCCGGTCGACCACCTCGTCGCCGAGCCGCTCGCGCAGCAGCCCACCGACGGTGACGTCGCCGTCGGGCAGCTCCAGCGGCGGAAGCTCGGCCTCGGCGCGGACCCGCGCCACCCCGGCGGGGGTCAGCACACCGTCCAGCCCGTCGGCCGAGGCCGGCACGCCGAGGAGGGTGCCCGCCGGCAGCGGGAACCGGCCCTCGGGGAGCACCACCGAGGCCTGGGTGGTGGCCGGCGGCACCAGCCGGTCGCCCCACCCGAGGGCCTCCACGAGGGCGACGGCCTCGGGCACCCGGGCCAGCATCGCCTCGGCACCGGTGTCGTACCAGGCCCCGGCCAGGTCCATCCGGTCCAGCTTGCCGCCGATGCGGTCGCCGGCCTCCAGGACGACGATCTCGTCGTCGGGCCGGCGGCGGCGCCACTCGAAGGCGGCGGCCAGGCCGGTGATCCCGGCGCCGACGACCACCAGCCGGCGGGTCACGAGCCCGTCAGCTCGTGCACCAGCGCGGCGACCCGGGTGAGGACGTCGGGGTCGGTGTCGGGCAGCACGCCGTGGCCGAGGTTGAAGATGTGCCCGCGGGCACCCTTCGCCTGCTCGACGACCCGGCGGACCTCCCGCTCGACGGTGGCCCGGTCGGCCAGCAGCACGGCGGGGTCGAGGTTGCCCTGCAGCGAGCGGGCCGGGCCCACGCGGCGGGCGGCCTCGTCCAGCGGGACGCGCCAGTCGACCCCCACGACGTCGGCGCCGGCGTCGCCGATGAGCGGCAGCAGCTCCCCGGTGCCCACCCCGAAGTGGATCCGGGGGACGTCCCGGTCGCCGAGCCCGTCGAAGACCGCCCGCGAGTGCGGCAGCACGCGCTCGGCGTAGTCGGCAGCCGAGAGCACCCCGGCCCACGAGTCGAACAGCTGCACGGCCGAGGCGCCGGCGTCGACCTGGGCGCGCAGGAAGGTCGCCGCCGACAGCGACAGCCGCTGCAGCAGCCGGGACCACGCCTCCGGCTCGGCGTACATGAACGCCTTGGTGCGGGCGTGCTCCTTGGAGGGCCCGCCCTCGATCAGGTACGTGGCGAGGGTGAAGGGCGCCCCGGCGAAGCCGATCAGCGGCGTCGGGCCGAGCTCGGCGACCAGCGAGCGCACCGCCGTCTGCAGGAAGCCGAGCTGGTCGGGCCCGAGGTCGGGCAGCGCGTCGACGTCGGCCACGGTGCGCACCGGGTTCGCGACGACCGGCCCGATGCCCGGCTTGATCTCGATGTCCACCCCGGCCACCACCAGCGGCAGCACGATGTCGGAGAAGAGGATGGCGGCGTCGACCTGGTGGCGGCGGACCGGCTGCAGGGTGATCTCGGTGACCAGGTCGGGGTCCTGGCAGGCCGCGAGCATCGCCGTGCCGGCGCGCAGGGCCCGGTACTCCGGGAGCGAACGCCCGGCCTGGCGCATGAACCAGACCGGGGTGCGGCTCACCGGGAGGCCGCGTGCGGCACGGACGAGGTCGGAATCGGCCGGGGACGCCGACGCGGGAGCGGGACTCACGACCGCCGATCCTCCCAGACCGCCGGGTCGCACCGCCGCGCCGCGTCCGGCCGCCTGCGGCGCGTCGGCGACGCACCGCCCCGCACCGGCCTACTCTGCGGACGTGGAGCCGCGCAACCTGGCCGACGCCGGGGACGGGAACCGGGACGGCGACGTCCCGGCCGCCTTCCGCGCCGCCCTGGAGTCGCTGGCCGCGGTGCGGGTGCGCCCCGAGATCGAGCTGGGTCGCATCCCGGCGCCGCAGCGCCTGGCTCCCTACGCCGTCGCCCTGGGCGCCCGGGTGCCCGATCCCGAGGCCGGCGACGACGAGGACGACGTGGAGATCGCCAGCGCGCGGTTCATCGTCCTGTTCGACCCCGACGGCCACGAGGCCTGGCACGGCACCACGCGCTGCGTCGGCTACCTCTCCGCCGGGACCGACGAGGAGCTGGTGGACGACGCCATGTTCTCCGAGGTGGCCTGGAGCTGGCTGACCGACGCGCTCGGTGACGCCGGCGCGGTGCACCACACGGTCGGCGGCACGGTCACCCGGACCGCGTCGACGCGCTTCGGCGAGCTGGCCGGCCCCGAGCACACGGTCGACGTCGAGATCCGCGCCTCCTGGACCGCCGTGGACTCCGACCTCGACCGGCACCTGGTGGCGTGGCTCGAGGTGCTGGGCAACGCCGCCGGTCTGCCGCCCCCCGGCGTGCACCTCCTGGGTCCCTCCGACCGGGTCGGCAGCGAGACTCTCTAACATCGGTGCGGCACAGCGGCGCGGAGCCCGTTGAGCCGGTGCTCCTCCCCAGGATCGGCGCGGTCGCCGCCCTCCCGGCCCGGGCGCCGGTGGACCGAAGGACGAGGACCGGCAAGAAGGTGGACGGCAACTGAGCACCGAGCCCACTCCCCGGCCACCGGAGGACCCGGCGGCCGCCGAGACCCCCGAGGCGATCCCGCTGCTCGCCCCCCGCGACGGCCTCCCCCCGGTCATCGAGACCTCCACGCAGCTGGTCGAGTACGCCGAGGCGCTGCGCGCGGGCACCGGCCCGGTCGCCGTCGACGCCGAGCGCGCCTCCGGCTACCGCTACGGCCAGCGCGCCTACCTGGTGCAGCTGCGGCGCGACGGCTCGGGCACCGGCCTGCTGGACCCCATCCCGCTGCCGGACCTCTCGGTGCTGCAGGCGGCGATCGCCGACGCCGAGTGGGTGCTCCACGCGGCCAACCAGGACCTGCCCTGCCTCGCCGAGATCGGCCTGGTCCCCGCCCGGATCTTCGACACCGAGCTCGCCGCCCGACTGGCGGGGCTGCCCCGCGTGGGGCTCGGCGCCGTCGTCGAGTCGCTGCTGGGCTTCTCGCTGCAGAAGGGCCACTCCGCCGCCGACTGGAGCACCCGCCCGCTGCCCGAGGAGTGGCTGGTCTACGCCGCGCTCGACGTCGAGGTGCTGGTCGACCTGCGCAACGCGCTGGCCGCCATCCTCGAGGAGCAGGGCAAGACCGAGTGGGCGCGGCAGGAGTTCGAGGCGATCCTCGCCGCCGGCCCGCCCGCGCCGCGGCAGGACCCCTGGCGGCGGACGTCGGGTGTGCACGGCCTGCGCAGCCGCCGTCAGCTGGGCATGCTGCGGGCGATCTGGGAGGCCCGCGACGAGCTGGCCCGCAAGCGCGACGTCGCGCCCGGCCGCGTGCTGCCCGACTCCGCGATGGTCGCCGCCGTCCAGGCCGACCCGAGGAACGAGGGCGCCCTGCTGGAGCTGCCCGTCTTCCGCGGCCGGGCCAACCGCCGGCTGGTGGCGCACTGGTACACCGCGCTCGCGCGTGGCAAGGCGCTGCCCGAGGACCAGCTGCCCCTGCAGAGCAGGCCCGGCGACGGCCCGCCGCCGGTGAACCGCTGGGCCGACCGCGACCCCGCGGCCGCCACCCGGCTGCAGGTGGTGCGGGCCGGGCTCGCCGAGCTGTCGGAGAAGCACTCCGTGCCGGTGGAGAACCTCCTCTCCCCCGACCTGGTGCGCCGGATCATGTGGAGCCCGCCGGAGCCGCGGGAGCGCGCCGCCGTGGCCGAGGCGCTGCGGGCCGGTGGCGCCCGCGAGTGGCAGGTCGAGCTGACCCTCGACCTGCTCGCGGACGCCGTCACCCGCGCCTGAACGACCCGGGCGCCTGAACGACCCGGGGCGGGCCGGGACGCCGGGACGACGACGCCGGCGCCCCCCGCGCTGAGCGGGTGGCGCCGGCGTCGGCGTGGTCACCTGCCGCCCGCCGGCGCTGAGCACGGCGGGCGGCAGGGGTCATCGTCGGGCCGTGGCGGCCCGTCGGCGGGCGAGCGCGTCGACGCTCGCGGCCAGCAGCAGCACGCCGCCGGTGATGATGAAGTTGAGGTACGCCGCGACCCCCAGCAGGCCCAGCCCGTTGGCGATGATCGCGATGACCAGCCCGCCCAGGACGGCGTCCCGGGCCCGGCCGCGCCCACCGAAGAGGCTGGTGCCGCCGATGACGGCCGCACCGACCGCGTAGAGCAGGGTGTTGCCGGCGCCCGCGTCAGGGGTGACCGAGCTCAGCCGCGAGGTGGCGAGGATGCCGCTGATCGCCGCCAGGCTCGAGGAGATCACGAACGCCAGGACGCGGATCCGGGTGACGTTGATGCCGGCACGGCGCGCGGCCTCGGCGTTGCCGCCGACGGCGTAGACGTGCCGGCCGAAGCTGGTCCGCGACAGCACGAACGTCAGGACCAGCAGCAGGACCACGACGAGCGGGACCGCGTACGGGATGCCGGCCAGGTCGATCGTGGCCGCCAGGGCCCGGTCGACGCTGAGGATCGCCGTCACCGCGAAGACGACGGCGGCGATCACGACGATGCGCAGCACGACCAGGGCCAGCGGCTGGTGGGCCAGCCCGCGGGAACGCTGCGACCGCCACCGCCAGAACTCGACAGCTGCGTAGGCGATGACGACGAGCACGGCCAGGATCCACCCGAGGGTGACCGGCAGGTTCTCGTTGGCCAGCGCCCGGATGACCGGCTCGCGGACGGGCACGGTGCCGCCCTGGCCGATCAGCCGCAGGGTGACGCCCTGGAAGCCGAGGAACAGCGCGAGGGTCACCACGAACGACGGGATGCCGACCAGACCCACCAGGCTGCCGGTGAAGACGCCGATGACGGCGCCGGTGGCGATCGCGCCGAGGACGGCGATCGGCCAGGCCACCCCGGCCTGCACCAGCAACTGCGCCAGCACCGCCGAGCAGACCCCGCTCACCACACCGGCGGAGAGGTCGATCTCGCCCAGCAGCAGGACGAAGACCAGCCCCATCGCCAGCACGATGATCGGCGTCGACTGGACCAGCAGGTTGGAGAGGTTCAGCGGCGTGAGGAAGGTGCCCGGCCGCAGGACCGTGAACAGGATGCCCAGCACGACGATGCCCAGGACGGCGGGCAGCGCGCCGAGGTCACCGGCCCGCAGCTTGTTCAGGTAGCCGCGGACGGCGCCGCCCACGGTGTTGTCCTGCCGGTCGCCCTCGAAGCCCGCGGCCGGCTTGTGCGGCCCGCTGGCCTCGGCGGCGGTCAGGGTGTTGCTCGACATGGGGGTCCTCTCAGTCCTCGAGCGCGTCGGGCGCGAGCCCCAGCTCGCCGGAGCGGCCGGAGGTGATCAGCTCGATGACCTGGGTGCGGTCGACCTCGGAGATCGGGACGTCGGCGGCGATGCGGCCCAGGTACAGGGCGGCGACGCGGTCGGCGACCTCGAACACGTCGACCATGTTGTGGGTGATGAAGACGACGGCGTGACCGGTGTCGGCCAGCCGCCGCACGAGGTCGAGCACCTGCCGGGTCTGCGCCACGCCGAGCGCGGCGGTCGGCTCGTCGAGGATGACGAGCTTGGACTCCCAGAGCACGGCCTTGGCGATGGCGACGGTCTGCCGCTGCCCACCGGAGAGGCTGGACACCAGCTGGCGCACCGACTTCAGCGTGCGCACCGACAGCTTGGTCAGCGTGTCCCGCGCGGCCTCCTCCATGGAGGCCTCGTCGAGGAGGACGCCGCGCTTGCGCTCCCGGCCCAGGAACATGTTCTGGACGACGTCGAGGTTGTCGGCGAGCGCGAGGTCCTGGTACACGACCTCGATGCCCAGGCGGGCGGCGTCGCGCGGGCCGCTCAGCTGGACCGGCTCGCCCTCGAACTCGACGGTGCCCGAGTCGATCGGGTGGATGCCGGCGATGGCCTTGATGAGCGTGCTCTTGCCGGCGCCGTTGTCGCCGACCAGCGCGGTCACCTTGCCGGGGTAGACGTCGAGGTGGACGTCGTGCAGGACCTGGACGGCCCCGAAGCTCTTGTTGACCCCCCGCAGGCTCAGCGTGGGCCGCTCGAGGGTCGGGGTGGGAGAGGTCTGTTCGGGTGCGGACACCGCTGCGTCCTTCCAGCAGGGAACGGTCGGTCGACCGTGGGCGGGACGATAGGGCGCCCCGCCGCCCCGGGGCGAGCCGGGGCCGGCAGGGCGGGAGCACGCGGCCGGGGCACCCGTGCGGGTGCCCCGGCCGGATGGCTCAGGAGATGCCGAGCTCCGTGCAGGCAGCGGCGTACTCACCGGTGCAGACGTCGGCGGCGGTCTGGTAGCCGTCGTCGATGACCTGCTTGACGTTGTCCCGGAAGATCGAGACCGGCTCGAGCAGCACCGAGGGGACCTCACGGCCACCCTCGGGGTCCTCGACCGAGCCGTCGACCTGGGGCTCCTCGCCGTTGACCAGGGCCACGGCGAGGTCGGCCAGGGCCTGGGCCTCGTCGGCGATCGGCTTGTAGACGGTCATGCACTGCTCGCCCGCGAGGATGTTCTGCAGCCCCTCGACCGTCGCGTCCTGACCGGTCACCGGCACCTGCCCGGCCACGTTGTTGCGGGCCAGGATCGAGACGACGGCGTTGGCCAGGCCGTCGTTGGCGGCCAGCACGCCCTGGATGTCACCGCCGGCCTGGGTGTACATCTGCTCGAAGATCGTGGCGGCCTGCTGGTTGTCCCACTCCGGCACGGCCTGCTCGGCGACCTGCGTGTACTGGTCCATCGGGTCCAGGACCTCGTGCGCACCCTGCGAGAACAGCGTGGCGTTGTTGTCGTCGGGCGAGCCGTTGAGGAAGGCGATGTTCGCCGGCTCGGGGCCGAGGCACTGGGCCAGGCCCTCGCCCTGCAGGCGGCCGACCTCGGTGTTGTCGAACGAGACGTAGTAGTCGCTCTCGCCGCCGAGGGTGAGCCGGTCGTAGTCGATCGTCTGCACGCCCTGGCTCTCGGCCTGGCGCTGGATGGCGGCGCCCGAGGCGGAGTCGAGGTTCGTGATCGCCAGGACGGTGACGCCCTCGGTGATCATCTGCTCGGCGATCGTGTTCATCCGCTGGGCGTCGCCCTGCGCGTTCTGGATGTCGTACTCGACACCGGCCTCCTCGAAGGCGGCCTCGAGCAGCGGGCGGTCGGCCGACTCCCAGCGGGCCGAGGAGGCGGTGTCGGGGAGGATCACGCCGACCTTGCCCGCAGCGGCCTCGCCACCGCCACCGCCGCCGCCGTTGCCACCGCTGCTGTCGTCGCCACCACACGCGGCCAGCCCGAAGACCAGGGCCGCAGCGATCGCCGTCGTCACCGTGCGCCGTCGCGCCATGAGAGGGACCTCTATTTCGTTGGGGTTACAGAGAAATTCCGGCGGGTCATCTTGCGCGCCATCCGCTTGTGACCGCAAGCACAGCCCCGCGCCGTTGCCGGACCGTGATCCGGGACCCCCCTCGGACGGGGGTCGTGCCGCGCTTGGCCCAGGCGGTTACCGGTGGGTAACTTGTAGCCCGCCGCGCCCTCCCGGGCCCGGCTCCGACACCTGCGGAGGTTCTGTGTCTTCCACTGAGCGGCGGCCACGCTCGCTGCGTGAGGTCGTCTTCGTCGACGGCGTGCGCACCCCGTTCGGCAAGGCCGGCCCGAAGGGCATCTACGCCGAGACCCGCGCCGACGACCTCGTCGTCCGCGTCATCCGCGAGCTGCTGCGCCGCAACCCGGCGCTGCCGGCCGACCGCGTCGACGAGGTGGCCATCGCCGCCACGACCCAGATCGGCGACCAGGGCCTGACCCTGGGCCGGACCGCGGCGCTGCTGGCCGGCCTGCCGACGTCGGTCCCCGGTTACTCGATCGACCGGATGTGCGCCGGAGCCATGACCGCGGTGACGACGACCGCCAGCGGCATCGCCTTCGGCGCCTACGACGTCGCCATCGCCGGCGGCGTGGAGCACATGGGCCGCCACCCGATGGGCGAGGGCGCCGACCCGAACCCGCGGTTCTTCAGCGAGAAGCTGGTCGAGGAGTCCGCGCTCGTCATGGGCTCGACCGCGGAGAACCTGCACGACCGGTTCCCCCACCTGACCAAGGAGCGCGCCGACGCCTTCGCGCTGGCCAGCCAGCAGAAGTACGCCAAGGCGCTCGCCAACGGCAAGATCGGCCCGGAGCTGGTCGCCGTCGCCACCCGCTCGGCCGAGCACGGCTGGGGCATGGCCACCGTCGACGAGCCGCCGCGGCCGCAGACGACCCTCGAGGGCCTCGGCACGCTCAAGACGCCGTTCCGCCCGCACGGGCACGTGACCGCCGGCAACGCCGCGGGCCTCAACGACGGCGCGACCGGCTGCCTGCTGGCCGCCGAGGACGTCGCCGAGGAGCTCGGCCTGAACGTCGGCATGCGGCTGGTCGGCTACGGCTTCGTGGGGGTGGAGCCCGAAATCATGGGCGTCGGCCCGGTGCCCTCCACCGAGCGCGCCCTGGCCCGCACCGCTCTCACCATCGAGGACATCGGCCTGTTCGAGCTGAACGAGGCCTTCGCCGTCCAGGTGCTCGCCTTCCTGGACCACTTCGGCATCGCCGACGACGACGAGCGCGTCAACCCGTGGGGCGGCGCCATCGCCGTCGGCCACCCGCTGGCCTCCTCGGGCGTCCGCCTGATGACCCAGCTGTCCCGCCAGTTCGCCGAGCGCCCCGACGTCCGGTACGGCCTCACCGCCATGTGCGTGGGCCTGGGCATGGGCGCCACCGTGATCTGGGAGAACCCGAACTGGGAGGGGTTCCAGAAGTGACGAACGCCGTCTTCGAGAACGAGGTCGTGACCGCCGCCAAGGTGCGCTTCCTGACCCACCCGGGCCTGGTCGGCGAGATCGCGCTGATCACGCTCGACAACGGGCACGACCACACCCGGCCCTCCACCTTCGGCCCCGGCGGCCTGGCGTCCCTGGACGCCGCGCTGGACGAGATCGCGGCGCACTCCCCCGCACCGGCGGCGATCGCCGTCACCGGCAAGCCGTTCGTCTTCGCCGTCGGCGCCGACCTCTCCGGCGTCCCGTCGGTGACCGACGCCGCCGCCGCGCGCGAGATCGCCGAGACCGGCCACCGGGTCTTCCGGCGGCTCAAGGACTCGGCGATCCCGACGTTCGCGCTCGTCAACGGCGTGGCCCTCGGCGGTGGCCTGGAGCTTGCGCTGCACTGCCACTACCGGACGATCAGCGCCGGCGCGGCGGTCGGCTTCCCCGAGGTCTTCCTCGGGCTGGTGCCGGGCTGGGGTGGCACCCAGCTGCTGCCGAACCTGATCGGCATCGACCCCGCCGTCACGGTGATCGTCGAGAACGCCCTGGCGCAGAACAAGATGACGCCGGCGGCCGAGGCCGCGAAGCTCGGCATCGCCGACGCGCTCTTCGAGCCGGCCGACTTCCTCGAGCGCTCGCTCGAGTGGGCCGTCGGCGTGCTCGACGGCTCCGCGCCTGTCTCCCGTCCGGAGGTCGACCGCTCGGCGTGGGACGACGCGATCGCCCGCGCCCGCGGCATCGTCGCCGCCCGGACGCGCAACGCCTCCCCGGGCGCCGTCCGTTCGGTCGACCTGCTCGACCTGGCCCGCAACGGCATCGCGGGCGACGCCTTCACCGCCGGCACCTCGGCCGAGGACGAGGCGCTCACCGAGCTGCTCATGAGCGACCCGCTGCGGGCCTCGCTCTACTCGTTCGACCTGGTGAACAAGCGGGCCAAGCGGCCGGCCGGCGCTCCCGACCGGAAGCTGGCCCGCAAGGTCACCAAGGTCGGCGTGGTCGGCGCCGGGCTCATGGCCTCCCAGCTGGCGATGCTGTTCGTGCGGCAGCTGAAGGTGCCCGTGGTCCTCACCGACGTCGACCAGGCGCGCGTGGACAAGGGCGTCTCCTACGTGCACGGCGAGCTCGACAAGCTGGCTGCCCGCGGCCGGCTGAGCCGGGACAAGCTCAACCAGCTCAAGGGCCTGGTCACCGGGTCGCTGTCCAAGGACGTCTTCGCCGACGCCGACCTCGTCATCGAGGCCGTCTTCGAGGAGATGTCGGTCAAGCAGCAGGTGTTCCGTGAAGTCGAAGCGGTCGTGTCCGCGACGTGCGTGCTGGCCACCAACACCTCGGCGCTGTCGGTGACCGAGATGGCGGCGAAGCTGGAGCACCCCGAACGCGTGGTGGGGCTGCACTTCTTCAACCCGGTCGCCGTCCTCCCGCTGCTGGAGGTGGTGCGCGCGGAACAGACCGACGACGCGACGCTGGCCACCGCCTTCGCCGTCGGGAAGTCGTTGAAGAAGTCGTGCGTGCTGGTCGCCGACGCCCCGGCGTTCGTGGTCAACCGGCTGCTCACCCGCTTTCTCGGCGAGGTCACCGCCGCCGTGGAGCAGGGCACGCCGGTGCGGGTCGCCGAGAGGGCGCTCGACCCGCTGGGCCTGCCGATGACGCCGTTCGAGCTGCTCTCGCTGGTCGGCCCGGCGGTGGCGCTGCACGTCGCCGAGCGGATGCACGAGGCCTTCCCCGACCGGTTCGCCGTCGGCGAGGGGCTCAGGCGGATCGTCGAGCTCGGCCTGACCAGCGTCTTCACCGAGCCCGGCGTCGTGGACCCCGAGCTCGCGGACGCCTTCGCCGGCGAGGAGCCGCTCACCGAGGAGCAGGTGCGCGCGCGTGCCCTCGAGGCGCTGGCGCAGGAGATCCGGCTGATGCTGGACGAGGGCGTCGTGCAGGCCGTGCAGGACATCGACCTGTGCATGATCCTCGGCGCCGGGTGGCCGTTCTGGCTGGGCGGCATCTCCGCCTACCTGGACCGCACCGGCGTCTCGGAGAAGGTCACCGGTTCCCGCTTCCTGCCGGAGGGCGTCGCCTCCCTCCCCGCCTGACCCCCGCTGGGATCAGGTGCCCTGATCGTGGAGGGTCCTCCCTCACGGTGTGGGGTGAGGGTGGACCCTCTGCGGTGAGGGAGGAACACCGACCCGCCGTATAGCCCGCGACCAGCCTCCACCGCACCGCGCCCTGGACGGTTGACCAGCCCGGATCCCCCTGCCAACGTTCGGCGTCCTCGCGCTGGTCCGTTCCGACGGCCCAGCTCCTCGACTGGCTAGGGGTATTGATGAGACGTCTCGCATGTGCAGCTGCCACCACCGGCCTGGCGATCACGACGCTGTGGATCAGTCCCGCCGTCGCCGCGCCCGCCGACGCTTCACGGTTGGCCCCGGTGCCGGTCGCGCGGCACCTGGACAACCCGCGGCAGCTGGACCTCACCGATGACGGGATCCTGGTCATCGCGGAGTCCGGGATCGGCGGCAGCGACTGTGCCGTCGTGGGCGGGGAACAGGTCTGCGTCGGCACCACCGGGGCGGTCAGCATCGTGCGGCGCCCGAGCAAGGTCCAGGGGGTCACCGCGGAGCGCGTGGTGACCGGCCTGCTGTCCGAGGCCGGTCCGTCCGGGATCGGCGCCACCGGCAACGACTCGGCGAGCGCGCGGTCCCTGGACCGGATCTACGTCGCCAAGGACGTCGACGTGCCGGACGGCATCACCGGCCTGCCGAAGGAGCAGGAGGGGAAGCTGCTGCGCGCGGCGGCGGGCCAGCCGGCCGTCGTGGTCGCCGACATCCGTGCCTTCGAGGAGGCGAACGACCCGGACGGCCAGGGTTTCGAGTCGAACCCGTACGGGGTGCTCGACCTGGGCGACCGGGTGCTGGTGGCCGACGCCGCCGCCAACGCCGTCCTCGCCGTCGACGGTAGCGGTGTGATCAGCGTGTTCGCCGTCCTGCCGACCATCACCGGTGGCGGCTGCGACACCCGGCTCAATCAGGACGAAAGCTACTCCTGCGACCCGGTCCCGACGGCCCTCACCTTCAGCCGGGACGGGGACGTCATCGTGGGGGGCCTGGGATCGCTGGTTCCCGGTGCTGGCCGGGTCTGGGAGCTGGACCGCCGGACCGGGGCCATCCAGCAGACCTGGACCGGCTTCACCGGGGTGACCGGTGCTGCGCAGGACCAGGCGGGCAACCTGTACGTCAGCGAGCTGTTCGGCGGTGCCGACCGGGCCGGTCAGATGGTGTTCGTGCCGAAGAACGGCGCACGGGCCACGCTGCCCGTCCCCTCGCCGGCGGGCGTGGTCGTCGACCAGCCCGGGAACGTGTACGTGTCGGTGAACTCGCTCTCCCCCGGCACCGGGATCGGCGCACCGGACAGCGACGGGCAGGTCTGGCGGTTGACCAAGCGGTCCTTCTAGCCGCGCTGACCCCGGCCGGAAGGCGCCGACCTCGACCTGTCGCCGCCTGAACCTCTGCTGGGATCAGGTGCCCTGATCGTGGAGCGTCCTCCCTCACGGTGCACGGTGAGGGAGGACGCTCTGCGGTGCGGGAGGACGACGGCCGGCGTGGCGCGGCCGGGCGGCGAGCCTCGCGGTGGGCTCAGCGGAACTTGGCGGTGAGGCTGTCCATCGTGCGGTCCACCGAGGCGACCTTGATGTGCGAGAGCCCACCGGCGGCGCCGGCGGCCAGCATCGCCTCGTGCGCGGCGCGCAGCGTCGCCCACACCTCGTCGGCCTCGCCCTCGAGGGTGGTGCCCAGCGCCCCCACCTCGTGACGCAGCCCGGAGGACTGGATGACGGCGATCGCCGCCTCGACGTGCGCGTGCGGGTCCTCCGCGGTGCCGGGTGGCGACGGCGCCACCTGGATCTCGGCGATGACGGTCATCGCCCGCCCTCGACCGACTCGACGACGGGGCTCTCGGAGCGCTCGGCCAGCCGGGCCGTCCACTCCGCGATCCGACGGGCGACGTCCTGCTCGGTCAGCCCGGCGTCGGCGAGCACCTGCCCGCGGCTGCCGTGCTCGAAGAACTGCTGCGGCAGGCCCAGCGTGCGCACGGGCACGTCGACGTCGCGGTCCTGCAGGGCCTGGCTCAGCGTGGTGCCCACGCCCCCGGCCCGGCCGCCGTCCTCGACGGTGACGACCAGCCGGTGCCCGGCGGCAAGCTCGACCAGCTCGGCCGAGACCGGGAGCACCCAGCGCGGGTCGACGACGGTCACCTCGATGCCGTGGTCGGCGGCCCGCTCGGCGACGGCCTGGCACATCGGCACCATCGAGCCGACGGCGACCAGGAGCACCTCCGCCCGGCTGCCGCGGCGCAGCACGTCCACCGGGCCGCGCCGCTCGACGGCCGGGATGTCCGGGGGCAGCGAGCCCTTGGGAAAGCGCACGACGGAGGGGCCGTCGGTGATGTCGACGGCCTCGCGCAGCGCCTCGCGCAGGGTCGCCTCGTCGCGCGGCGCGGCCAGGGCGAGCCCGGGCACGACCGAGAGGATCGACATGTCCCACATGCCGTTGTGCGAGGCGCCGTCGTCACCGGTGACGCCAGCACGGTCGAGCACCACCGTCACCGGCTGGCGGTGCAGCGCGACGTCCATGAGCAGCTGGTCGAACGCCCGGTTGAGGAAGGTCGAGTAGACGGCGACGACCGGGTGCAACCCCGCCATCGCCAGGCCCGCGGCCGAGGTGAGGGCGTGCTGCTCGGCGATGCCCACGTCGAAGGTGCGCTCGGGGAACCGCTCGGCGAACGGCGCCAGGCCCGTCGGGTGCAGCATCGCGGCGGTGATGGCGACGACGTCGGGGCGTTCGGCGCCGACCCGCACCAGCTCGTCGGCGAAGGCATCGGTCCAGGCCAGCCCGGTCTTGCGCACGCTCGCGCCGCTGTCCGGGTCGAAGACGCCCGTCGCGTGCCAGGCGTCGATCTGGTCGGTCTCGGCCGGCGGGTAGCCGAACCCCTTGGTGGTGACGGCGTGCACGATGACCGGGCCGCCGAAGGAGCGGGCCCGCCGCAGCGCGGACTCCATCGCGCGCACGTCATGGCCGTCGACCGGGCCGACGTACTTCATGCCCAGGTCCTCGAACATGCCCTGCGGCGAGAGGACGTCCTTGAGGCCCTTCTTGATCGCGTGCAGCGCGTCGTAGAGGGCCGAACCGACGACGGGGGCCCGGTGCAGCGCCTGGCGCACCTGCAGCAGCGCCTGCTCGTAGCCAGGGCGCAGCCGCAGCGTGGCCAGCGCGTCGGCGACCCCGCCGATGGTCGGCGAGTAGGAGCGGCCGTTGTCGTTGACCACGATGACGACCGGGCGGTCCTGCGCCGCGGCGATGTTGTTCAGCGCCTCCCAGGCCATGCCGCCGGTGAGGGCACCGTCGCCGATGACGGCGACGACGGGCCGCGAGTCACCCCGGATGGCGAAGGCCTTGGCCAGGCCGTCGGCGTAGGACAGCGACGTCGAGGCGTGGCTGTTCTCCACCCAGTCGTGGTCGCTCTCGGTGCGGCTGGGGTAGCCCGACAGACCGCCGCGCTGGCGCAGCCGCTCGAAGCCCTCGACCCGGCCGGTGAGCATCTTGTGCACGTAGGACTGGTGACCGGTGTCGAACACGATCGGCTCGCGCGGGGACTCGAACACCCGGTGCAGGGCGATGGTGAGCTCGACGCAGCCGAGGTTCGGGCCGAGGTGGCCACCGGTCCTCGCCACGCTGGTGACCAGGGCGTCACGGATCTCCGCGGCGAGGGCGGGCAGCGCTTCGGACTCGAGGGCCCTGACGTCTTCCGGGCCCCGCAGCGATCGCAGGAGCGGCACGGTGCGGCGGTGTCCTCTCGGTCGGGCGGAGCTGGTCAGCGCCGCCGATCCACTGTAACTGCGGTTGCCCCGTACTTCCGGTCGAGCGGGTGCCGCAGATGCAGCTCACAGGCGCGGGACCCACCGCTCCCCGCGCAACGCGCCTCCGACGACCTCCACCCCGCGAGCGGCCGCGGCCAGCCGGGCGCCCTCGCGCTCGTAGGCGCCCATCGCCGCCTCGATGGCCTCGGGGGGAAGCTGGTCGGCGAGCTCGACCCGCAGGGTGCGCCAGCCGGCACGGGCGGCCTCGAGTCCGGCGGCGACGTGGTCGCCGGCGAACCGGGCGAGCAGCACCGGGTACCGGCGGAGCACCTCGTGCGCGCGGTAGTCCGGCGGCACGAGGTCGAACAGCCAGGCGACGGCGGTGCGCTCCCAGTCAGGCGCGCCGGGCGGGCGCACCTCTTCCGGCCAGCCCGGCGGCACTGCGACGTCCACGGCGCCATTCTGCCCCAGTCGTCGAACAGCTGTTCGACAGGTGGCCGTGTCGGGTCAGGAGGACTGGCGCTTGAGCCAGAACTGCTCGAAGCCCCAGGTGCCGGCGCCGCTGGAGTGGTAGCTGACCAGCTCCCACCCCTCGGCGCCGAGCTTGTTGAGCACCGAGCTGGTGTCGCCCTGCTGGCGTTCCGACTGTCCGCCGGGGAGCTTGACGCTCACGCCGGCCCGCTGTGATTCCGCATCGTTGGCGGTGATGACCGAGGCGTATTCCCACGTGGGCACCCCCTGACCGTAGCGAGGCGGGTCACCGCGCGAGCAGCCGGGCGGGTGCGGCGGGCCGCCGGAGGGCGCCGAGCGCACCACCCCGAGCTCGCTCAGAGGGAGACGCCGTCCTCGACCTCGAGCCCCAGCGCCAGCGCGGCACCGGCGGCGACGAACCACCACCCGAGCGCCAGGAGCTTGCGGGCGGCGGCCACGTGCGGGTGGGCGGTCGTGCTCTGCATCGCATCTCCCCTCGTCACAGGGCGGACGCTACGCAGACGACCCGGCGGCCGGACGACGCGTGTGACGGGTGCGACGGGAGTGGTCCTCCGTCGCCGAACCGCCACGTCCCGCCGGGCGTCCTGGCCCTACGCGGCCGGGACCAGCAGCGCGACGCACTCCACGTGGGCGGTCATCGGGAAGGCGTCGAAGCCGCGCAGCGCGGCCAGCCGGTACCCGGCGGCGGCGAACGCGGCGACGTCGCGCCCCAGCGCAGCGGGGTCGCAGGCCACGTAGACGACGGCCCGCGCGCCGCTCCCGGCGAGCAGCCGGCTCACCGCGGTCCCGGCACCGGCGCGGGGCGGGTCGAGGACGACGACGTCCGGCCCGGAGCCCAGTTCGGCGAGCAGCTCGGCGAGCCCGTCGGCGTCCACCTCGCCCTGCCACACCTCGGCCTGGGGCAGGTCGGCGAGGTTGGCGTCCGCGGCCGCGCAGGCGCCGGGGTCGGCCTCGACGCAGACGACGCGCCCGCCCGCACCCACGCCCGGGGCCAGCGCGCCGCCGAACAGCCCGGCCCCCGCGTAGAGGTCCAGCACCGTCTCCCCGGCCGTCACGGCCGCGAACCCGGCGACGGCGTCCACCAGCGCGTCGGCGGCGGCGGGGTGCACCTGCCAGAAGCCGGTGCCCTCGACCTCCCAGTCCCGGCCCCCGGCCCGCCGCTCGGCGCGGCCGGCGGGCTCGGCGGGGAGCTCCTCCCCCGCGCGCCGCACCTCGGCGCGCCGCGGCCGGCCGCGGCGGTCCAGCGGGACGGTGGTCACCGCGCCGGTCGAGTCGATCGCGACGTCGACGGCGCCCGCACCCGGCCAGCGCCGTCCCAGCACCGCCTGCGCGGCCGGCTCCACGGTGATCGGGCAGTCGTCGAGGAGCACGACGTCGTGCGAGCGGTGCCGCCGCAGGCCGGGGGCGCCGGCGCCGTCGACGGCGAATCGCGCGCGGGACCGCCAGCGCAGCGCCCCGCCCGGGAGCTCCTCGACGACCAGGCCCGCGACCACGGGGTCGCCGGCGTCCGGGCCACCGAGCCGCACCAGCTGCTCGCGCACGACCGACGCCTTCAGCCGGTGCTGCTCGGCGGGGTCGACGTGCTGCCAGTCGCACCCGCCGCACTTCCCCGGGCCGCTGTAGGGGCAGGGGCGCTCGACCCGGGCGGGCGCCGCCTCCAGCACCTCGACGGCGTCGGCGCGGCAGAAGCCGGGGTGCCGGTCCTCGGTGACCCGCACGCGCACCCGCTCGCCGGGCAGCGTGTGCCGCACGAACACCACCCGGCCCTCGTGCCGGGCGACGCAGTGCCCCCCGTGCGCCACCGGCCCGACGGCCACCTCGAACTCCCGGCCCACCCACCCGAGACCCTTGTCCGGCGACGTGCCGGAACGTGACGCACTGGAACGGCCCCGGCGCAGGGGCCCGCGCCGAGCCTGCGAGGCGTGGGGGGCGCCGGGGTCCTTACCCATACGGCGTCACGTCCACCTCGTCGTCGGTGAAGCCGCGGCGCAGGTCGCCCGGGGCGGGGCCGCCGCGCCGCCCGTCGTCGTCGTGGCCGACCGAGCTCTCCAGCTGCCACGGCACGGTCGTGATCATCACGCCGGGCTGGAACTGCAGGCGGGCGCGCAGACGCAGCGCGCTCTGGTTGTGGAGCACGTTCTCCCACCAGTGGCCGACGACGTACTGCGGCACGAAGACCACCACCAGCTCGCGCGGGCTGTCCCGCCGGATGCCCTTCACGTAGTCGAGCACCGGGCGGGTGATCTCCCGGTACGGCGACTCCAGGACCGTGAGGGGGACGGGGATGTCGTAGCGCTGCCAGTCCGCCTGCAGCGCACGGGTCTCGCCGTCGTCGACGTTGACCGTGAGCGCGGTCAGCGCGTCCGGGCGGGTGGCGCGGGCGAAGGCCAGCGCCCGGAGCGTCGGCTTGTGCACCTTGGAGACGAGGACGACGGCGTGCACCTTGCTCGGCAGGGTGCGGGCGTCGGTGTCGGGCTCCAGCTGCTCCGACACGTGGCAGTAGTGCCGGTTGATGCCCTTCATCAGCACGACGAGGACCGGCATCGCCAGCAGCACCAGCCAGGCCCCGTGGGTGAACTTGGTGGTCACGATGATCACCAGCACGACGCCGGTGAGGGTGCCGCCGACGGCGTTGATGGCCTGCGAGCGCCGCATCCGGGCCCGCGTCCCCGGGTCGGTGACGCTGCGCAGCTCGCGGTTCCAGTGCCGCACCATGCCCGTCTGCCCCAGCGTGAAGCTCGTGAAGACGCCGACGATGTACAGCTGGATCAGCCGGTTGACGTCGGCGTCGAAGGCGAGGATGAGCAGCCCGGCGAAGCCGGCGAGCAGCAGGATGCCGTTGCTGTAGACGAGCTTGTCGCCCCGGGTGTGCAGCTGCCGCGGCATGAACCGGTCCTGGGCCAGCACGTTGCCCAGCAGCGGGAACCCGTTGAACGCCGTGTTGGCCGCCAGGATCAGGACCAGCGCCGTGGCGGCCTGGACGTAGAAGAAGCCGAACGAGGTGTCGCCGCCGAAGGTGGCCGCGGCCAGCTGGGCGATGACGGTGCGCTGGGGGTCGGTCTCGCAGTCCCCGGGGAATCCGACCAGGTCGCAGGTGTGCTCGACGTACTTCACGTCGGCGAGCAGGGCGAGGGCGGTGACGCCGGCGAACATCGTGGCCGCGATGCCGCCCATCAGGGCGAGGGTGGTCGCCGCGTTGCGGCCCTTGGGCGGGCGGAAGGCCGGGACGCCGTTGGCGATCGCCTCGACGCCGGTGAGCGCGGTGCAGCCGGAGGCGAAGGCGCGCAGCGCGAAGAAGATCAGCGCCAGCCCGGTGACCTCCTCGTAGCCGGGCTCGGGCAGCACGGTCCACGCGGCGCTCTCCGCGACCAGGCCGCCCCCGGTGACGAAGTACTTCAGCAGGCCGGTGACGACCATGATCATGATGCCGGTGATGAAGAGGTAGGTCGGCGCCGCGAAGGTCCGGCCCGATTCGCGGACGCCGCGCAGGTTGACCGCCGCCAGCAGCGCCACGAGTGCCAGGGCGATGGGAACGCGGTACTCGTTCAGCTCGGGGAACGCGGAGATGATGTTGTCGGTCCCGGCCGACACCGACACGGCGACGGTGAGGACGTAGTCGACGAGCAGCGCGCTGGCCACCGTCACGCCGGCCCACTGCCCGTGGTTCTTGACCGCCACCTCGTAGTCGCCGCCACCCGACGGGTACGCGCGCACGACCTGCCGGTAGGAGAGCACCACCGTGGTCAGCAGCACCACGACGCCGATCGCGATCCAGGGGGCGAAGAACAGGAACGCCGTCCCCGCCAGGGTCAGGACGATGAGGATCTCCTGCGTGGCGTAGGCCACCGAGGAGAGCGGGTCGCTGGCGAAGATCGGCAGCGCGAGCCGCTTGGGGAGCAACGACTCCCCCGCCCGGTCGCTGCGTACGGGGCGGCCGAGGACGAGGCGTTTCGGGAGTTGTCCGAGATCGGACAGGTTCGGCACGGCGCGATGGTACGGACGCGCGGGGCCGCCGCGGGCGTGACTCGGGCCACCTGGCCCCGAGGGGGGATACCGGCGTCCTGCCCGCTGCCGGGGGCCCGGCGGGTGTAGCTTCGCGGCCGGTGATGCGCGGGCGGTCGGCGCCGGCGCCACCGGGGAGCTCCGGGGAGTGACGCGTGCACGTGGTCGTGATGGGCTGCGGCCGTGTCGGCTCCGCCATCGCCCGGCGCCTGGAGCAGATCGGGCACAGCGTGGCCGTGATCGACCAGGACCCCGAGGCCTTCCGCCGGCTCGGCCCGGAGTTCGCCGGCCGTCAGATCACCGGGCTCGGCTTCGACCGCCAGACCCTGCTGGACGCCGGCATCGACTCCGCCGGCGCCTTCGCCGCGGTGAGCAGCGGCGACAACTCCAACATCATCTCCGCCCGGGTGGCGCGGGAGACCTTCGGCGTCCAGCACGTCGTCGCGCGGATCTACGACTCCAAGCGGGCCGAGGTCTACGAGCGCATGGGCATCCCGAGCGTCGCCACCGTGCCGTGGACGGTGAACCGGCTGCTCCGCGAGCTGCTGTCGGTCAAGGTGAGCGAGCTGTGGCGCGAGCCGACCGGGCAGGTGCTGCTGGTGCGGGTGACCGTCACCGACCGCTGGGTGGGCCGCAAGCTGGCCGCCCTCGAGGCGGCGACCGGCGCCCGGGCGGCCTGGCTCACCCGGTTCGGCGAGGCCCAGCTGCCGACGCCGACCACGGTCCTGCAGGACGGCGACCAGCTGGTCGTCGCGGTCACCGACGAGCTGACCGCGCGGGTGCACGAGGTCGTCGAGCGCGGCCCCCAGGAAGGCGGGCACTGATGCGGGTCGCGATCGTGGGAGCCGGCGCGGTCGGCCGCTCCATCGCCACGGAGCTGCTGGAGAACGGCCACGCCGTCATGCTCATCGAGAAGGACGGCCGCAAGGTCCGCACCCGCTCGGTGCCGGGCGCGGAGTGGGTGCAGGCCGACGCCTGCGAGGTCTCCTCCCTGGAGGAGGCACAGCTGGCCACCTGCGACGTCGTCGTCGCCGCCACGGGCGACGACAAGGCCAACCTGGTCGTCTCGCTGCTCGCCAAGACCGAGTTCGCGGTCGGCCGCGTGGTCGCCCGGGTC
Organism: Blastococcus sp. SYSU DS0541; assembly: GCF_054050875.1. Taxonomy (NCBI): domain Bacteria; kingdom Bacillati; phylum Actinomycetota; class Actinomycetes; order Geodermatophilales; family Geodermatophilaceae; genus Blastococcus; species Blastococcus sp. SYSU DS0541. The sequence goes on along the minus strand of NZ_JBJHAD010000006.1, from coordinate 50,606 downwards.
AAGGACCCGCGCAACGAGTGGCTCTACACCGAGGCGTGGGGCGTCGACGTCGCGGTCTCCACCCCCCGGGTGCTGGCCGCGCTGGTCGAGGAGGCGGTGACCGTGGGCGACGTCGTCCGCCTCATGAGCTTCCGCAAGGGCGCGGCCAACCTGGTCGAGATCACCCTCGGCGACGACACCGCCTGGGTCGGGCGCCCGCTGCGCGAGGTGCCGCTCCCCCGCGAGACGGTGCTCACGACCATCCTCCGCGGCGACCGGGTGATCACACCGTCGCCCGACGAGCCGCTGGAGTCCGGCGACGAGCTGCTGTTCGTGTCGCACGGCGACACCGAGGAGGAGCTGCAGTACGTCTTCGCCCCGGAGGGCCCCGGCAGCATCCGCGCCTGAGCGTGGAGCCCTTGCCCCCCACCGCTCGCAGGCTCGCGGCGGGCCCCTGCAAGGGGGGCCATGCACTCAGGCCTCGGGTGGAGCCGGGGGGGTGCGGTGCCGGTGCAGCCGCGCGACGACCCACAGCGTGATCACGAGGACGACGGCGGTCAGCGGCAGGCCGAGCACGACCGACGCGGTGCCGAGCAGCTCCACCTCGTCGGCCCGGTAGAGCACCCACTGCACGCCGGCGCGCAGGAAGAACGAGGCGGCCCAGAGCGCGGTGAGCCAGGAGTAGGCGCGCAACAGCCGGGGGTCGCGGCGCCAGTGCAGCTGCGGCGCGTCCCGCAGGTCGGGGGGCACCGGCGTGGTGGCCTCGGGCTCCGTCCCGCGCGAGCGCCGGTTCCAGGGCAGCGAGTGGCCCGCCATCGATCCGAGGTGGCTCGGCGCCAGGAACTCGGCGACGACCCCGACGAGGGGCCAGCGGAACGGGATGGACCCCAGGAGGACCACGCCGACGACAAGGCTCCGCACGATCCCGAGCACGAAGAAGTCGCGGGCCTCGCCGCTGTTGGCCGCGATGGCCACCGCGATGCCCACCCCGATCAGCCCGCTGAACGCCTGCTGCACGCTCTGCCGCCGGGCCAGGCGGAGGACGAAGACCCCGACCGCCGCGATCACCGCCGCCCAGATGCCGGTGCGCAGCCCCGCGATGCCGTTGGCCACGATGAACGACACGGTGGGCAGCGAGGCGTCGAGCATGCCGCGCCAGCCGCCCAGCTGGGCCAGCAGCTGCTCCCGGTCGAAGGCCGACGCCGGGGCGTCGGACTCAGGACCGTGCTCGCCGTCGTCCGTCCGGCCCGCTGCGGTCACGCTCGTCCCCTTCGTCCGCTGCCCGTCCCCCGCGTGGCGGCTGCCCGCCGTCGCGCGGCGGTCAGCCGGCGCTCAGCTCGTACCAGGGGTTGTAGATGACCTGCCGGCCGTCGAAGGCGGCGAACCGCCCGCGCGCGGTGAGCGTCCGGCCGGGCTCGATGCCCGCGATGCGCCGGCGGCCCAGCCAGACGAGGGTCACCGAACCGGAGCCGTCGAACAGCTCGGCCTCGAGCGTCGGCACCGTCTCGCGCGGGGTGTAGACGACCGACTTGAGCCGGCCGGTGACCGTGACCACCGCACCCTTGCGGCAGGCGCTGACCGGTTCGCAGCCTGCGCTGGCCGATCCCGCCCGCAGCTCCTGGGCGTCGATGGTGTGGTCGTCGGCGGTGAGTCGCTGCACCGCGCGCGACCACCAGCCCGCCGGTCGGGTCTCCGTCACGGCACCAGCGTAGGCCGCCGGTGTGCCCACGTGGACGCGCACGGGTGTTCCCTGCATCGCGTCGTCAGGCGGGGCCGTCGGCCGGCGCCCGGCCCGGGGCCGCCCCCGGCGGCGGCTGCTGCGCCGCCAGCTGCGCCGCGGCCTGCGGCGGCAGGGCGAGCGGGAGCGGCTCGCGCACCGGCATGGGCTCGCTGCCCCGGACGACGACGATGCCGCGGAAGGCCGCCTCCAGCGCGGCCGCCTCCGCCTCGCCGCCCGCGGCCGCGGAGCCGCTCAGCAGACCGCGCAGGAACCAGCGCGGGCCGTCGACGCCGAGGAAGCGGGCCGGCCGCCGGGACGCCGCCGGGGCCGGCTGCCCGGGCTGCGCCGGTGCGACCGCCACGACGGTGCCGACGAGCTCGATGCCGAAGGGGCCCTCCTGCTCGCGCAGGGACGCGCCCTGGCCCGAGGCGGTGCGGGCCAGCTCGGCCCGGACCTCGTCCCAGATGCCGGCCGCGCGCGGGGCGGCGAACGCCGCGACCTGGAGCAGCGAGCTGCCGTGGCGCAGCGTCGCGCCGATCACCTTCTGCTGCGGGCTGAGCTCCACCCGCAGGTCCATCCCGGGCAGCGCGGGCAGCCGGAGGGCGCCCAGGTCGATCCGCGCCAGGCCGTCCTCGGGTGCGTCGGCCTCGTCCCAGGGGCCCGTCGTCTCGTCGACCTCCCGGATCCGCTGCTGCGGCTCCGGGGGCACGCCGCGCTCGCGCAGGCTGCGGTCGATGCGGTTGCGCCGCCGTCCGAACGGCATGTCAGTTCCCCTCGAGTGCTGGTGTGTCGGAGGACCCGGTCGCCGCGGGCCCGTACCCGCCGGTGGAACCGTGGCCGCCCTCGCCGCGAGAGCTGGCGGGGAGCTCGGGCACCGGCACGAACCGCGCGCGGGCCACCGGCTGCACCACCAGCTGCGCGATGCGGTCGCCGCGGGAGAGCCGCAGCGGCGTCACCGGGTCCAGGTTGATGAGGTTGACCATGATCTCCCCGCGGTAGCCCGCGTCGATGGTCCCGGGTGCGTTCACCATGCTGAGCCCGAGCCGGTGGGCCAGCCCCGAGCGGGGGTGCACGAAACCGGCGTAGCCCTCGGGGATCGCCACCGCCACACCGGTACCCACGAGCCTGCGCTCGAACGGGGCCAGCTCCACGTCCTCGGCCGCGGTGAGGTCCGCCCCGGCGTCACCGGCCAGGGCGTAGGCCGGGACCGCGCCGTCGGGGGCGGTGAGCCGGACGGCCACGTCCAGCTCGGAGGGTTCGGGCACTCGCCGACCCTATAAGGACCTCCCTGCCCCCCACCGCTCGCAGGCTCGCGCCGGGCCCCTGCAGGGAGGCCGGCGACCCGCACCCCGGAGGCCGGGTCGGCTCACGCGGTCGGACCCTCCCGCAGGTCGGAGAGGATGCGGCGGGCGAGGGTCTCGGTCGCCCGGCGGTTGCCCCGGCCCGAGAGGGCGGCGCCGACCAGGAAGGGGGCGGCCGCGGGGAGCGCACCGGCCAGCCGGCGGGTCATGCGCCGCCGCAGGGCGCGCAGGCCCGCGGCCCCGAGAACCGTGCCGAGCCCGGCGGGGCCGCCGTCCCGCACGGCGCGCTGCAGCGACCACCCGGCGAGGTAGGCCTGCGCCCGCTCGGCGGCGTCCCCCGGGGCGCGCCGGCCGTGCAGCTCGTGCAGCTCGCCGATCAGGACGACCTCGACGGCGGCGACCAGGACCGTCTCGGCCCCCAGCTCCAGCGGGACCGCCAGAAGGGAGGGCGGCGCGAACCAGTGGGCGGCCGAGAGGCCGCCCGTGGCCGCCCCGATGCCCGACGTGGCGCGGGCGGCCCGCTGGACGAGCGCCTCGGCGATCTCGTCGTCCGACAGCCCGGGGTGGGCGGCGCGCAGGCGGTCCCGGTCACGGATCGGCAGCCGGGGCGCGGCCGCCGCCAGGAGGTCGCCCAGCAGCGCGCCCGGGGCGCGGCCGTCCCCAGCGGCGGCCCGGGTCTCGGCCGGGCCGGGAGGCGGCGCGGGGGTCCCGCTGCCGAACGCGCCGGCCACGGCTCCCGCGACGGCGCCGACGACGTCGCGCAGGCCGCCGCCGGCGGGCCGGTCCGCGCCGCTGCCGGTCAGCCCGGCGACGGCGTCGGCGAGAGCCCGCCCGGCGCGCGCGAGGGGGCTCTCCTCGGGCGTCGCGGGGGTGGCCTGCGGCGCGACCGGGCGCGGCGGCGGCACGTCACGCGGCGCCCCGGTGCGCGGCCCCTCGGTCATCGGTCCCCCTGGTGACGGGATGGAACGGCCCCCGTGCAGGGCCCCGCCGCGAGCCTGCGAGCGGTGGGGGGCACGGGGGTCCTTCGTCAGGCGCAGTCGCGGCAGAACAGCTGGTCGCCGCGGGTGGACGCGAGCCGGCTGCGGTGCTGCACCAGGAAGCAGCGCGAGCAGGTGAACTCGTCCTCCTGCTTGGGCAGCACGCGGACGGTCAGCTCCTCGTTGGACAGGTCCGCGCCGGGGAGCTCGAGGTTCTCGTTGAAGTCCGTCTCGTCGACGTCGACCGACGAGGACTGGGCCTCGGCCCGCCGCGCCTTCAGTTCCTCGAGCGAGTCCTCGCCGAGCTCGTCGGTCTCGTTGCGGCGCGGGGCGTCGTAGTCGGTGGCCATGGGTGTGCCCCTCCTCCGGGGTTCCGCGGGCGTCGTGCCCGCTCGTCTGACGAGGCGCGGGGTGCGCGCCGTCGTCCTGGCCGTTCGCCGGTGGGCGACCGGTGGGTCGGTGTGGGAGCGGCCCGCACGGGGCGCCCGTCCACTGCGTCGGCCTCCCCTCGCGGAGAGGCCGGCAGCCCCCCAACGCCGTTCGGCCCCGATTTGTGCCCGCCTCAGCGGAGGTGACACATCGGACCGGGGAAGGGTCGGGCGGGCGGCGGAGCGCCAGAGGTTACCCTGCGCCGGTGTCGACTCCCCCGGGTGCTGATCCAGCCGTCGTCGGGCCCTACCTGGCCGCTGCTCTCGGGGACGATCGATGGCGATCGGTCACCGTCGAGCTGATCGCCGCGGGCATGTCCAACCTCACCTACGTGGTGACCCCCGAGGGCGGGTCGGCCGAGGACGCGGTGATCCTGCGCCGGCCGCCGACGGGCGCCGTGCTGGCCACCGCGCACGACATGGCCCGCGAGCACCGGGTGATCAGCGCGCTGGGCGGCACCGCCGTCCCCGTGCCCAGGACGCTGCACCTGTGCACCGACACCGGCGTCCTCGGTGCGCCCTTCTACGTGATGGAGCGCGTGGTCGGGGTGCACGTGGTCCGCGAGTTCCCGCCGGGCTACGCCGACCAGCCGGAGCAGCGCCGGGCGGTCGGTGAGCGGCTGGTCGACGTGCTGGCCGACCTGCACTCGGTCGACCACGACGCCGTCGGCCTCTCGGACTTCGGCCGGCCGGAGGGCTTCGCCGCCCGCCAGGTGCGGCGCTGGACCAAGCAGTGGGACGCCACCCGTGACCGGGACCGGCCCGGGCTGGACGCGCTGGCGGCCCGCCTGGCCGAGACGGTGCCCACCACCCAGGGCTCGGGCATCGTGCACGGCGACTACCGGCTCGACAACTGCCTGCTCGACCCGGCCGAGCCGGGCCGCATCAAGGCGGTGCTGGACTGGGAGATGTCGACGGTCGGCGACCCGCTCACCGACCTCGGGATGATGCTCGTCTACTGGCCCGAGGCCGGCGAGCAGCGGCCGTCGTCGCAGAGCCCGGTCACCACCCTGCCCGGCTTCCCGACGCGGCAGCAGGTGGCCGAGCGCTACGCCGGCCGGACGGGCACCGACCTGTCCGAGCTCAACTGGTACGTGGCCTTCGGCTTCTTCAAGTTCGCCGCGATCATCGCCGGCATCGTGGCCCGCTCGGCCGCGGGCGCGATGGCGGGCAAGGACACCACGGGCTACGCGGAGCGGATCGACCCCTGCGTCGAGCTGGGACGCGCCGCTCTGGACGACGGTGCGATCTAGGACGCCCCGCCGCCCCTAAGCTCGCACCGACCGCCGTCCGCACCAGTCGCGGGCGTCGTCCGTCCCGTTCCGGCCGGCCGGCGTCACGCCTGCCGGGTCCCCGCCGAGGAGCTCTCCCGTGACCGAGCGCACCGCCCAGCCCCCGGTGCGCCCGCGCAGTGGCCGTCGCCCGCTCCCCCCGCTGATCTTCCTGCTCGTCCTGGCCCTGGCCGCCGGCGCGGTCTGGTGGTCGGTGGCCCAGCAGGAGCGGGAGCAGCGGGCCGCGGACGCCCGGGCCTGCGCCACCGCCGAGGCGGCGCCCCCGTCCCTCGACCCGGCCACCGTGTCGGTGCGCGTCTTGAACGCCACGAGCCAGGGCGGCCTCGCGCAGACGGTGGCCGACGAGCTCGCCGGCCGGGGCTTCACCGTCAACGAGGTGGCCAACGACCCGACGGACCGGGAGGTCACCGGCGTCGGCGAGGTGCGGTACGGGGCTCCCGGCGCGGACGCCGCGCGGTTCCTGACCGTCTTCGTGCCCGGGTCCACGACCTACCGCGACGTCCGGGCCGACGCCGTCGTCGACCTGGTGCTTGGCCCCGACTTCGCCGGCCTCGCCCCGCCCGAGGAGGTCGAGGCCGCGTTGACCGCCCCGGACAGCGCACCCGCCGACTGCTGAGGCCCTAGCCCCCCGCTCAGCGGTGCAGCTCGGAGACCAGCGCGAGGAAGGGCTCGGCCACCGAGGGCGCCACCGCGACGACCATCGGCTCCCCGACCGGCGCACCGCCCAGCCCGGTCACGACCGCGCCGGCCTCGGCGGCCACCAGCGCCCCGGCCGCGTGGTCCCAGGGGTTCAGGTCGAGCTCGAAGTAGGCGTCCACCCGGCCGGCGGCGACCGCGCAGAGGTCCAGCGCCGCGCTGCCGAACCGCCGGATGTCGCGCACCCGCGTCACGAGCTCCGCGACGACCGCACCCTGCGCCCGGCGCTGCTCCACCCGGTAGCCGAAGCCGGTCGCGACCATCGTCTGCTCCAGCGACACCGGTGTGCCGACCGCCAGCCGGCGGACCGGCCGGCCGGGCACCCCCAGCCACGCGCCGCCGCCGGCCGACGCCGTGAACAGCTCCCCGGTGGCGACGTTGAGCACCGCGCCCGCGCGCACGACCCCGTCGACCTCGGCGGCGACCGAGACGGCGTAGGCCGGGATGTCGTAGAGGAAGTTCACGGTCCCGTCGATCGGGTCGACGATCCAGCGGACCCCGCTGCTGCCCTCGCGCGCGGCCCCCTCCTCTCCCAGCACCCCGTCGTGCGGGCGGGCCTCCAGCAACCGCCGGACCAGCAGCTCCTCGCTGGCGGCGTCCACCGCGGTGACGACGTCGACGGAGCTGGACTTGGTGGTCACCTGCTCCCCCGCGGACTCCCGGCCGCGGGCCACCAGGACGGCGGCCTCGCGCGCGACCGCGACCGCCAGTGCCAGCAGCCCGGCCGGTGCCGGTGGGTCCGTGAGGGCTGCGCGCGGGGTGCTCATGGGTCGATCCTGCCGCAGCGGCCCCCCTCGCAGCAGGGCCCCATGCGAGTCGCGGGGGGCGAAGGGGCCTTCTACTAGCCTGTCCGCGTGCAGGGCTTCGGGGTGGACATCGGTGGCAGCGGCATCAAGGGGTGCCTGGTCGACCTGGAGGCGGGTCGGCTGATCGGGGATCGGCTCCGGGTCGAGACCCCGCAGCCCTCCTTGCCCGAGCCCGTCTTCGACGTCGTCGCGCGGATCGTCGGCTCGTTCGACTGGTCCGGGCGCGTGGGCGTGACCTTCCCCGGCGTGCTCAAGTCAGGGGTCGCCCACACGGCGGCCAACGTCGACAAGAGCTGGCTGGGCACCGACCTGGCCGCGGGGGTGGCGCAGCGCATCCCCGGCCCGGTGGAGACGCTGAACGACGCCGACGCCGCCGGCCTGGCCGAGATGCGCTACGGCGCCGGCCGCGACCGCCGCGGGGTGGTGCTCATGCTCACGTTCGGCACGGGCATCGGCAGCGCGCTGTTCGTCGACGGCCGGCTGGTGCCCAACACCGAGTTCGGCCACATCCAGGTCGACGGCGAGGACGGCGAGCGCCGCGCCTCGGCGGCCGCCCGGGAGCGGGAGGAGCTCAGCTACCCCGAGTGGGCGCTGCGCGTCGACCGCTACCTCGACGTCCTCGAGGCCAGCGTGTGGCCGGACTTGATCATCGTGGGCGGCGGCGTCAGCAAGAAGGCGCACAAGTGGGTACCGCTGCTCTCCACGCGCACCCCGGTCGTCCCCGCCGAGCTGCAGAACGACGCCGGCATCGTCGGCGCCGCCCTGGCCGCCGTCGAGCGCGCCGAGGCCTGACCGCGCAGGGCGCCGACCGGGCGCTCCGCGTCACCCCACCGGGTCGCTCCGCCCGCCCCCTCGGAGCGAGGGCCCCGGGTGCGAGGCGCTGGTTTCACCCGGCGACGTCGTTACAATGGTGGAGCCCCAGCCCGTCGCTTCCCAGCCGGGAGGGATCCCCCGACCCGATCGCGGCCAAACGCCGCGCCGGTCCCGTGGGTCCTCCTCCCCCGCGGAGCGCCGGCCGGAGCCGCTGCCCGCGGACCACACGGTCCCCCGGGGAACGCACCCAGCACGGGAAGGAACCTGAGTGCCCGCCGATCAGCCAGCACCGGAAGCAGCCGCAGCGAGCACCCCGCGCGCCAGGACGGCCGCAACCGGTACCCGTGCCAGGAAGGCGGCCGCTGACCCGGCCGCCGCACGGAAGAAGGCACCGGCCAAGGCCGCCGGCGCCAAGGGCCGCGCGAAGCCGGCGATCACCCCGTCGCCGGGCACCGGCGAGGGCGCCGTGCTCACCGCGGTGGCCACCGAGGAGGGCGCGGTCGCGGTCGTCGACGCCGGCTCCGAGGGGCTGAAGCTCGACGAGACGGTCGTCACCGGCAAGGACGGCGTCGAGGTCGTCGCCGAGGAGGAGGCCGCCGAGGGCGGCACCGACTTCGAGTGGGACGAGGAGGAGGAGTCCGAGGCGCTGCGGCAGGCCCGCAAGGACGCCGAGCTCACCGCCTCCGCCGACTCCGTCCGCGCCTACCTCAAGCAGATCGGCAAGGTCGCCCTGCTCAACGCCGAGGAGGAGGTCGACCTCGCCAAGCGCATCGAGGCCGGCCTCTACGGCTCCGAGCGGCTCCGCCAGGCCGAGGAGGAGGGCCAGAAGCTCTCCCCGCAGATGCGCCGCGACCTCAACTGGATCGTCCGCGACGGCGAGCGCGCCAAGAACCACCTGCTGGAGGCCAACCTCCGCCTCGTGGTCTCCCTGGCCAAGCGCTACACCGGCCGCGGCATGGCGTTCCTGGACCTGATCCAGGAGGGCAACCTCGGTCTGATCCGCGCGGTCGAGAAGTTCGACTACACCAAGGGCTACAAGTTCTCCACGTACGCCACCTGGTGGATCCGCCAGGCCATCACCCGCGCCATGGCTGACCAGGCCCGCACCATCCGCATCCCGGTGCACATGGTCGAGGTCATCAACAAGCTCGGCCGCATCCAGCGCGAGCTGCTCCAGGACCTGGGCCGCGAGCCCACCCCGGAGGAGCTGGCCAAGGAGATGGACATCACCCCGGACAAGGTGCTGGAGATCCAGCAGTACGCCCGGGAGCCGATCAGCCTCGACCAGACCATCGGTGACGAGGGCGACAGCCAGCTCGGTGACTTCATCGAGGACTCCGAGGCCGTGGTGGCGGTCGACGCGGTGAGCTTCACCCTCATGCAGGACCAGCTGACCAGCGTGCTGCAGACGCTCTCGGAGCGGGAGGCCGGTGTCGTCCGGCTGCGCTTCGGCCTCACCGACGGCCAGCCGCGCACGCTGGACGAGATCGGCCAGGTCTACGGGGTGACCCGTGAGCGGATCCGGCAGATCGAGTCCAAGACGATGTCGAAGCTGCGCCACCCGAGCCGCTCCCAGGTGCTGCGCGACTACCTGGACTGAGCCGGCACCGGACGCGAGTGGCCCAGAACCTCCCTGGTTCTGGGCCACTCGCGTTCAGCCGTCCCGCCGTCACCCGGGAGTGGTCACGGGGAGATCACGACCGTGTACGCCGACAGCTGTCGGGTAGACGGCGTAGCGTGGGCCCGGTCAGAACAGCAGCGGACCCACGGTCGGACCGGTCGACCACCGGCCCGGCAGATGATCACCAGCACGAGCACCACCAGTTCAGTTCCACCCCAGTGACGTCCCCTGCTGAACCCGCTCCACCCACGCCCGGTGTGTTACGGACTCATCTCTTTCGGCGAGTCCGGGATGAACCGGGTCGGAACGGGAATCCGAGGGGCCATCCTGGCGCTGTGCAGGAGGCCGATCCGCAGCCGCGGGTCCGTGCGGTAGAGAGCGAGTGATGACCCAGATGACCCAGACGCTGACGACGACCCCCGCCGCCGACGACCTGGTCGTGCCCTTCCACTGCGACCGCTGCGGCGCACTTGCCAAGGTCCGTGTCGTGCTCGCCAACGGCAGCGACCTCGTGTTCTGCGGACACCACGCCCGCGAGTACGAGGGCAAGCTGCGTGACATCGCCGTCGACATCATCGACACTGAGGGCGAGCAGCGCGTAACTGCGTGAGGGAGGCGCTATCGTCGCGCCCGCGATGACCGCCTCACCCGACGACGCCGCCGCGTCCGACGTCCCGCCTCGTGCGGGCGTCGGGCCGGCGGCTCCGTCGTCTCCGGGGACCCCCGGTCGGCGGCGACCGGAGGAAACCCCCATGTCCCAGCACCACCCTGCACCCGACGAGACGGTGCGCATGCGTCCCGACGGCGGGGACGGGCCCCCGCCCCCGGCGACCGGCCAGACGCCGGCGTACGAGGCAGCCCCGGACGACACCCGTCCGGTCGGCAGGGACTGGCAGCGCGGGGCTCCCGCCGCGCCCCCGGCCACCGCGGAGGACGCAGCGGCCGAGCAGGACACCGTGACCGAACAAACCCCGGCGACCGCGCAGGACCCGTCCGCCGGGGGTCAGCCGGCCGCCGAGCCGGCCCCGGCGGAGGAGCCCGACAGCACCCGCCGGCCGGATCGGGACGCCGGCGACCCCACGGCCCAGGACGGCGCGGGCACCGCCGTCGCCACCCCGGTCACGGACGCCGACGCCACGGCCACCGCCCCCGTGGACGCCGCGACCCTCGACACCCTGCGGGCGGCACCTGGAGGCGGGGCGGACGGCCCTCCGCCCGGCGACGACCACGCGCACGGCCCCCGGGGCCCCTGGTGGCGCCGCCCGGCGGCGCTCGTCCCCGCCGGCGTCCTGGCCGCCCTGGCCGTCCTCTACGGCGTCGACCTGGTGGCGTCCTCCGGCGAGGTGCCGCGGAACACGGTGGTGGCCGGGGTGGACGTCGGCGGCCTGTCGCCCGCGTCGGCCGCCCAGCGGCTGGAGGAGCGGCTCGCCCCCCGGGTCGTCGCCGACCACACGGTCACCGCCGCCGACGTCACGGGCACCCTCTCCCCCGCCACGGCCGGCATCACCCTCGACGTCCCGAGCACCGTGGACGCCGCCGAGGAGCAGCCGCTCAACCCGTGGACGCGCCTGGTCACCCTGTTCTCCGACCGCGAGGTCGAGCCGGTCATCACCGGTGAGGAGACCGCCCTGCTGGCCCAGATCGACGGCATCGCCTCTCAGGTCGACCGCGCCCCGCAGGACGCCACCATCGCCATCGAGGGCACCACCCCCTCGGTCGTCGAGCCGGTGGACGGCCGCACGCTGGACCGCGAGGGCTCGGCCGAGGCGATCACCGAGGCGCTGGCCTCCGGTGGCGATCCGAGCACGCCGATCGAGCTCCCCGTGGAGGTGACGCCGGTGAGCGTGGACGCCGCGGAGGCCCAGCGCGTCCTCGACGAGACGGTCACCCCCGCCCTGTCGGCGCCGGTCCAGGTCGTGAGCCAGGACGGCGCCACCTCCGCGGAGGTGCCGGTGGAGGCGATCGCCGGCTCCCTCACCTTCACGCCCGAGGACGACGGCGAGCTCGCCGTCGGGCTGGACCCCGAGGCGCTGCAGGCGGCCCTCGGTGACGAGCTGTCGGTCTTCGGCACCCCCGCGCAGGACGCCACCTTCGAGGTCTCCGGTGACGCGGTGAACGTCGTCCCGTCGGTGGACGGGACCGGCATCGCGCCGGCCCGGCTGGCCGAGCAGCTGCTGCCGGTGCTGACCGAGGAGGCGCCCCGGACCGTCACCGCCGAGCTGGGCCCGGTGCCGGCGGAGTTCACCACCCAGGAGGCCGAGGCCCTCGGCGTGCGCGAGAAGATCTCCAGCTTCACCACCAACATCGGCAACCCGGCCAGCGGGACGAACATCCGGGTGGTCGCGGAGGAGGTCGACGGCGCGATCATCATGCCCGGCGAGACCTTCAGCCTGAACGGCTTCACCGGGCCGCGCGGCGTGGCGCAGGGCTACGTCGAGGCCGGTGTGATCAACAACGGCGAGTTCACCACCGCCGTGGGCGGCGGCATCAGCCAGTTCGCCACGACGATGTTCAACGCCGTCTTCTTCGCCGGCCTCGAGGACGTCTTCCACAAGCCGCACAGCTTCTACATCAGCCGCTACCCGGCCGGCCGCGAAGCGACGGTCTACTACGACTCGATCGACCTGAAGTGGCGCAACGACGGCGACACCGCCGTGTACGTCGACACCGCGTGGACGCCGGGGACGATCACCGTCACCTTCTACGGGACCAAGCGCTACGAGATCCAGTCGATCAGCAGCGAGCGCTACAACTTCCGCGAGCCGGTCGTGCAGAACAAGCCCGACAGCCCCACCTGCGAGCCGCAGTCCGGGTCCACCGGTTTCGACATCACGGTCACCCGCGTCTTCCGCGACCTCGATACCGGCGCCGAGATCAAGCGGGAGGACTTCCGCACCCGCTACGCCGCCGAGCCGGTGATCAACTGCGTGCCCGCGGAGGCACCGGCACCCGGCCCCGAGGGCACCGTCCCGGGCGGCGCACCGGCGCCGGGCGGCCGGCGCCCGTCGCGCCCGCGGGCGGCCTGACGTCCCGTTCCGATCCGACCCGGTGGGGTGCCGAGCCCGGCGCCCCACCGGTCGGGGCACGCCCGGGCGTGCACACTGGTCAGGTGAGCGCCGTCCTCCCCAGCGGCTCGCCCGCCGGGGTCGGCGCGGACGAGGCCGCCGAGCACGCCGCCCCGCAGGGTGCCACGCGGCTCGACCTGCCCCGGCCCTCCCGGGTGCGCCGGTGGCCGGGCCCGCTGCGGGTGCCCCTGCAGGTGCTCGGCCGCACGCTGGCCAAGGCCTGGCAGGACCGCATCATCGGGCTGTCCGCGGAGGCGGCGTTCTGGCAGATCCTGTCCGTCCCGCCGCTGCTCATCGGGCTGCTGGGCTCGCTCGGTTACCTGGGCTCGCTGATCGGCGGCGGCGCCGTCGCCCAGATCGAGGCCCAGCTGCTCGACGCGTCGGCGCAGGTGCTCACCGCCGACGTCGTCGACGACCTGGTGCGCCCGACGCTCGCCGACATCCTCGGCTCCGGCCGGCTGGAGCTGGTCAGCGTCGGTTTCCTGCTCTCGCTGTGGGCGGGGTCGTCGGCGACGGCGACCTTCATGAACACGATCGTGATCGCCTACGACCAGCGGGACGTGCGCGGCCCCATCCACACCCGGCTGATGGCGCTCTGGCTCTTCGTCGTGGGGCTGCTGCTGGCGGTGCTGACCTTGCCGCTGCTGGTGCTGGGCCGCGGCAGGCTGGTCGGACTCGTGCCGGAGAACTGGCGGGACACCACCGACATGCTGATCAACGCGGTCTACTGGCCGATGGTGGTCATCGGCATGCTGCTGGCGCTCACCAGCTTCTTCCACGTCGTCCTGCCGCACCGGCTGCCCTGGCGGCGGCAGCTCCCCGGCGCGGTGCTCAGCCTCGGCTTCTTCCTCGTCGCCGCCCTGCTGCTGCGCGCCTACGTCAGCGACATCCTGACCGTGGCGCTGCCCTACGGAGCGCTGGCCGCACCGATCGGCGCGCTGCTGTTCTGCTTCTTCTTCGGGATGGCGGTGCTGCTCGGCGCCGAGCTCAACGCCACGATCCAGGCGCGGTGGCCCGCGCCGCTGCGCCGCCACGAGCGTCGCCGGCAGGAACGGCGGCAGGCCAAGCTGGACGAGGAGGCGCGCCGACTCGGCCTGCGATGACGCGATGACATCGCGGTCCTCCGGACCGCACCGCGACCAGGTGCCGTGCCCCTGGTGCGTGGAGCCCTCCGCGTGTTCCGGTCGGGAGGCCCTCCGGGCCCCCGCGACCGGTCCACCCGCTACGCGGGCGGGGTCTCGTGGCCCCTTACTCCTTGCGGAGCTGCTCGTAGACCTCCTTGCAGGCCGGGCACACCGGGCTGCCGGGCTTGGGGCTCTTCGTCACCGGGAAGACCTCGCCGCACAACGCCTCGACGAGGGTGCCCATGACGGCGCTCTCGGCGATCTTGTTCTTCTTGACGTAGTGGAAGACCTCGTTGGCGTTGCCGGTGTCGGAGTCGCGGACGTCCGGCCGCTCGAGGATGTCGCTGCTGCTCATGCGGGCTCCCTGCTCGACGGTGCGGTCGTGCGGCGGCCGCGCGGCCGGGGTCGCCGCGGTGCTCGGCGCACCCGGGAACCATGATGACAGGGTGCCGCTGCCGACCACCGCTCCCCGCCCGGTCCTCTCCCCCGAGGTCGCCGACGCCCTCGCCGCCGGCCGGCCGGTCGTCGCGCTGGAGAGCACGCTCCTCGCCCACGGCCTCCCCCGGCCGGACAACCGGGAGGCCGCCGACGACGTCGAGGCGGCGGTCCGGGCCGGCGGCGCGGTTCCGGCCACCATCGCCGTCCTCGACGGCACCCCGCACGTCGGGCTGACCCCCGACCAGGTCGACCGGGTCTGCGCGGACCCCGACCTGGCCAAGCTGGGCGTCCGCGACCTGCCGGTGGCCGCGGCGCTCGGGATGAGCGGCGCCACGACGGTCTCCAGCACCGCCCTGCTGGCCGAGGCGGCCGGGGTGGCCGTGTTCGCGACCGGCGGCCTGGGCGGCGTGCACCGGCAGTCGGTCGAGACCTTCGACGAGTCCGCCGACCTGACGGCGCTGTCCCGCACCTCGGTCGTGGTGGTCTGCGCCGGCGTGAAGTCGATCCTCGACGTCCCGGCCACCCTCGAACGGCTGGAGTCGCTCTCGGTCACCGTGGTCGGCTACGGAACCACCACCTTCCCCGGCTTCTACGTCGCGGACTCGGGCTCGACCGTCGACTGGTCGGTCGCCGACCCCGAGCAGGCCGCCGCGGTGTTCGCGGCCCGCCGCGGGCTGGCGCCGGGGGCCGTGGTGGTGGCCAACCCCCTGCCGGTCGACCAACAGCTGGACCGGCAGCTGCACGACCGCGTCATCGCCGACGCGCTCTCCGCGGCAGATGCGGCGGGCGTGCGCGGCAAGGACGTCACGCCGTTCGTCCTGGACCACCTGCACCGGGCCAGCGAGGGCGCGACGCTGGAGGTGAACGTCCGGCTGGTGCTGCGCAACGCGGAGCTGGCCGGCCGGATCGCCGCGGCGCTGGCCGCCCGCACCCCCTGA
Organism: Blastococcus sp. SYSU DS0541; assembly: GCF_054050875.1. Lineage (NCBI taxonomy): Bacteria > Bacillati > Actinomycetota > Actinomycetes > Geodermatophilales > Geodermatophilaceae > Blastococcus > Blastococcus sp. SYSU DS0541. Next base: position 35,408 of record NZ_JBJHAD010000006.1, on the reverse strand, counting down.
GCGCGACCGTGCAGCCCCGGGTCGTCGTGGTCGGCGACGTGGCCACCGACGTCGTCGCCGTCCTCGCCGGGGATCCGGCGCCGGGGTCGGACCGGCCCGCGCGGATCGTCAGCCGTGGCGGTGGCGCGGGCGCCAACGTGGCGGCGCACCTGGCCCGCCTCGGGACGCCGGTGCTGCTGGCCGGCTGCATCGGGGACGACGCAGCCGGCGCCGGCCTGTCCGCCGAGCTGACGGCGGGCGGCGTGGAGCTGCGGCTGCGCACCGTGCCCGGCGGGGCGACCGGGACGATCGTCAGCCTGGTGGAGCCCGACGGGCAGCGCAGCATGCTGGCCGACCGCGGCGCCAACCTCGCGCTGCGCCCTGCCGACGTCCCGGCTCCCCCGCCGGGCGGCCACCTCCACCTGTCGGGCTACACCCTGCTGGACCCCGGTCCCCGGGACGCCGGGCTGGCCGCGCTGCGCACGGCGGCGGCTGCCGGGTGCAGCGTCTCGGTGGACCCGGCCTCGACCGGCCCGCTGCGCGCCTACGGCGTGGACCGGTGGCTCGCGGACACCGCCGTCGCGACGCTCGTGCTCCCCAACGCGGAGGAGGCGCGGCTGCTCACCGGCTGCGCGGACGTCACCGCGGCGGCGCGGGCGCTGGCCGCCCGGCACGCGATCGCCGTCGTCACGCTCGGCGCCGACGGCGCCCTGTGGGCGGCGGGCGACGAGCTCGTGCACCGGCCCGCCCATCCCACGGACGTCGTCGACACCACCGGCGCCGGCGACGCGTTCGCCGCCGGGCTGCTCGCCGCGTGGCTGGGTGGGCCGCGGCCCACCCCCGGCGAGGCGCTCGAGGCCGGGCTGGCCCGCGCGGCCGAGGTGGTGCGCCGCGCCGGCGCACGCTGACCCCGGCCGTCGGCACGGTGCTGCCGTTCCTCGCCGCGGGCTTCGCCGTCAGCCTGCTCTCCGCCCGCAGCCTGAACTCCCTGGCCCTGGGCGACGAGCTCGCCGCCGGCCTCGGTGAGCGGGTGGGCCGATCGGCTTCGTCGCCCCCGCTGGCCGACCTCGACCCGGCCCGCGGCACGACCCGTCGTCATGGTGCTGCACGGCCTGAACATGGCCGCGTGCTAAGCCGACCACCTCATCGCCCTGGCCGACGGGCGCCTGCACGCCGCCGGGGACCCCCCGACGTGCTGACCGAGGCGTGCGTGCGCGCCGTCTTCGGGCTGGAGAGCCGGGTCGTGGTGGACCCGACGTCGGGCCGGCCGCTGAGGCTCCCGATCGGCCGCCACCACGTTCAGGCGCCGGCCGGGACGCTCAGCCCTCGATGATCCGCCCGGAGCGGGCGGGGTTCTCCAGGACGCGGTCGGGGCGCACGTCGACGCCCTGGAGGCGGGTCCGCGGCTTCGGCGGCCGGTCGTTGGCCATGACGACGGCGATCCACGGCAGCACGGTGCCCAGGATCGCCAGGATGACCATCAACCACACGATCTTGTAGAAGACGGCGGCCAGGATGAGCGCGACGCCACGGATGGCCATCGTGATCGCGTACCGCCGCTTCCGGCGGGCCTGCTGCTCGGCCAGGCTCGGGGCCGCCTCGGTGATGAGCACCGGCTCCGGCTTGCGTGTACGCGGGAACTGCTGGCTCGAGGCCACGGGCACCCTTCCCCTCGCTGGCCGGTGTCCGCGGGGGATCGCCCCTGCGGCTCTCCGGACCGCCCCCATGGTGCCACTGGGACGGGCCCGGTGCAGGCGACCCGGTCAGCCCTGCGCGGCCGCCTTGGCCGCCTGCTTCTGCTCCTGCTTGAACGCCCGCACCTCGGCCAGCGACTCGGGGCCGGTGATGTCGGCGACCGAGCGCCGGGAGCCGTCGGTCCCGTAGTCGCCGGCGGCTTCCCGCCAACCCGGCGGCGTCACGCCGTACTGCTTGCCGAGGAGGGCCAGGAAGATCTTCGACTTCTGGGCGCCGAAGCCGGGCAGACCGTTGAGCCGCTTCAGCAGGGTGGCGCCGTCGCAGCCGTCCGCCCACAGCCCCTCGACCCGGCCGTCGTAGCGCTCGACCAGCGCGCGGCACACCTCCTGGGCCCGGCCCGCCATCGAGCCGGGGTACCGGTGCAGCGCCGGAGGGCCCTGGAACACCCGGACGAGCTCCTCGGGGTCCATCGCCGCCAGATGCTCGGCCGAGAGCGCCTCCACGCCGAGGCGGTCGGCCAGCAGCCGCGGAGCACCGAAGGCGCGCTCCATCGGGAACTGCTGGTCCAGCAGCATCCCGATCAGGAGCGCGAGCGGGTCGCGGCCGAGCAGTTCGTCGGCGGCGTCGTCCTGGGCGATGCGGAGCTGCGGCACCCGAGCAGTGTGCCCCAGCGGCTGGGCGTCGACGCGCGGCGCGCGACCGCGAGCGTTCGGTCCGGATTCGCCCTGGGACAGCGGTCACGTGCTGTATCCGCGGCGTCGCTCAGGCGGTCTCCACCCGAGTGGCGTAGCCCCTGTAGGACATTGCCCGGCTTCTCGTCTGCCCGAAGTCCAGGCGGCGGCTGAGTTCTCCGAATGACATCCGTCCTCGCCGTGCCCGGACGAACCCGAGGAGGGCACCGACCGGGTTCCTCGTCCGTGGTCCGAGCCCCACCGCCTCGTGCAGCTGCAGCCCGTGGCGGGCCATCGTGGACTCGAGCTCCGCTGGCCGGATGAACATGCTCCAGTCGTGCACGGGCGTGTCGAAGACACGAGTCGCGCGCCACTCCTGCATGACCTTGATGGCCAGCAGCTTGCTGACGGCAGTGCGGTTCACCGTGTCGAAGAAGTACGTCCCCCCGGGCCTCAGCGCCCGCGCGGTCTCACGGATCACCTGGTCCAGGTCGGTGACGTGCTCCAGGACGTCGCAGCAGTAGGCCAGGTCGAACTCCGCGTCCTCCACCGGGAGGTCCTCCCCCGAGCCGACGCGGTAGTCGATCTCCAGTCCCGAGGCCTCAGCGTGGCGACGGGCGGTCTCCAGCGACGGCGCGGATGGGTCGACGCCGACCACTCGGCAGCCGAGCCGCGCGAACTCTTCCGCGAGGAAGCCGCCGCCGCAGCCGATGTCCAGCACACGCAGGCCCGCGGGGTCACATCCGAGCCGGTTGAGCACGGCGACGAAGTAGCTCAAGCGCCCCGGGGTGACGCTGCCGTGCAGCATGTTGAGCGGGTAGTCCTCGTCCCACCAGCTGGCCGCATGCCGGTCGTAGACGTCGTTGTCGATCACCATCCACCCCCTGGAGGAGGCCGAATCGGCGCATGCGTGACGAGTCCCCTCGCACGGACCACAGTGTCCACCGGTCTGCCCACGTCTACCAGGCATGCCGTCCCCAGCGCGGGAGTGCAGCGCCCTGACCGCACGCGGCACCCGGTCCCCGAGCCAATGGACAGGACTCTGTGCGAGCACGGGGTGGTCCACGTGGTTCACGAGAGGCACCGGGACACCCCGGTGACGGACGTAGCGCCGCTCACGTGTTGACGCCGGTCGATCAGCTCGCACCTCGGCGCCTCGACCCCGCCGCGCACGGCCGGTTCCGGCCGTCGTACTGCTCGCGCTGCCGCTGACCACACTGGCGCTCGGCATAGCGGCCGGCCGGTCGCTGCAGACCTCCGACCTGCTGGGCGTCCTGGGCGGCGGGATTGCCCGAGGTTCAGCCGGTGACGTGTGGCTCGAGCTGTCCAGGCACTGAGTCACGCCTGGCAACGCTGCGGACTCCTCTTCGAGATCGCCGAGATCACCAGGCAGGAGATGGAGCGGCTCGTCCTTCCATGATCCGTCACCCGTCCGACGCCTGCCCCGGGTGCGAGGGTTCGACTGCTTCGTTGACGCATGTGCTGGTCCAGCAGCATCCCGATCAGCAGCGCGAGCGGGTCGCGGCTGAGCAGCTCGTCACCGGCGTCGTCCTCCGGCGATGCGAAGGGTCGGCACGCTCGCCGATCCTGCCGCACTCGCCCGAACGATGGCAGCCCCGCTGTCACCACGCGGCTAGGCACCTGCGAGCTCCTCTCGGGCAGCGCCCCCGGGATGTGCGGGTGCGTTCACCCCTCACGTCGCCGGCACACGGCAGACCGCCTCCGCCGCCGCTCCGCTCGCCGGGTCAGGGTGCGACCTCGTCGACCAGGTCCTCGGCGGCCCTGCGCTTGCGCCGCACCAGCACCTCGCCGCCGGTCCAGAGCGCCAGGAAAGCAGCGACGATCAGCCCGATCAGCAACCACGGCGGATCGGGCCACTCGATGATCGACTGCACGTGGCGATGCAGGAACCCGATCAGGAGCGCGCCCCACCAGGCCACTTGCGACACCAGCAACGCGAAGGACAGACGGAACAGGACCGCAGCCGGCACGTCGCGGCCCTGTTCGTAGCCTCGGATCCGGTCGTGGAGCCTGTGCAGCAGGATGCCGTTGAGCCCGATGAGGGCGACGAAGAAGAGCTTGACCACCAGCAGGTTGTCGACCTCGCCCTTGAGCAGGAGCAGCGGGATCCCGGTGACCACCATCACCCCCCACCCGGCCCAGACGAACGTCTCCGTCACGCCGCTCACGCGCACCACCTGCGGGAAGCGAACCCGGTCCCGGAGCCACAGCAGACCGTAGAGATCCGTCACCAGGACCGATCCGAAGCCCAGGACCAGGCCACCGAGATGGAAGAAGAGCAGGATGTAGAAGGGCGTCGTCTCCATCGCACCTCGATCGGTCGTCCGGCGGCTCAGGTCATCGCTCGATGCGTCAGGCGCGGTCGACGGCGCAACCTGACCGCTCGCACCGCGCCATCCGGCGAACGGCCGGGCGGGAGAGCACCCCGAACCGGTCCGGGTCCGTAGCGGTCCCGCAAGCGTTGCATCTCCCCGCACGGTCCGCCGGTCGGGATCGATCCGCTCGCAGACCATCCGGAGTGTCGAACGATCGCTGCTCGCGCCACCAGCAACTCGACGACCGACGCACTGGCCATCTCCTGGGTCGGCGCGCCGCCGGTGCCCACCGGTGGCGGGGCCGGACTGGCCCTCGACGTCCGCCGCGCCGGATGGCTCTCCGCGACCGCGGCGACCGCCGGCACCCCCGCCGTCGTCGTCGTCGCTGCCGCCCTCTGGCCGGCCTTCACCGGCTGCCCCGGGGCTTCCACCACCGCCCCGGGAGACGCTGGATGCCCCCGGGTCACGCGCTCCTCGCCGGACCGGGACCTGCGGCAAACCGCCGCGGCAGCCCGCGACCGCGCCGTGGGCGTTCCGCTGGGCGATGCTGGGTCGGACGCTGCTGCGCAGAAGCTGCGGATCGCCCGCGTGGCCATGCCGGAGCCGATCGCCCGGTGGCTGCGGCAGCGCGGCGTTCCGGCCGCGATCCCGCCGTTTCCGCAGTCCCGACACCGACGGAGGTCGCCGCGTGAACCAGGTCCAGTTCCTCTGGGACAGCTGGGACCCGATCCTGCGCATCGTGCTGATCGGCGTGGTCGGATACGTCTGGCTGGCCCTGCTGCTGCGCGGTACCGGCCCCCGCAACATGGCGAAGATGACACCGTTCGACTTCATCATCACGGTGACGCTCGGCTCGGCGTTCGGTCGGGTGCTCACCGCTTCCGAGGTGTCCCTGGTCGAAGCTCTCGTGACGTTCGCGCTGCTCGTCGCGCTGCAGTGGGCCTTCGCGGCAGGCCGTGCCCGGTGGCCTGCCCTGAAGAGCCTGCTGGATCCCGGCCCCACGCTGCTCTACCACGACGGGCGGCCGGTCGACCGGGCCATGCGCCGGCACCGGATGATCGAGTCGGACCTCCACTCAGCAGCGCGGGAGAACGGCTTCGGGTCGCTGCGAGACGTCGCGGCGGTGATCCTCCAGGCCGACGGCAGCTTCGCGGTCATCGGCTCCGACAAGATGGGGGACGGCGCCTCGGTCCACCCCTTCACCTCCGACGGAGCCTGATCCCCTGCGCGGGCGCCGTCGCCTTCGTCGCCCCGGCGCCTACCCCGACACGTCCTGGGCCTCAGGATCTCCGGCGGAGACGAGGATCCGCTCCGCGATCGCGGCCTCCAGGCTCTCGGTCACCAGGTAGCCGACGCCGGCGACGAACGGCGCCAGCGCCCAGACTGCGAGGTGGGAGAACCAGACGCCGACCAGCGTCGCGGCGCCCATCCCCACCAGCACGGACAGCATGTTCATGCTCGTACCCAGCGCCAGCGTCTGGGTGGGGTGCTGCGGCATCGGGCGCCGGAATCCCCTCGAGAGGATGCCCTCGAGCAGCGTGAAGGACAGGACCGCACCGGCCGCGTACAGGTAGATGTGCGGGAGGTCCGGCGAGCCCTGGGTCACCTGGCACACCCCGAAGGTGACGGTGACCAGGATCGAGAAGCCGAACGTGGTGCTCTCCCGCCCCACCGTGCTCCGCAGGCCCCGGACGACGGTGCCACGCGCGTTGCCGGTGTCCTCGTCCGCCGCCATGACGTCCTCCTCGACCTCGCGGCACCGGCGCTCCGGCGCTCGGCAACGGTGCTCGATGGCCCCCTGTACCCGGGCCCGGCCGGTGATGCCCACCGCCGGGAGAAAACCCGGTCGAGGTCCGCGGAGGGGCCCGGATCAGCGGCCGACGTCGGGCGGGCTGACGCCGGTCTCGATGACCCGCCGGGCGATCTCCACGAGCTTGGTGTTGCTCCCCTGGGAGGTCGCCACGAGCACCTCGAACGCCCGGTCGGCGGTGATCTTGTGTCGTTCCATCAGCACGCCCTGGGCCTGGCCGATGAGGTTGCGGGTGACGAGCGCCGCCTCGAGGTTCCGCCGGTCGGACGCCCGCGCGTGGGCGATGGCGGAGTGGCCGGCGAAGCTGACGGCCAGGGCGATCGCGGAGTCGTCGAAGGCGTCGGGCTGCCGGCCGTAGACGTTGAACGAGCCCCAGGCGCTCCGGCGGCTCCGCAGCTGCACCGACAGCGTGCTGCGCACCCCGAGGTCGGCGGCGGCCGCCGGCCCCCAGCGCGGCCAGCGCGGATCCTCGGCGACGTCCTGGCTGTGCACCACCTCGGCGCCCGCCGCCGCATCCAGGCAGGGGCCCTCGCCCAGCTGGTACTGCAGCGAGTCACCGGCGCGGGCGAGGTCTCCCGATGCGGCAGCGGTGGAGACGTCCCGGCGCTCCAGCACCGTGATGCTGGCGCTGGTCGCTCCGTCGATGTTCGCGACGGCGAGCTCCACGGCGCGGGCGAGGACGTCGTCGGGGTCCGAACGGGCCAGCATCTCGTGCGCCAGCCGGTCGACCAGCCCCAGCAGCACCGATCCCGGTGGAACTCCCTGGCCGGTCACGCGGAGCCTCCCCCTCACGACCGGGACAGGCCTCGCTGTCGACAACCGGATCGCGGACGACCCGATTCTGGCACGCTGGGCATCACCCGTGCCCCGAGCGCCTCACCGAGGAAGCGCTCTCCGGGGCACGCACCGCATCGCCCATGTCGAAGGGACCAGCTCACCCGCAGGTCGAGGCGGCCCGCTCCCGCCGAGGCTCCGTCTCGACAGCACGCCACCGGACGCCGCTTACCGCGCCGGCGAGTGGGTACCGCGAGGCGGACGGAGCTCTAACAGCACGGGTCCGGTCGCTCGACGGGGTGCACCACAGCTCTCCCGGGGACGAGGACCTCTCGCATGTCGGTCCTCCGGCATCCCGGGAGAGGTAGATGACAGAGAATTTCTGGGCGCACCAGCCACCGCCGGCGCCCGACGCGGGGGCGCCTCCCATCTGGCGGGGCGAGCCGGCGACGGCGGCCGAGGTCAGCGCCGGCCGCGCCCAGCTGCGCACCGCGGTGGCCGATGCGGCCGCCGTGACCGATCCCGGCGACGACGACCTCGACCGGTTGATGCTGGTCTTCGAGGAGCTGGTCTCGAACGGGCTGCGGCACGGTGCTCCGCCGGTACGGGTGACGGTCACCGGCACGTCGGGCGGCTGGCTCCTCCAGGTGAGCGACGCCGCGGTCGACCGGCCACCCACCCCGCCCGTCGACCGGGACCCCGCCGCCGGCGGCATGGGCCTGAATCTGGTCGCCGCGCTCTGCCCGGCCCACGGCTGGGACGTGCACTCGGGCCGCAAGGTGGTGTGGGGCTGCCTGGAGCCGACGCCGCCCCTCGGCCGGTACGGCCGCTGACGGCGGTGCCGCGAGCCCCTGCGGCACCGCCGTCCCCGCGTCGGGGGTCAGTCCCGGTCGCGCCACCCGCGTCCGCCTGGACGTGGGTCGTCGTCGGCCACCCGCTCGGTGATCCGCTCCTCCAGCTCCGCGAGGCGCTCGTCGGCCTCCTCCTGGGTGAGGTCCCCGTCCTCGACGGCCTGGGCTAGGCGCTCCTGCCCGGCCGTCACCAGCGCGTCGACGACGGTGTCGACGGCGACGCCCTGCTGCCCGGCGACGTCGGCCATCGAGGTGCCGTCCGCGGCCAGCGCCTCCCGGAGCTCGTCCTCGGTGAGGCCGAGGGCCGTCGCCGCCGTCGCCAGGTCCAGCCGGCCACCGCCCCGGTCGGAACCTCTGCCCAGCCCGCTGCCGGCCAGCGTCGCGGCCACCTCGTCGGCCTGCGCCCCGGTGAGGGAGCCGTCGTCCACCAGGCCCGCGAGGGCGTCGCGGATGCGGTCCTGCCTGGTGGTCGCGGAGTCCTCGTCGGCCAGGGCCGGGACCGCGGCCGCCAGCCCCCCGCCCAGGGCGAGCGCCCCGACCGTCGTCGCGATGATCAGTTTCTTCCGCACGTTCTCCTCCTCCGTCCGGACCGGTCCCCGTGACCGGTCCGGCAGCAGGGTCGACGCGCCACCTGTGGCGGAGCTGTGCGCCGGCCCGGCAGCCGCCTGTGACCTGACCGTCCTCGCACGGCGCCCCGGCCACCGGGGACGATGCCCCGGTGCGCGCAGTGGTGAGCCGGGTCGGTGCAGCGGCTGTAACGGTGGACGACGTCCTCGTCGGCGAGATCGGGCGGGGACTGCTGTCACTGGTCGGAGTGGGCCGCGACGACGACGTCGCCAGGGCCCGGGCGATGGCCCGCAAGATTCACGAGCTGCGCATCTTCCCCGGCCCCGATGGCGCCGTCTCGGCCTCCGACCTGGGCCTACCGGTGCTCGTCGTGAGCCAGTTCACGCTCTACGCGGACACCCGCAAGGGCCGCCGGCCCTCGTGGCAGGACGCCGCCCCGGGGGAGCTCGCCGAGCCGCTCGTCGAGGAGGTCGTCGCCGAGCTGCGCCGCCGGGGCGCCACCGTGGCCACGGGGGTCTTCGGCGCGAGCATGCGCGTCTCGTCGGTGAACGAGGGGCCGATGACCCTGCTGCTGGAGGTCTGACGCGCCGCCTTCGTCATGGGAATGACATGTCTGGGACTCCACGGGGGCGGGTACCGGCAGGTGACCGAAGACACTCCCTGTCGGTTTGCTGTGAACGACCGGATCGCGGAACACCGGACCCCTCAGTGGCCGTTGTGCAGGGCGTACCACACCGGACAGAGAAGAGCGGGACCGGCCGGTGACCCCGGACCGTGGCCCCCGCTCCACGCCTGGAGAGCACCGCCGCCCATCGCCGCCCGGCGGGTGCATCCGAAACCAAGGCAAGGACGAAGACCCATCGTGACGCTGCTGCAGTCCTCCCCCACCGACACCCTGGACGTGCGCGCCCCCCGGCGGGAGCCCGACACCAGCGGCCTGGTCTCCACCGACCTCGTGCGCGTCTACCTCAACACCATCGGCAAGACCGCTCTGCTCACCGCGGAGCAGGAGGTGGAGCTGGCCAAGCGGATCGAGGCCGGGCTCTACGCCGAGCGGCTGCTCGCCGAGCAGGAGGGCCTCACGCCCGCCCGCAAGCGCGACTACAAGATCCTGGCCACCGACGGCAAGGCCGCCAAGGCCCACCTACTCGAGGCGAACCTGCGGCTCGTCGTCTCGGTGGCCAAGCGCTACACCGGCCACGGCATGACGTTCCTGGACCTCATCCAGGAGGGCAACGTCGGCCTGATCCGCGCCGTCGAGAAGTTCGACTACACCAAGGGTTTCAAGTTCTCGACGTACGCGACGTGGTGGATCCGCCAGGCGATCACCCGCGCGATGGCCGACTCCGGGCGCACCATCCGGCTGCCCGTCCACCTGGCCGAGCAGGTCAACAAGGTGGTCCGCACCCGCCGGCGCATGCACCAGGAGCTCGAGCGGGAGCCCACCGCCGAGGAGCTGGGCCTGGAGCTCGACCTGCCCGAGGAGCGCATCACCGAGCTGCTCGAGTACAGCCGCGACCTGGTCAGCCTCGACCAGACCGTCGGCGCCGACGAGGAGTCCCGTCTCGGTGACTTCATCGAGGACGCCGACGCGGCCGTGGCCGAGGACGCCGTGGCCTTCCAGATGATGAAGGGCGACGTGCGCAACGTCCTCTCCACGCTGGAGGACCGCGAGCGCGACGTCGTCGTCCTGCGCTTCGGCCTGGACGGCGGGCAGCCCCGCACCCTGGAGCAGATCGGCAAGCAGTTCGGTCTCTCCCGCGAGCGGGTCCGGCAGATCGAGCGCGAGACGATGGCCAAGCTGCGCGACCCGCAGCGCGCCGACGCCCTGCGCGACTACCTCGCCTGATCCGCACGACCACCTGATCGGCGCGACCGGCCGATCGCCCCGAGGGCCCGTCACCACCCGGTGGCGGGCCCTCATCGCTTCGGTGGCCCGCCACGATCAGGGAACCTGATCATGGAGCGTCCTCCCTCACGGCCGGCGGTGAGGGAGGACGCTGCGCGGTGAGGGAGGACGACGGAGCCCCCTGTCTACCGCATCCGGAGGCGGTACCACTGCGGCGAGGTGCGGTTCAACGGCCAGCCCAGCCCTGCGGTGTCCGCCGGCTCGACCGACAGCAGGTCCCACCCGACGAACGCGGCCTCGACCTCGGCCGGGGACACGCCCCCGACGGAGGAGCGCACCCGGGTGGGGCCGAAGGCGAGGACCAGCAGCGTTGCGCCGGCGTTCGCCAGCGCCGACACGCCCGCGCCCTCGGCCTGCCGACCGGCGGCTCCCAGACCCTGGAAGCAGCCGACGTCGAGGAAGAGGTCGAACGTCCCCGTGTCGTCGGCCCCGGGCAGGTCCGTCACGTCGCCCACCACGAAGCGGGCACCGGGGACGGCGTGACGCCGGGCCGCCTGGACCGCGCGCGGCACGGCGTCGATGCCCACCGCGTCCCAGCCCCGGCGCGCGAGCTCGTTCGTGTACAGGCCCCGCCCGCAGCCCAGGTCCAGCGCCCGTCCGGGCGGGGTGGGGCGGTCGGCCTCCTCCCGGGCCAGCAGGGCCCCGGTGCTCGCGGCGGCCGCGGTGGCGTACCGCTCCCACGGGGTGAAGCCCACGCGGTAGGCGAAGGCGTACCTGGTCATCGCCGACCTCCAGTCGCACGTCGGACCCGTCGCAGGAAGTGCAGCAGCCGCGCTCCCCGCTGACACCACCCCGCGCGCCGTCTCGACGCGCGGCCTCCGACGTCAGACGGGTGAGCGCATGCGGCGGGGACCCGGGTCGACGCGGGCGGTCGGTGGGCCCACCACCCCGGTGCCGCCGGCGACCACCAGCGAGCGGCCGCCGTGCCACGGGTTCGCCGGCCCGACGATCACCGGCTCCAGCCTGAGCCGCAGCACCTCCGGCAGGTCGTCGGCCAGCCGGGCCACCCGCAGCAGCAGGTCCTCCAGCGCGGCGAGGTCGACCGGCTCGGAGCCCCGGTACCCGTCCAGCAACGGGAAGGCCCGCGGCGAGCGCACCAGCTCGGCGGCGTCCAGGTCGGTCAGCGGCAGGGTGCGGTAGGCGCGGTCGCCGAGCAGATCGGTGGCCACCCCCCCGAGCCCGAAGCTGACCAGCGCGCCGAACGACGGGTCGTCGACGATCTCGACCACGGTGGCCACGCCGGGAGCGGCCATCTCCTGCACGATCACCGGATCGCCGGACGGGATGGCGGCGAACGCACTGCGCACCGCCTCGGCGTCGGGGAGGTCCAGCCGCACGCCACCGAGGTCGGACCGGTGCCGCAGCCACGGCGCGGTCGACTTGAGCACGACCGGGTACCCGACCTCCTCCGCCGCCGCGACCGCGGCCTCCGCGTCGGTGACCGTGCGGGTGCCCAGCAGCGGGATGCCGTAGGCGGCCAGCAGCCCGATCAACTCGTCGTCGGTCAGCTCCCGCCCGGCCGGCGCCCCCTCCAGCGCGCCGTGGACGATCCGTTCTGCGGCGGCCTCGTCGACGTCGGGGAGTTCCGGCACCTCGCCGACCGGCCGGCGCCGCCAGCGGGCGTACTCGCAGACCTTGGCCAGCGCGATGACGGCCCGCTCCGGGGTGCTGTACGACGGGACCGACCCGCGCGCGGGCATGCCGTGCTCGTCGAGGACGGCGAGCTCCGCGGGGATCCCCTCCGTCGACAGGAAGCTCGCCACGATCGGCTTGCCCGCGCGCACCGACACCTCGCGCAACGCCGGCCCGAACTCCTGCGAGCCCGCCATCAGCGGCGGCAGGAACACCGCGACGACGGCGTCGACGCCCTCGTCGTCCACGGCGTCCTGCAGCGCCGCCCGGAACGCCTCCGCGCTGCCGGCGACGCCGATGTCCACCGGCGCGGCGTGCGCCAGCTCCATCCCCTCCTCGAGGACGGCGTCGGCGACCAGGACCCCGATCGCGGTGGAGTTCCCCACGATCGCGACCCGGCTCCCCGCCGGCAGGGGCTGGTGGGCCAGCAGCATCCCGACGTCGAACAGCTGCGCGACGGTCTCGACCCGGATGACGCCGGCCGAGGCGAACAGCGCGGCCACCGACTGCTCGGGCACGGCCACCGAGGTGCCGGCCAGGCCGGGGGTGACCCCCACGTGCCGACCGCTCTTCACCGCGACCACCGGCTTCGTGCGCCCGACGGTGCGGGCCAGCCGGGCGAACTTGCGGGGGTTGCCGAAGCTCTCGAGGTGCAGCAGCACGACCTCGGTGCCCGGGTCGGTGGCCCAGTACTGCAGCAGGTCGTTGCCGCTCACGTCGGCCCGGTTGCCGGCGGAGACGAACGTCGACAGGCCGATCCCGCGGCTGCGGGCCCGCTCGAGCAGCGCCACGCCCAGGGCGCCGGACTGGGCGAAGAACCCGACGCGGCCGCGGCCGGGGACCATCGGGGCGAGGCTGGCGTTGAGCCGCACCTCGGGGTCGGTGTTGACGACGCCCAGGCAGTTCGGCCCGACGACCCGCATGCCCGACGCCCGGGCGGACGCCACCAGCTCCCGCTCGGCGGCGCGCCCCTGGGGCCCGGACTCGCCGAACCCCCCGGAGATGACGACCAGCCCGCGGACCCGCTTGCGACGGCAGGCCTCCACGACACCGGCGACCTCGTCCGCGGGCACCGCGAGGACCGCCAGGTCCAGGTCGTCGGGGATGGACTCGATGTCGGCGTAGGCGGGGACGCCGCGCACGTGCCGGGCCCCCGGGTTCACCGGGTACACCGGCCCGGCGAAGCCGTAGTCCAGCAGGTGGCGGAGCACGGCGTTGCCGATCTTCCCGTCGTCGTTGCTGGCGCCGACGACGGCGACCGACGACGGCGTCAGCAGCCGGGCGATCGACCGGGACTCGCTGCGCTGCTCGCGCTCGTAGGCGACGGCGAGCGCGTCCTCGGTCTGCTCGATGGGGAAGGTGAGGTGGACGACGCCGTCCTCGTACGAGCGCTCCGCCTTGTAACCGGCGTCGCGGAAGACCCGCACCATCTTGCTGTTCTGGGCCAGCACCTCGGCGACGAAGCGCTTGATCCCGCGCTCGCGGGCGGCGGCGGCGAGGTGCTCGAGCAGCACCGAGCCCAGCCCCCGCCCCTGGTGGGCGTCCTCGACGAGGAAGGCCACCTCGGCGTCGTCGGTGCCGGGGTAGCGGTCGTAGCGGCCGACGGCGACGATCTGGTCGCCCAGCAGCACGACGAAGGCGACCCGGGAGTCGTGGTCCACGTGGGTGAAGCGGTGGAGGTCGCGCTCGGAGAGCCGCTTCATCGGTCCGAAGAACCGGTAGTAGCGGGTCTGGTCGCTGCTGCGCTCCATGAGGCCGTTGAGGCCGTCGGCGTCCTCGGGGCAGATCGGCCGCAGGTGCACCGTGCCGCCGTCGGCCGCGACGATGTCGGCCTCCCAGCCCGGCGGCGGCGCGGGAGGGGCGGATTCTTCGGTCGTCACAGCAGCCTCCGGCCGCCCAGCAGGGTCCCGCCACGAGCTTGCGGGCGGTGGGGGGCTGGGTGGTCCTTAATCACGGGGATCGTCCGGGTCCAGGCCGAAGTAGGGGAAGCTCGCGCGACGGGTGCGCATGATCGCGCGGTCGACCCGGGACTCGGTGAAGGGGTCCCAGCGGGAGAAGCCGGTGTACCCGCCCTCGGTCATGTGTGTCGGTGGCCGGGCGCGCAGGCCGCGGCGGAGCACGTCCTCCCGCCAGGACTCCGGGATCTCGGTGGCCGGATCCAGCTTCGCGCCCCCGGCCTCGGCGATCAGGTGGGTCCACGCCCGGGGCACGCAGCGCACCAGGCCGTACCCGCCCCCGCCGAGGGCGACCCAGCGACCGTCGCAGATCTCGTGGGCCAGTTCGTGCATGGCCTTGTAGCTGGCCCGCTGCCCGTCGACGGTCAGGGCGAGATCGGCCAGCGGGTCCTCGTGGTGCGCGTCGCAGCCGCACTGGGTCACGATGATCTGCGGCTGGAAGGCCCGCAGCACGCTTGGGACGACGGCGGTGAACGCCCGGAGCCAGGACGAGTCGTCGGTGCCGTTGGGCAGGGCCAGGTTCACCGCGCTGCCCAGGGCCTTGTCGGGGTCGCCGGTCTCCTCCGGGAAGCCGGTCCCCGGGAACAGCGTGAGCGGCGTCTGGTGGATGCTCACCGTGAGCACGCGGGGGTCGTCGTAGAAGGCGGCCTGGACGCCGTCGCCGTGGTGGACGTCGAGGTCGACGTAGGCGATCCGCTCGTACCCCTGGCCCAGCAGCCAGGCGATGGCGACGGCAGCGTCGTTGAAGACGCAGAAGCCCGAGGCGTTGCCGCGCATCGCGTGGTGCAGCCCGCCGGAGATGTTCACCGCGTGCTGCGCGGCGCCGGTGTGCACCTGGCGGGCGGCGAGCACGCTGCCCCCGGTGATCAGGGCGGCGGCCTCGTACATCTCCGGGAAGATCGGGTTGTCCGCCGTCCCCAGGCCGTGGCCGACGCCGGGGTCGGCCGGCGCCCGGCGCACCGCCTCCAGGTACACCGGGTCGTGGACCAGGGTGAGCAGGTCCTCGCCGGCGGGTTCGGGCTTGAGCACCTGCAACCGGTCGGAGGCGAGCAGACCCAGCCCGTCGGCCAGGCGCATCGTGAGGTCGAGCCGGACGGGGTGCAGCGGGTGGTCGCCACCCATCGTGTATCCGAGCAGCGCGTCGTCCCAGACGACGGCGACCGAGTCGCTCATGGCACCTCCCCTGCGGCGCGCCCGGACGGGCGCGGGCGGCTCCGCCCGGACGCTACCGGGTCCGGTGCCGGCCGGTCGGTCGCCGAGTCCGCCCGCCGGGAGCCCGGCGCCGGGCGCCCGGCCCCGTAGACTGGCCGCCGACACGGAGGAGAGCTGTGAACGACCTCATCGACACCACCGAGATGTACCTCCGGACGATCTTCGAGCTGGAGGAAGAGGGCATCGTCCCGCTCCGGGCCCGCATCGCCGAGCGCCTGCACCAGAGCGGCCCCACGGTCAGCCAGACGGTCGCCCGCATGGAGCGCGACGGCCTGCTCACCGTCGAGGGCGACCGGCACCTGCAGCTCTCCGAGGAGGGTCGTCAGCTCGCGACCGCCGTCATGCGGAAGCACCGGCTCGCCGAGTGCCTGCTCGTCGACGTCATCGGCCTGGACTACGCCGACGTCCACGAGGAGGCCTGCCGCTGGGAGCACGTGATGAGCGAGGCGGTCGAGCGCCGCCTGCTGTCGCTGCTGGGCAACCCCACGGTGTCGCCCTTCGGCAACCCGATCCCCGGGCTCGAGGCGCTGCGCGGCGACGAGCCGCTGGGCGGCGAGACCTCCGCGGTCCTGGACTCGCTCACGCTGCTCTCGGGCACCGCCACCGCCGAGGGGCGCCCGGTGGTGATCCGACGGATCAGCGAGCAGTTGCAGGAGAACGCCGACCTGCTGCGCGCGCTGGCCGAGCACGGGGTGCGCCCGGGGGTCACGATGACCGCGCAGCTCGTCGAGGGCTCGGTCAGCCTCGACGGGTACGTGTTGCCGATGGGCGTGGCCCAGCACATGTTCGTCAGCGCCACCGACGAGGAGCTCACCCCGCTCGAAGCCGCTCCGCTGCTCTGAGGGGGGCCGGTCGTGGTGAGCCGGCGGGACGACGGCACGGAGGTGCTGCGCGTCCCGGCCGGTGACCCGCCCGAGGCCGGAGACGGGCTGCAGCCGGTGGCGGCCGAGCTCGCCGCGCTGGGCCCCGAGGAGCTCCCGCAGGCCTGGGACCTGCGCTGACGCCCGGCGGGGTGCCCACCGGCTCACTACGGTGGTGCGGACCCCCCCGCCGCGCGAGAGAAGGCCCCGGTGAGCACGCCCGCACCCCCACCCGACGCCCCCGCCACCGACGAGGCCACCGATCCGGCGCCCACGCCCTTCCACCGCCTTGCCGACTTCGTCGCCCTGCCGCGGATCGGTGGTCTCGCGCTCTCCCCGGACGGGACGCGCCTCGCGGTGCCGCTGCAGACGCTGGACCGCGAGGGCAAGAAGTGGCAGACGGCGCTGTGGGAGCTCGACCCGCAGGGGGTGCGCCCCGCCCGGCGGCTCACCCGGAGCGCGCCCGGTGAGTCGGCCCCGGCGTGGGCGCCGGACGGCTCGCTGCTGTTCACCTCCGCCCGGCCCGATCCCGGGGCCGACCCCGCGGCCGAGCCGAAGCCGGCGCTGTGGCGGCTCCCCGCGGACGGCGGCGAGGCGCGGCCGGTGCTCGCACGACCGGGCGGCATCGGCTCGTTCGCCGTCGCCGTCGACAGCGGCGACGTCGTCGTCGTCTCCGCGACCATGCCCGGTGGCTCGGCGCCGGACGCCGACGAGGAGCGGCGCAAGGCCCGGGCGGACGCCGGGGTCTCGGCGATCCTGCACGAGGCCTACCCGGTGCGGTACTGGGACCACGACCTCGGGCCCGCGGCGCCGCACCTCTTCTGGGCCGGGCAGCTGCCGGCCGAGGAGGAGCCGGCCGGTGGCGAACCGGTGGAGCTGCGCGACCTCACCCCGGACGCTCCGCCGCCGAACGGCTCCGGCGAGGAGATCGCCCTCTCCCCCGACGGCACCCTCCTGGCGCGCGCCGAGGAGGTGCCCGACGGACCCGCCGGGCGGCGCACCCGGCTGGTGCTGGCCGAGACCGGCTCCGGGGCGACGCGCGTGCTGGTCGACGACCCGCTGGCCGACGTCTACGGGGCCACCTTCTCGCCCGACGGCAACCGGCTCGTCTGCGTGCGGGAGGCGATGTCCTCCTACGCCGAACCACCGGACTACACCCTGCTGCTGGTCGACGTCGCCGACGGCACCGCCCGCGACCTCACCCCCGGCTTCGACCGCTGGCCCAGCGCCCCGCAGTTCTCCGCCGACGGCGGCGCCGTCTACTTCCTCGCCGACGAGGACGGCCGCCACGCGGTCTTCCGCGTGCCCCTCCACGGCGGTGAACCGCTGAGGCTGACCGGCGACGGCGCCTACAGCGACCTGCAGGTCGCCCGCGACGGGAGCGCGCTCTACGCCCTGCGCTCGGCGTACGACTCGCCGCCCGTGCCGGTGCGGCTGGACCCCGCGGCCCCGCTGCAGGAGCCCGAGCCGCTGCCCACCCCGGGGTCGGTCGACCGGCTGCCCGGGACGCTGCACGAGGTGCGCGCCACCGCCGCCGACGGGGCACGGGTGCAGTCGTGGCTGGTGCTTCCCGAGGGGGCCTCGGCCGACTCCCCCGCGCCGCTGGTGCTCTGGATCCACGGCGGGCCGCTGATGAGCTGGAACTCCTGGTCGTGGCGCTGGTGCCCGTGGGTGCTGGCGGCCCAGGGATACGCGGTGCTGCTGCCCAACCCCGCGCTCTCCCAGGGCTTCGGCCAGGAGTTCGTGCGCCGCGGTTGGGGTGAGTGGGGCGACGCTCCCTACACCGACCTGATGGCCGCCGTGGACGCGGCCGAGCAGCGGCCCGACGTCGACGGCACGCGCACGGCGGCGATGGGTGGCTCGTTCGGCGGCTACATGGCGAACTGGGTGGCCACGCAGACCGACCGGTTCCGGGCGATCGTCACCCACGCCAGCCTGTGGAACCTGGAGCAGTTCACCGGCACGACCGACGCGGCGTACTACTGGGAGAAGGAGTGGGGCGACCCGTTCACCGAGCCCCGGCGGTACGAGCAGAACTCGCCGCACCGCTACGTCGACCAGATCCGCACCCCGATGCTGGTCATCCACGGCGACAAGGACTACCGGGTGCCGATCGGCGAGGCGCTGGCGCTCTGGTACGGCCTGCAGAAGCGCGGCGTGCCGTCCAAGTTCCTCTACTTCCCCGACGAGAACCACTGGGTGCTGACACCGGGGAACAGCCGGATCTGGTACGAGACCGTGCTGGCCTTCCTCGCCGAGCACGTGCTCGGCGAGCCGTGGCGGCGGCCGGAGCTGCTCTGACCCCGGGTCGGCGGTCACGCCGGCCGTCCGCCGGAGGGTGGCTCGGCGGCCTGCTCGAGCAGGTCGCGCAGCCCCGCCGGCGGCAGGCACGCGTCCAGCGCCTGCCGCAGCAGCCGTGCCAGCGTGTGGTCCGGGTCGCTGTCCAGTGCCCGGTCGAGGGCGATCCCGGCCATCGCGCCGTCGCCGCGCAACCAGGCGCTGACCGCCAGCAGGGTGGCCGGCGCCGCGTCCAGCGGCGCCGGCACCCGCCGGGCGCACACCGTCCAGAGCACCTCCGCGGCCGCCGCGTCGGCCCCGAGCGCCAGCTGCAGGGCGCGGTCGCGCACCCGCACGTCCCGCAGCGCCCAGCCCAGCGCCGCGAGGTCGTCGTCGTCCAGCGGGCCCTCGCCGGACGGGCCGGGCCGGCAGCGCGCGACCGCCTGCCGCACCGCCGCCCACCACTCCCCGGTCAGCGCCGGCCGCCCCACCTCCCGGAGCCGGGCGGCGCGACCGGACGCGGCTCGGACGCAGGCCTCCCGCATGCCCGCGGCCGAGCCGGGCGGAGCGTCGAGCCGCTCGGCCAGGGCGGCGCGGTCGGGGGCGACCACCTGCCCCGTGCACACCGCCGCGGCTGCCAGCGCGCTGACGCCACCGGGCAGCGGGGTCCCCGCCGACGGCGCGCAACAGGGGTGCGGGCAGTCGTAGGACCACCAGCGCCCGCGCCGGACCAGCAGCACGTCGCGCGCGGCGACGCCCGCCGCGGCCAGGGCCTGCACGAGCTCGTGCACCAGCGGCCGGTGCGGCAGGACGACCAGCTCCTCCCCCGCCGGAGCCGGGTCGTCGGGCGCCTCGGAGACCACGAGGAGCAGCGCGGCCGCGGGCCGGTCGCGCCGCAGGCTGCCGACCAGCAGGCGCGCCGCCCGCGCGCCCTCCGCGGGCGAGGGCAGGTCGCCCCGGACGATGAGCCCGACCCGGCCACCCGAAGGCCCGCCCAGCCCGACGAGCACCACCGACTCGGCCGGGTGGAAGCCCAGCAGGTGCGGCAGCGCGGCGGCCACCTCACCGGGGTCGGAGAGCCGGATCTCCAGCCGGTCGGCGGGCTGCTGCGCGGTGGGGACGTCCATGGGCATCGACCCTGGGGCGCCCGGGCGCCGGCGGGCAGCACCCGGCGGAATCTGTGGACGGCGGCCGGCGCTGGGGATGCGGCGGACGGCGGGTTTCAGCCCAGCGCGTCGGCCTGGACCTCGTAGGCCTGCTCGAGCAGCTCCACGAAGGCCGCCGGATCGCCCGCCGGGGCACCGCCGAGACCGGTGTCCACCGAGAGCAGGACCAGCGCCCGGTCGTCGTCCTCCACCGCCGCGACCAGCGTCGGCACCGTCACGCGGGTCCCGTCCGGAGCGGCGATCGTGGTCGTGTAGCGCAGCAGCGCCGAGCCGTCGCCCAGCTCGGCCACCGGCAGCTCCTCGAAGGTGATCGTCGCCTCCCCCAGCTGCGGGGAGGTGAGCCGCGCCTCGGGGCACCGCTCGGCGGCGCCGGCCAGCTGCTCGACGGCGTCGCCGACCGGGCCACCGCGCACCAGCATCTGCACCGTCGTCGTCGACCCGGTCGTGGCGCTCTGCGCGGCGACGTCGTCGAAGGCGTCCAGGGCCGGCTGGGTGCCGTCGACGGCGGCCCGGCAGCTCTCCGGGGTGATGGTCACGTCGGCCCCGCTGCCGACGATGCCCGATCCCACGCGCAACTGCTCCGGCGAGAGGGCGAGCACGGTCGCGCCGGGCCCGAATGCGTCCGCGGGCAGCAGCCCCGACGCGAGGTCGGGTGCCCTCGTCGCCTGCGCGGAGGAGGCCGCCGCCGCGGACGACGCCGAGGAGGCGGCCGCGGCGGTGCGGTCCGAGGCGTCCCCGCCGCAGCCGGCCAGCAGCAGGGCCGCGGCCGGGCCGGCCACGAGGACGCCGGGCACGCGGTGCGCGGAGGTCATGCCACCGACGCTAGTCGCCGGGCCGCCGCGCCGGTGGTCAGATCCGGTGCTGGATCGCCGTCCGCGCCGCCAGGATCGGGCGCACGTGCTCGGCGATGACCGCCAGGTGCACGGGGTCCTGCGCGTAGCGGTGGAAGGCCTCGACATCGGGGAACTCGGCGATCAGCACGCTGTCGGCGTTGCCGTCGACCAGGTCGGCGTCGTCGGCGACGACCAGCGACGTCATCCCGCCGACCGTGCGCCGCAGGTCGCGCAGCGCTTCGACCGTGCGCGCCCGCCGCTCGGCGTCGGCGTCCGGGGACCAGGTGAAGAGGACGACGTGACGGATCATGCGGGAACTGTGCCAGTCGCGCCCTCCTCCGGCCGGGTGGCACCCCTACCGGCTGGTAGCCGGGCGCGGGGGCGCGGTCGTTAGAGTCCGACCCCATGGGACGGTCGTTGCGCATCGCACTGCTGTCCTACCGCAGCAAGCCGCACAGCGGCGGCCAGGGCATCTACGTCCGGGCGCTCTCCCGCGAGCTGCGCGAGCTCGGTCACCGCGTCGAGGTGCTCAGCGGCCAGCCCTACCCGGAGCTCGACGCGGGCGTGCCCCTCACCCGCGTGCCGAGCCTGGACCTCTACCGGGAGCCCGACCCCTTCCGCACCCCGCGCCCCTCGGAGATCCGCGACTGGGTGGACGTCGCCGAGTGGGCCACGATGTGCACCGCCGGATTCCCCGAGCCGATGACCTTCACCCTGCGCGCGGCGCGGCACCTCCTGCCCCGGGCCGGCGAGTTCGACGTCGTGCACGACAACCAGTCGCTGGGCTACGGCCTGCTCCGGCTGGTGCGGGCCGGCGTCCCCACCGTCGCGACCGTGCACCACCCGATCGCCATCGACCGCGACCTGGAGCTGGCCGCGGCGCCCACCCTGCGCCGCGCGCTGACCCTGCGCCGCTGGTACGCCTTCACCCGGATGCAGGCGCGGGTGGTCCGGCAGCTGGACGCCGTCACCACCGTGTCGGAGAACTCCCGCCGCGACATCGCAGCCCACATGGGCCTCGCGCCGGACCGGATGACCGTCATCCCGGTGGGCATCGACCCCGACCGGTTCACCCCACCGCCGGCCGGCCGGCCCCGCGAGACCGACTCCATCCTCGCGATCACCAGCGCCGACGTCCCGCTGAAGGGGCTCGTGCACCTGCTGGAGGCGCTGGCCAAGCTGCGCACCGAGCGGCCGGTGGTGCTCACCGTCGTCGGCAGCACCCGCCCCGGCGGCCCCGCCGAGGCGGCCCTGGACCGGCTGGGCCTGCGCGACGCGGTCCGCTTCACCGGCCCGGTGCCCGAGGAGGAGCTCGTCGGGCTCATCCAGCGGGCCACCCTGGTGGCGATCCCGTCGCTCTACGAGGGGTTCTCCCTGCCGGCCGTGGAGGCCATGGCGTGCGCGACCCCGCTCGTGACCACCGACGCCGGCGCGCTGCCCGAGGTCGTCGGCACCAAGGCGGGGCTGCGGGTCCAGGCCGGCGACGTCGGCGAGCTCACCGCCGCCCTGCAGCTGGTCCTCGACTCCCCCTCGCTCGCCGAGCAGCTGGGGCGCGCCGGCCGCCGCCGGGTCCTGGACACCTACACCTGGCGGGCCACGGCGGAGCGCACCGCCGACTGGTACGCCGAGACGCTGGACCGGAAGGGCGACCCGTGCTGACCGTCGACTACGAGCGGCTCGACCTGCGCCCGGGGATGACCGTCCTCGACCTGGGCTGCGGCGAGGGCCGGCACGCCTTCGAGGCCTACCGGCGCGGCGCCCGCGTGGTCGCCGTCGACTGGGGGCAGCAGGAGGTCGAGACGACGAAGCGGTGGCTGGGCGCGATCGCCGAGGCGGGCGAGGCCCCGGGAGGTGCGCGCTTCGAGGTGGTGCGGGGTGACCTGCTGCACCTGCCCTTCCCCGACGCCAGCGTCGACCGGGTCATGGCCTCGGAGGTGCTCGAGCACATCCCCGACGACGCCACGGCGATGGCCGAGATCGTCCGCGTGCTCAAGCCGGGCGGCCGGGTCGCGGTGACCGTGCCGCGCTACGGCCCCGAGCGGGTCTGCTGGGCGCTGTCGGACGCCTACCACGCCAACGAGGGCGGGCACATCCGCATCTACCGCAGCGACGTGCTGCGGGCGCGGCTGACCGCCGCCGGCCTGGTGCCCGGGGCGAGCCACCACGCGCACGCCCTGCACGCCCCGTACTGGTGGCTCAAGTGCGCCGTCGGCGTCGACAACGACTCCGCTGTCGTGCGGGCCTACCACCGGCTGCTGGTCTGGGACCTCACGAGGCGCCCGTGGATCACGCGGACGGCCGAGCGCCTGCTGGACCCCCTCGTGGGCAAGAGCTTCGTCGTCTACGCCGACAAGCCCGCCGGGGTCACGCCCGCCGCCGCCGGGCTGGAGCGGGAGCGGTCCGCTGCCGCCCGCTGACCGGCGCCGCGTGGTGCTCCCGGAGCTGCCGGGGGTCCTCGGGGCCGACCAGGTGCGCCGGACCGTGGCCTGGATCGCCGGTGAGCAGCACCGCGACGGCGCGCTCCCCTGGTTCGCCGGCGGGCAGCTCGACCCGTGGGACTCCGTCGAGGCGGCGATGGCCCTGGACCTCGGCGGCGAGCACCTCCGCGCCGCGGCGGCGTACCGCTGGCTGGCCGGCCGGCAGCGGCGCGACGGGAGCTGGGCGGCCGAGTACCGCGGGGGCGTGGAGACCGCGCCGGCCGCGGAGAGCAACCACGCCGGGTACCTGGCGGTCGGCCTCTGGCACTCCTGGCTGACCAGCGGCGACGAGGAGCTGGTCACCGACCTGTGGCCGGCGGTGCGCGCCGGGCTGGACCTCGTCACCCGGATGCAGCTGCCCGGTGGCGCCATCTCCTGGGCGCTGCGGCCCGACGGCACCCCCGACGACCTGGCGCTGCTCACCGGCAGCGCCAGCCTGTTCCAGGCGCTGCGCTGCGGGCTGGCGCTGGCCGAGCTCACCGGTGAGGCGCAGCTGGACTGGGAGCTGGCCGTCGCCGACCTGGGGACGGCGCTGCGCGGCCGGCCGGAGGCCTTCGCCGACCGCTCCCGCTACTCGATGGACTGGTACTACCCGGTGCTCGCCGGCGCGGTCACCGGTGAGGCCGCCCGCGAGCGGCTGGCCGCCGACTGGGACCGCTTCGTCGTCCCCGGGCTCGGCATCCGCTGCGTGGCCGACCGGCCGTGGGTGACCGGGGCGGAGACGTGCGAGCTGGCGCTGGCCCTCGTCGTCGCCGGGCAGCGCGACGCCGCTCTGGAGCAGGTCGCGGCCATGCAGCACCTGCGCGGCCCCGACGGCGCCTACTGGACCGGCTTCGTCTACCCGGACGACGCGCGGTGGCCCGTCGAGCGCACCACCTGGACGGCGGCCGCCGTCCTGCTGGCCGCCGACGCGCTGTCCGGCGCCTCCCCCGCCAGCGTCCTGTTCGCCGTGCCGGAGGCGCTGCCGGCCGCGGGCCTGGTCGATGCCACCACCCCGGTTGATTGGCTGGCGGGAGGTGCGGGCACGGTGTCCCCGTGAGCGCGCCCCCCGGCACCGGCCGATCCCCGCACCCCTCCGCCGACGTCACCGTGGTGGTCGCCAGCCGCAACCGCCGCGAGGACCTGCTGGCGACCCTGCCGCGCCACGAGGCCCCGGTGGTGCTGGTCGACAACGCCTCCACCGACGGCACGGTCGAGGCGGTGCGGCAGGCGCACCCCGAGGTGGCCCTGCTGCCGCTGGAGCGCAACGAGGGCGCCCACGGCCGCACACTGGGCGCCGCACGCGCCCGCACCCCCTTCCTCGCCTTCGCCGACGACGACTCGTGGTGGGCGCCGGGCGACCTCGCCCGCGCCGTGGCGATCATGCGGGCCCACCCCCGGCTGGCCCTGCTCAACGCCCGCGTCCTCGTCGGGCCCGAGGAGCGGCTCGACCCGGTCTGCGAGGAGATGGCCGCGAGCCCGCTCGGCACCGCCCGCGACCTGCCGGGCCCCTCGCTGCTGGGCTTCGTGGCCTGCGCCGCCCTCGTGCGCACCGAGGCCTTCGAGGCCGTCGGCGGCTTCGACCCGGTGGTCCGGTTCCCCGGCGAGGAGGAGCGGCTCGCCCTGGACCTGGCCGCCGCCGGGTGGGGCCTGGCCTACGTCGACGAGGTGACCGTGCACCACCACCCGTCCCCCCGGCGCGACGCGCCCGGCATCCGGCAGGCGGGGATCTGGCGCAGCCGGCTGCTCACCGCGGCGATGCGCCTCCCGGCACTCGACGTCGCACGCACGGCGGGGCGGGCCGCGCGCGCCGGCCGCCCGGGCGTCGAGGGGCTGCTGCGCGCGCTGCCCGACGCCCCGGCCGCGCTGCGCCGGCGGGAGACGGTGCCGCCCTCGGTGCGGGCGGGCCTGCGGGTGCTGGCCGGTGAGCGCCCGTGAGCACGGCCGGCACCACCTCTCCGGCGCCGGCCGGCGACCGCACCACCGGCCCGGACCCGCGCGTCGCCGTCGTCGTCATCACCCACCAGCGGCGCGACGAGCTGCTGCTGGCGCTGCGGCGGCTGGTGGCCCTCCCCGAGCAGCCGCACGTCGTGGTGGTGGACAACGGCTCCACCGATGGCACCGCCGACGCCGTGCGCGAGCGGTTCCCGCAGGTGGAGCTGATCGCCAGCCCCGAGAACCTGGGTGCGGTGGGCCGCAACCTCGGCGTCGCCCGGCTCGGCACCCCCTACGTCGCCTTCTGCGACGACGACACCTGGTGGGAGCCGGGCTCGCTGCGCGCCGCGGCCGACGTCCTGGACGCCCATCCGCGGCTGGCGATCGTCACCGCCCGCATCGTGGTGGAGCCCGGGGGCACCGAGGACCCGATCGTCGCCGAGCTGCGCGACTCGCCCGTGCGGGGCGCCGACTGGCTGCCCGGGCCCGCCCTGGGCTCGTTCCTGGCCGGCGCATCCGTGCTGCGCCGGGAGGCCTTCACCGAGGTCGGCGGCTTCTCCGAGCGGCTCTGGCTGGGCGGCGAGGAGGAGCTGATGGCCGGCGACCTGGCCGCGCGCGGCTGGGAGCTGTGCTACCTCGAGCAGCTCACCCTCCACCACCAGGCGAGCACCGCCCGGGACCCGCACAAGAGGCGGGCCGACGGCATCCGCAACACGCTGTGGACCACCTGGCTGCGGCGGCCGGTCCGCCCCGCGCTGCGTCGCACCCTGCACCTGCTGCGGACCGTGCCGCGGGACCGGGTGACCGCCCGCGGCCTGCTCCAGGCGGCCCGCGGCCTGCCGTGGGTGCTGCGCGAGCGGCGGGTGCTGCCGCCGCACGCGGAGGCCCGCTTCGCCGCTCTGGAGGAGGCGCAGCGGAACTCGACCGCCCGCCGCTACGTCAGCTGAACCGGAGGGGGTGGGCTGACGCGGGGGCTCCGTGCCGGGAACACCCCCTCAGCGCACACGCTCGGGTCAGCGGGCGCAGCGGATGCAGGTGCGGGCGGTGGGTCGGGCGGCGAGCCGCTCCGGCGCGATCGGCCGGCCGCAGGTCTCGCAGCGGCCGTAGGTGCCGTTCTCCACGGCGACCACCGCGGCGTCGACGTCGGCCAGCCGGCGGCGCGCCTGCTCCAGCAGCGCGGCCACCTGCTGCCGCTCGAAGGCGATGGTGGCGCCCTCGGGATCGTGCTCGTCGTCGGCGTTGGACGCCTGCGACGCCGCGACGATCGCGTCGAACTCGCGGGTCAGCGCCTCGATCTGCGCGAGCGCCTCCACCCGGGCGTGGGAGAGGTGGTCGGGTGGGAGCACCGGCCCATCCTGCACCCCCGTGCCGGCAGGACGACGTCTCGGCACGGGCTCAGGCGGTGCGGCGCAGCAGCCGCAGCGACCCCGTGCCCGGCAGCTCCTCGAACTCCCCGCTCTCCAGCACCCGGCGGTACACGCCGTAGGGCGCCTGGCCGCCGTCGGCCGGGTCGGGGAAGACGTCGTGGATGGCGAGGGTGCCGCCGACGGCCAGCTTGGCCACCCAGGCGTCCTGGTCGCGGCGCGCGGACTCCTCGGTGTGGCTGCCGTCGAGGAACAGCAGTGCCAGGGGCGTGCTCCACAGCGGGGCGAGGGTCTCCGACCGGGTGACGACGGCGACGACGACGTCCTCGGCGCCGGCGTCGGCGATGGTCCGGCGGAACCGCGGCAGGGTGTCGATCCGCCCGACCGCGGGGTCGACCAGCGACGGGTCGTGGTACTCCCAGCCCGGCTGGTGCTCCTCGGAGCCGCGGTGGTGGTCGACGGTGACCACCTGGCGGCCGGTCTCCCGCGCCGCGGCGGCGAGGTAGAGCGCCGACTTCCCCATCCAGCTGCCGACCTCCAGCAGCGGGCCCGGGACCGCGACGGTGCGCGCGGCCTCGTGCAGGGCGCAGCCCTCGTCGTCGGGCATGAAGCCGGGGGCGGCCCGGGCGGCGGCGAGCAGTTGGAGGACCCCGTCCCCCTCGGCCCCCTGCAGGGGCCCGCCGCGGGCGTGCGAGCGGTGGGGGGCAGGGGGTCCTTCCCGGGGCCGGTCGATCGTCACCGGGCGAATCTAGTCCGCAACGCGGTGACGCTGCGCTCGGTGGCCGCTCCCGCCTGGGTGTCCGCGGCCTTGGCGAAGAAGGCTCCGGCCGCCGTCGTCACCGGGACGGCGAGCACCAGCGCGATCGCCCCGACCAGCGTCCGGATGACCTCCTCGGCCAGCGCCGAGGAGGTGAGCACGACGTTCCAGGGCTGCGCGTAGAGCTCGAACAGGAGCAGCAGCGGCAGGGCCGCCCCGGAGTAGGCGAAGACGATCGTGTAGACGGTGGAGGCGATGTGGTCGCGCCCCACGGTCATCCCGCGGGTGTAGAGCTCGCGCCAGGTCATCGACGGGTCCACCTCGTGCAGCTGCCAGATCGCCGAGGCCTGGGTGATGGTGACGTCGTTGAGCACGCCCAGCCCGGCGACCACCATGCCGGCCAGCACGAGGCCGGAGAAGGCGAGCGTCGGGTCGTAGGTCTGCAGCTGCACCGTCTCCTCGCTGGTCAGCCCGGTGAGCCGCGCGGTCTGCACCGCGAGCGCCCCCATGACCGCGACCAGGGCCAGCCCGAAGAGGGTGCCGACCAGCGCCGTCGTCGTCCGCGCGGAGAACCCGTGCGCGAGGTAGAGGACGACGAACATGATGGCCGCCGAGCCGACGAGGGTGACCAGCACAGGGGAGCCCTCCCCGAGCAGCCCGGGCAGCACGAACTGCAGGAGCACGAAGAAGGCGAACGCCAGCCCGACCAACGAGGCCAGGCCGCGCAGCCGGGCGACCAGGCCCACGACGACCGCGAAGACGATGGCCAGGGTCACCATGGGGAGGTCGCGGGCGAAGTCGAAGAACCCGTAGGTGACGCCGCCCTCGGCTGCCGCGTCCCGGGTCAGGACGAGCGTGTCGCCCTCCTCGACCCCGTTGGCCACCACCACCGCGTCGAGGTCGAGCTCGACGAACTCGCCCTCGCCGTCGCCGTCGAGCACCTCCACGACGGCGGTCGCACAGGTCGCCGGCCGGCCCTCGACGCCGCAGTCGTACTCCTCGAGGGCGGCGACCCGGCCGTCGGGGTAGGTGGTCCCCGGCGGCAGCGCCTGCTCCGCCGCCAGCTGGGCGCGGGTCGGCTCGCCGCTGGGCCACAGGACGAACAGCCCGACGACGGTGGCCAGCCCCACGGGGACGAGGACCAGCAGCATCAGCCACACCGCCCGCCGGCGGCGGGTCAGCGCCTCGGGGCTGGGCGGTGGCGCGTCGGGGTCGGGACCGTGGACGTGGGCGTGCGGATCGCTGGCGGGCACCCGGTCAGGCTAGGAGCCGGGCAGCCGGGAGCCGCGCGGGCGTGCGGATCAGGTGTGTCGGGGATCCCGCGGGGCGGGGCCGCCGCCGCCCGACGGCTCCGCGACCACCCGGCCGTCGGCGGCGACCACGGTGAAGCGGTGCCACAGCCCGGTGAGCTGCAGGGGGCGGGAGACCGAAGGGGGTGGGTCCACCAGGACCGTCTCGATGGCCCGCGGCACCCCGAGCTTCTGCAGCTGCACCAGCACCGCCAGGCCGGCGGAGTTCATGAAGCCGACGTCGCGCAGGTGCAGCTCCACCCGCCGCAGGGAGTGCTCGGTGAGCAGCAGGTCGGTGAGGACCCGGACGAGGGGGCGGCGCGCGGCCTCGGTCAGCTCCCCGCCGACGACCAGCCGCACCGTCTCCCCCTCGACCGTGTGCGAGACGGAGGGCTCGGCGGGCGGCGCGTCATCGGTGGGCGCTTCCTGGCGCGGCAGGTCGTTGGTCGTCTCCTCCACGCCAGCGTCCTGCCCCGTGCAGCGGCGGTTCACGCACCCGCCGCCCGCGCGACGCGACGGAACCGTCGGGAACATTTCGCGGACGAAGACGTTTACCAGAGTGCGCGACCGAGGTAATCTCCAGTTGCCACTAGAGGTTCATCCTCGGGCAGCGAACAACAGCACGACCGTCACAGGAGGTTCCAGCCATGATGCTGACCGCTTACGACCCGTTCGCCGCCACGTCCGCCGCCTTCCGCGCGCTGGACCAGCTCACCGGTCGGGGCGGCACCGCCACCGCCCGGGCCCTCTCGGGCATGCCGATGGACGCCTACCGGGTCGGCGACAACTTCGTCGCCCACTTCGACCTGCCCGGCGTGGACCCCGGGTCGATCGACCTCTCCGTCGAGGGCAACACCCTCACCGTGAGCGCCGAGCGCTCGGTCCCCCAGCTGGAGAACGCCGAGTGGACCGTCGCCGAGCGACCCTTCGGCAGCTACACCCGTCAGCTGGTGCTCGGCCGCAGCCTCGACACCGACCGGCTCGAGGCGAGCTACCACGACGGGGTGCTGACCATCAGCATCCCGGTGGCGGAGAAGGCGAAGGCGCGCCGGATCACCGTGACCCGCGCCGACGCACCCGCCCAGGTCGAGGCCCGCACGATCGAGGGCGAGTCCCAGCAGGAGGCCAAGGCGGTCGAGAGCTGACCGCGGCCGAACCGGCAGCACCGCAGGGGCCGGGCCCGTCCGGGGCCCGGCCCCTGCGCCGTTCCCGACCCGCCCACCGGGCCACCGCCCACGAGGACAGGAGCGCGCCGCGATGGCACCCGAGGAGCAGGACCCGCTGCGCCGGCTGGACGACCCGGAGTACCCGGCGCTCACCATGAGCCAGGCCGCCGAGCTGCTCGGCGTGCAGGCCGCCTTCCTGCGCAGCCTCGACGGCTCCGGCATCCTGTCCCCGCACCGCTCCCCCGGCGGCCACCGGCGCTACTCCCGCCGGCAGCTGGAGCTCGCCGCGCGCATGCGGGGCCTCCTGGACGACGGGCACCCGGTCGCGTCCGCCGAGGTCATCGTCGGCCTGCAGGACGAGCTCGCCGCGGCCCGCGCCGACCTCGCCCGGCTGCAGGAGGAGCCGCAGGACCCGAACCCGGTGGACGACTGAACCCTAGGGGGGTATGGTTCGTCCCGGTGTCGCAGGGTGCGGCGCCGGCAGGAGGGACGACGTGGAGACCACCGACGGTGCCTGCACCGGCCACGACCACGCGCACGGCTACATCCACCGCAAGGACGACTACCTCAAGCGCCTGCGGCGGATCGAGGGGCAGGCCCGCGGTCTGCAGCGCATGGTGGAGGACGAGAAGTACTGCATCGACATCCTCACCCAGGTCTCGGCGATGACCAAGGCGCTGCAGGCGGTCTCGCTCGGGTTGCTCGAGGAGCACCTGAGCCACTGCGTCGTCGACGCCGCGCGCGCCGGCGGCCGCGAGGCCGAGGAGAAGGTCCGCGAGGCCACCGACGCGATCGCCCGCCTCGTCCGCTCCTGACCACCTGAACCGAGAGGAACACCCATGACCACCACCAGCTACACCGTCACCGGCATGACCTGCGGCCACTGCGTCGGCGCGGTGACCGAGGAGGTCTCGCAGGTGCCCGGCGTGACCGGCGTCGAGGTCGACCTCGCCACCGGCGGGCTCACCGTCAGCAGCGAGCAGCCGGTCGACGACGCCGCCGTCCGCGCCGCGGTCGAGGAGGCCGGATACGAGGTGAGCGGCCGCTGACGCGGCCGGCGCCATGAACGCACCCGCGAGGATCGCCGCCTTCGCCGTCGGCCTGGTCGCCGTCTTCGGCGCGGCGGTCGGCGTGGGCTCCGCGGTCGGCCCCACCGGCACGGTCGAGGCCCCGGCCGGAGCCGGGCACGGGGACGGCGACGGACACGGGGACGGCGGCCACGACGCCGCCGCCCCGGCCGCCGTGGAGGCGCCCGCCGGCCTCCAGGTGAGCGAGGACGGCTACACCCTCGCCCTCGCCGACGGCACCGTCCCGGCCGGCCCCTCCACGGAGGTCGCCTTCCGCGTCCTGGGGCCCGACGGCTCCCCGGTCACGGCCTACGAGACCGACCACGACGTCGACCTGCACCTGGTCGCGGTCCGCCGCGACCTCACCGGCTACCAGCACGTGCACCCCCGGCTCGGCGAGGACGGCGTCTGGCGCGCTCCCCTGGAGCTGGAGCCGGGCAGCTGGCGGCTCTTCGCCGACTTCACCGCCGCGGCCGATGGCGAGAACCGCGTCCTGGGCGCCGACCTCGCCGTTCCCGGCCCCTACGACCCCGCTCCCGTGCCGGCGCCCTCGCAGGTGGCGGAGGTCGACGGCTACACCGTCGTCCTCACCGGCGGGCTCACCCCGGGCGAGGAGTCGGAGCTGACGCTGAGCGTGAGCCGGGACGGCGTCCCGGTCACCGACCTGCAGCCGTATCTCGGCGCCTACGGGCACCTGGTCGCCCTGCGGGACGGGGACCTCGCCTACCTGCACGTCCACCCCGCCGAGCACGAGGGCACCCGGGCCGCTCCCGGGCCGCACGTCCCCTTCACCACCACCGCCCCCTCGGCGGGCACCTACCGGCTGTTCCTGGACTTCCGGCACGACGACGCCGTGCACACGGCCGCGTTCACGGTGACCGCCGAGCACTCGGAGGAGCACCCCTGATGACCACCGCCCCCGGCAGCGCCACCAGCGACGTCGAGCTGCTCATCGGCGGCATGACCTGCGCGTCCTGCGCGGCCCGCGTCGAGAAGAAGCTCAACAAGATCGAGGGCGTCACCGCCACGGTCAACTACGCCACCGAGAAGGCGAAGGTCAGCTACGCCGACGGCGTGAGCACCGAGGACCTCATCGCCACGGTGGAGAAGACCGGCTACACCGCCCGGCTGCCCCAGCGGCCCCGTGCAGAGGCTCACCCCGAGCCCGCGAGGGGTGAGGAGGACGGGGCCCTTCTACGGGCGTTGCGCACCCGGCTGGTCGTCTCGACGCTGCTCACCGTCCCGGTGGTCGCCATGGCGATGGCGCCGGCACTGCAGTTCCAGTACTGGCAGTGGCTCTCCCTCACCCTGGCCGCACCGGTCGTCGTGTGGGGCGGGCTGCCGTTCCACCGGGCCGCGTGGACCAACCTGCGCCACGGCGCGGCGACCATGGACACCCTGGTCTCCCTCGGCACGCTCGCGGCCTTCGGCTGGTCGCTGTACGCACTGTTCTGGGGCACCGCCGGCGTCCCGGGGATGACGCACCCGTTCGAGCTCACCATCGCCCGCACCGACGGCAGCGCGAACATCTACCTCGAGGCCGCAGCCGGGGTGACGACGTTCATCCTCGCCGGGCGCTGGTTCGAGGCGCGGTCCAAGCGGCGGGCCGGCGCGGCCCTGCGGGCGCTGCTCGAGCTCGGCGCCAAGGAGGTCTCCGTGCTGCGCGGGGGCAGCGAGCAGCGGGTCCCCGTCGCCGAGCTCGCGGCGGGCGACCGCTTCGTCGTCCGCCCGGGCGAGAAGCTCGCGGCCGACGGCGAGGTCACCGAGGGCTCCTCCGCCGTCGACGCCTCGATGCTGACCGGCGAGTCCGTACCGGTCGAGGTCCGCCCCGGCGACACCGTCACCGGGGGCACCGTCAACGCCGGGGGCCGGCTGGTCGTGCGGGCCACCCGGGTGGGCAGCGAGACGCAGCTGGCGCAGATGGCCCGGCTGGTCGAGGAGGCGCAGAACGGCAAGGCCGAGGTGCAGCGCCTGGCCGACCGCATCTCCGGGGTCTTCGTGCCCGTCGTGCTGGCGCTGACCGCGGCCACCCTCGGGTTCTGGGTCGGCACGGGCGCGGGGCTCCCGGCCGCCTTCACGGCCGCGGTGGCGGTGCTGATCATCGCCTGCCCCTGCGCCCTGGGCCTGGCCACCCCGACCGCGCTGATGGTCGGCACCGGCCGCGGCGCCCAGCTCGGCATCCTCATCAAGGGCCCCGAGGTGCTGGAGTCCACCCGCCGGGTCGACACCGTCGTCCTGGACAAGACCGGCACCGTCACCACGGGCCGCATGACGCTGCTGGACGTCGTCCCCGCCCCCGGCGAGGACCCCGACCGCGTGGTGCGGCTGGCCGGCGCGCTCGAGGCCGCCTCGGAGCACCCGATCGCCCGTGCCGTCGCCGCCGGCGCCGCCGAGCGCACCGGCGAGCTCCCCCCGGTGGCCGACTTCACCAACGTCGAGGGCCTCGGTGTCCAGGGCGTCGTCGAGGGCGCGGCGGTGGTCGTCGGCCGCCGGCGGCTGCTGGCCGACTGGTCGCTCCCGCTGCCCGAGGAGCTGGTCCGCGCCACCGACGAGGCGGAGGCGGCCGGGCGCACCGCCGTCGCCGTCGGGTGGGACGGCGCCGCCCGCGGCGTGCTCGTGGTCGCCGACGCGGTGAAGGACACCTCGGCGACGGCGATCGCCCAGCTCCGCGCGCTCGGGCTGACCCCGATCCTGCTCACCGGCGACAACGAGCGGGCCGCACGGGCGGTCGCCGGCGAGGTGGGCATCGACGAGGTCGTCGCCGAGGTGCTGCCGCGGGACAAGGTCGACGTCGTCCGCCGGCTGCAGGCGGAGGGCCGGACCGTCGCGATGGTCGGGGACGGCGTGAACGACGCCCCGGCGCTGGCCCAGGCCGATCTCGGCCTGGCGATGGGCACCGGCACGGACGTCGCGATCCAGGCGAGCGACCTGACCCTGGTGCGGGGCGACCTGCGGGTGGCCGCGGACGCCATCCGGCTGGCCCGGCGGACGCTGGCCACCATCAGGGGCAACCTGTTCTGGGCGTTCGCCTACAACGTCGCCGCCCTGCCGCTGGCCGCCGCCGGGCTGCTCAACCCGATGATCGCCGGCGCCGCCATGGCGTTCAGCTCGGTGTTCGTCGTCTCCAACAGCCTGCGGCTGCGCGGCTTTGCGCCGCTGCCCGAGAACCGGGACGCCACCCTGGCCGTGCCCGGGGGTCACCGCGCCGACGCGCACACCCCGGCCTGACGGGGCCCACCTCCGGTCCCGGCCACCGTCCGGCACAGTTGCCCTCTGCCCACCCCCGCGGGGCAGAGCGCTACCGCTCGAGGACCCACCCACCGCCCCGGAGGCCACCCATGAGGAACGTGCACCGAGCGACGGTCCGCACCCTGGCGACGGCCGGGCTGGCCGCCGGCCTGGCGCTGGTGCTCCGGCCGCAGGGGGTGGTCGCCGCGATCGACCCGCGGTTCCCCGACGAGCGGCGCCGGGTGGCCCGGGTGCTCGGTGCCCGGCTGGTGGTCCAGCACGGAGCGGTCCTCGTCTCCCCGGGCCCGCGGACGCTGCGGTTCGCGGCGGCCGTGGACGGGCTGCACGCGGCGAGCATGCTGCCGGCGCTCGCCCTCCCCCGCTACCGCCGGGCCGCCCTGGTCAGCGGCGGGGTGGCGGCGCTCTCCGCACTGGCGGCGCAGCGGTCGGCGGGGTCAGCCCCCCGGTAGCAGCAGCACCTTGCCCACGTGCGTGCTGGCCTCCAGCAGCGCGTGGGCCTCCCCGGCCCGGCTCATCGGCAGGCTCCGGTCCACGACGGGCCGGATCACCCCCTTCTCGACGTCGGGCCAGACCTCGGCCCGCACGGCCGCGACGACCTCCGCCTTGCTCCCCGGGCCGGTGGCGGGCCGGCCGCGCAGCGTGGTGGCCCGCACGGTCCCCCGCTTGCGCATGAGGACACCGAAGTCGAGCTCCCCCCTGGTGCCGCCCTGCATGCCGATCGTCACCAGCTGCCCGCCGGTGGCCAGGACGTCGACGTTGCGCCCGAGGTAGGCGGCGCCCATGTTGTCGAGCACGACGTCGGCGCCGTGCCCGCCGGTGGCCCGCCGCACCTCCGCCACGAAGTCCTGCTCCCGGTAGTCGACCAGGATCTCTGCCCCCAGCTGCCGGCAGACGTCCAGCTTCGCCGCGCTGCCGGCGGTGGTCGCCACCCGCGCCCCGGCGCGGGCGGCCAGCTGGATCGCCATCGTCCCGATGCCGCTGGACCCGCCGTGCACGAGGAACACCTGACCGGCGCGCAGCCCCGCGAGCATGAAGACGTTCGACCACACCGTGCAGACCACCTCGGGGAGCGCGGCGGCGGTGGCCAGGTCCATCCCGGCCGGCGGTGGCAGCAGCTGGCTCGCGGGCACGGCCACCCGCTCGGCGTAGCCGCCACCGGAGAGGAGGGCGCAGACCTCGTCGCCGGCCGACCAGCCGGTCACCTGCGGGCCGACCTCGCTGATGACGCCGCTGCACTCCAGCCCGAGGATCTCGCTCGCCCCGGGGGGCGGTGGGTAGTTGCCCTCCCGCTGCATGATGTCGGCGCGGTTGACGGCCGCGGCGACGACGTCGACGACCACCTCGTCCGGGCCGCACACCGGGTCGGGCACCTCTCCCCAGCCCAGTACCTCCGGGCCGCCGGGCCCCGTCATCGTCACCGCACGCATCGACCGCTCCTCACCGAACCTGCACCTGGCCCCGGGACGGGGATGTCATTCCGCGGCGGCGCCGGCGGTGCTGCCCTTGGCCTGCTGGCTGCTGGGCCCGCCGATCCACACGGTCTTGGCGTTCATGAACTCCCGCATGCCCAGCTCGGTGAGCTCCCGGCCGTAGCCGCT
>NZ_JBJHAD010000005.1:0-246449 GCF_054050875.1 Blastococcus sp. SYSU DS0541 | reverse complement strand
TTCGCGCTGGTCGGCGTCCTGCTGTGGCGGGCGGCCACCTCGCACGACGTCTCGACCGCCACCGGCCTGGACGGCGCGATGACGGCGATCGCGGGCGTGGGCGCCGGACCGTGGCTGCTCGGCGGGGGGGGGGGGGGGGGGGGGGGGGGGGGGGGGGGGGGGGGGGGGGGGCGGGCCCCCCCCCCCCCCCCCCCCCCCCCCCCCCCCCCCCCCCCCCCCCCCACCCCGAGTGGCTCGCGCTGCCCGACCGCACCGTGGTGGTGCTGGGCGCCGGCGCCGAGATGGGCCCGCTCACCGCGCTGCTGCGGTGGGGGGCCCGCGTCGCCGGTGTGGACCTGCCCCACGCGCCGCTGTGGGAGCGGGTGCTCGACATCGCCCGCGCGGGCGCCGGCACCCTGCTGGTGCCCACGCCGGAGCCGGGCGACGAGCCGGACCCGGCGGGGGCGGGCGCCGATCTGATCGCCGAGGTGCCGGCGGTCGCCGACTGGGCCGCCGGGCTGCCCGGGCAGCCGGTGCTGGGCAACTACGTCTACGCCGACGGTGCCACGAACGTGCGGGTCTCCGCGGCGGTCGACGCGCTGACCGTGCGCCTGGCGGGGGAGCGGCCGGAGCTCGCGCTGGCGTTCCTCGCCACGCCGACCGACGTCTTCGCCGTCCCGGCCGACGCGGTCGCGCAGTCGGTGGAGGCCTACGCGCGGCGTTCCCGCACGGCCAAGCTGATGGGCCGCCCGCTGCGGACCATCTCGGGTGGCCGCCTGCTGCAGCGCGCCTACGTGCCCGGCACCGACCCCGGCATCGCCGACAGCCTGGTCGCCCAGCAGGGCCCCAACTACGCGCTGGCCAAGCGGCTGCAGCGCTGGCGGGCGACCACCGCCCGCGCGGAGGGCGGCACGGTGTCGATGAACGTCGCCCCGCCCACGCGGACCCGCTCGGTGCTGAAGAACCGGGCCCTGGCCGCGGCCTACGCAGGCGCCCACCGGTTCGGCGTCGAGATCTTCGAGCCGGCCACCTCCAACGTGCTCATGGCCGCGCTGCTGGTGCACGACCTGCACACCGGCGGCGGCCCGGCGCAGGAGCACCCGTGGCAGGACGAGGCGCACGAGGCGGCGCACGGCGGGCTGTGGCGGGCGGCGTACCAGCCGCGCAGCGCGCTCGGCCTGGCCGCCCTGCTCGGCTACGGCGCCGCCCGCGGCTGACCCCCGGCCCTGGTTGATGGGAGCGAGATGACCCGGCTGTTCGGTGCACGGACCCTGCTGACGGTCCTGCGGACGGGGAACGCCCGCGCCCGCCTGCGCGCCACGCGGGACGGCCAGGCCGCCATCCGGCTGAACCTCGGGGCGGCCGGGCTGACCACCGGCGTCCTCGACGCGGTCGGGGACGGGGCGGTGGCGGCCCCCGACCTCGCCCGCCGGCTCGGGGTGGCCGACGAGGCGCTGCTGGGCGCCTTCCTGGAGGTGCTGGCGGCAGCGGGGCTCCTGCGGCAGGACGCCGGCCACTGGTCGCTGACGGCCGGCGGCCAGGCCGTGGTGGGCGACGACCTGGTACGCGCCTCGTACGAGGCGTTCGCCGGGTTCCACACCGACGTCTACCGCGAGCTCGGGAGGCTCCTGGCCGGCGGGCCCCCGCGGAGGGACGTCGCCGAGCAGGGGACCGTCATCGCGCGGATATCGGCCGCCTTCGAGCCGTTCGTCGACGACCTCCTGCGGGAGGTGGTCGCCGCCGTCGCGCCGCGGCGGGTGCTCGACGTCGGCTGCGGCGCGGGGCTCCAGCTGGCCACGATGCTGGCCGCGGCTCCCGAGGCCGAGGGGATCGGGGTCGACGCCGACGCCGGTGCGGCGGCGCTCGCCCGGCGCACGCTCGAGCAGCGCGGTCTCGGTGCGCGGGCCAGGATCGTGCCGGCCGACGTCCGGGGGCTGGCCGACGACGGCCCGTTCGACCTCGCGCTGCTGGCGAACGTCGTCTACTACCTGCCGGTGGAGGAGCGCGTCGCCCTGTTCACCGACGTGGCCGGGCGGCTCTCCCCGGGGGGCACGCTGCTGGTGGTCACGACGGTGGCGATGCCGCAGCTGTTCAGCCGGCACTTCGACCTGTTGCTGCGGGCTCAGGAAGGGGCCATGTCGCTGCCCACGGCCGAGGACCTCGTGGGCGGGCTGCGCGCGGCCGGCCTGCGACCGCAGGAGCCGCGGCGGATCGCACCCGGCGCTCCCCTGCTCGCCGTGGCGGCGGTCCGGCCGTCCTGACCGCCGGGTCTCAGGCCGGGCCGACGAGCCCGGCGACGATCTCGGCGGAGAGCCCGACCAGCGGCAGCCCGCCGCCGGGATGCGCCGACCCGCCGACCAGGAACAGCCCGGGGACGCGGGAGGCGTTGCCCGGGCGCAGGAACGCGGCGCGCGAGCCGTTGCTGGAGCTGCCGTAGATCGACCCGCCGACGCTGCCGGTGGCACGGGCCAGGTCGGCCGGCGTGCGGACCACGCGCCAGCGCAGCCGGTCGCGGACGTCCAGCCCCCGCCGGGTGAGGACGCCCAGCACGTGGTCGGCGTACCCCTCGGCCAGCCCCGGGGCGTCCCAGTCCACGCCGTGCCCCGGGTCGTGCCGCGGCGCGTTGACCAGGACGAACCACGACTCGCTGTCGCCGTCGGGCACCAGAGCGGGGTCGTCGGGCGCGCTGACGTAGACGGTGGGGTCGGGCACCGGGCACGGGAGGCCCGCGTGGCGGCCGGTGCCGAAGACGGCGTCGAACTCCAGGTCGTAGTCGGACGGGAAGAGCACGGTGTGGTGGTGCAGCCCCGGGGTGCGGCCGTGCAGCGCCAGGAGCAGCACAAATCCCGACAGCGACGGTGTCGCCCGGCCCAGATCCCGGCGGACGCGCCGGGTACGCGGGTCCGGCGCGAGCAGGTCGGCGTGCAGGGCGGCGGCGTCGACCCCCGAGACGACGACGTCGGCCGGCAGCCGCTCGCCGTCGGCCAGCTCCACACCGGCGACCCGGCCGCCGTCGACGAGGACCCGGCGGACCGCGCAGCCGGTGCGCAGCACCGCGCCGTGCCCGACCGCCCGGTCCAGCACCGCGAGCCCGAGCCGGTGCAGCCCGCCGCGCACGTACCAGGAGCCGAAGGCCTGCTCGGCGTACGGCACGGTCGCCAGCACCGCGGGCGCGCGGCGCGGGTCCGAGCCGGAGTACGTGGCGTAGCGGTCCAGCAGGGTGCGCAGGTGCGGGTGGCGCAGGTGCCGACGGCCGAGACCGCGCAGCGACTGCCACGGCGCGATCGCCGTGACGTCCGCCGGACGCCGGGCCAGCCGCGCCAGCGTCGTCGCGCCGGCCAGCGGGGTGCGCAGGAACGGCTCCTCGCTGATCCGCCACATCGTGGCCGCGCGTTCCATGAGCGCGGCCCACTGGGCGCCCGCGCCGGCGCCCAGCGCGTCGTCGAGGGCGGCCGGCACGGCGTCCGCGCGGCCCGGCAGCGTCAGCCGGGTCCCGTCGCCGAACCGGTAGCCCACCGCGGGGTCCAGCCGGACCAGGTCGACGGCGTCCTCGAGCCGGCCACCGGTCGCGGCGAACAGGTCCCGGTACACCCGCGGCAGGGTGACCAGGCTGGGCCCGGTGTCGAAGGCGTGCCCGTCCCGGGCGTACCAGCCGAGCTTGCCGCCGACGTGGTCCGCCTGCTCCACGAGGGTGACCGCGTGGCCGAGCGCCGCCAGCCGCGCCGCGGCGGACAGGCCGCCGAGCCCGGCTCCCACGACCACCACCCGCGCCACGGGCCCACCGTAGCCAGCGCGGCGCCGCCGGCCCGGGTCAGCGTGGGACGGAGACCGCCAGGACGGCGAGGTCGTCGTGCTCGTGCCGGGAGCCGAGCAGCTGCCGCTCCACCGCGTCGGAGACCGCGGCGACCGTCTCCCGCGCCGCACCGGTGGGCGCGCCGGCCACGACCCGCAGCAGCGCCTCCTCGCCGTACTGCACGCCCCGGTCGTCGCGCGCCTCGGTGACGCCGTCGGTGTACAGGACGAGCGTCGCGCCCGGCGGGAGGTCGACGACCTCCTCGGAGTGGACCGCCCCCGCGTCGATCCCCAGGGGGCGCCCGGGAGTGCCCACGAAGGAGGCGGTGCCGTCGGGACGGCGCAGCACGGGGAGCGGGTGGCCGGCCACGCTGATCGAGGCCCGGTGGCCGTCGGCCGAGGGCGCCAGGAGCAGGCAGCAGGCGGTGACGAACCGCAGCGGCCCGCTGCCCTGCTCGTGCAGCAGCGCGGAGTTGACCGCACCGAGGATCCCGGCGGCGGTGCCGGACGCCGCTGCCGCCCGGGCGGTGTGCCGGGTGATGGCGGTGACCGCGGCGGCCTCCGCGCCCGTCCCGCAGACGTCGGCGATGAGAACCATCCACCGGCCGTCGGGCAACGGCATGACGTCGTAGGTGTCGCCGCCGACGAGCGCAGCCTCGCCACCGGCCCGGTAGGTGGCCGCCAGCTCCACGCCCGGGATGGCCGGCAGGTGCGAGGGGAGGAGGCTGCGCTGCAGGGTGTCGGCCAGCTCGCGCACCACCGATTCGGCGCGCAGCCGGGCGAGGAACTGGCCGATCTGCCGGCCGGCGTGCCCGAGCACCTCCAGCAGCTCCGGCGGCACGGGGCGGGACTGCGCCGAGAACAGCTCGCAGACGGCGAGCAGCGTGTCGCCGCGGAGCACCGGGAAGGCGACGCCGGTGCTGAGCCCGTCGGCGCGGACGACGTCCCGGCGGACCACGCGGGCGTCGGTGGCGAGGTCCTCGGCGACCACCGGGACCCGCTGCTGCCAGGCCTTCCCGGGCAGGCCCTCGCCGCGCCGGAAGACCCGGCCGGGCGCGTCGGCCGCCAGGGCCGGGACAGCGGCGCCGGGGGCGGCCCAGGTGCCCGCGTGGACCAGCCGCCCGTGCTCGACGTCGGCCTCCCACAAGAGCGCGGCGTCCCAGTCCAGCTCGGTGCACAGGGTCGGCAGCAGCTGCTCGAAGGCGACGTCGGCGTCCGGGGCCTCGGTCAGCGCGGCCGTCACCCGCAGCGTCGCCGCCAGGTAGCGGCTGACCTCGAACTGCCGCTCCAGCAGGATGGTGGTGCTGGCGTCCCGGAGGACGGCGACCACGAAGGCGTCCGTCGCCTGACCCGCGGTCGTC
The DNA here is from genome assembly GCF_054050875.1 of Blastococcus sp. SYSU DS0541. NCBI lineage: Bacteria > Bacillati > Actinomycetota > Actinomycetes > Geodermatophilales > Geodermatophilaceae > Blastococcus > Blastococcus sp. SYSU DS0541. The sequence continues at coordinate 241,317 of NZ_JBJHAD010000005.1, read as the reverse complement.
GTCAGTCGGGACAGCGTCAGGTCGACCGGCACCTCGTGCCCGGCCGCGTGCAGGGCAGGCACCCGCGTGGTGGCCCCGACGAGCTTTCCCTCGCCCGTCGCCCGGTACCGGGAGAAGCCCTCGGCGTGACCGTGGCGCAGTCGATCGGGCATGAGGACCTGCAGCGGGCGGCCGGTCACCGCCGCCGGGTCGTGCCCCAGCAGGCTGCTGACCGACGGGCTCACGTAGGCGATCCGTCCCTCGCCGTCGGCGACGATCACCGTGTCCGGCAGGGCGGCCAGGAGGGCGTCCGCAGGCAGCATCGGGGCTGTCGCGGGCATGGTTCCTCCTCGAGCACGACGACCCCCGACGGGTCGTCCACGCTCCGCCACGGTCAGAAGCCTTTCACACACATGGTGAGCACGCCGCCACAGATCGTCGACATGTGACCATGTCGACACGGTGACATGTCGCCGTCAGAAGGCATACCGGATGGCCAGCCACGGCGCGCGCCGGGCGACCAGCTCGCGCAGCCGGGCCACGGCCGCCCGCTTGACCGCCGCGCGGTAGCGCACGTTGTCCTGCCCGTTCTGGCTGCGCTTCGGTTCCTGCAGGTCGGGCCGCCACAGCAGCTGCTCCGCGGTGGGGTGCCAGCCGAGGTTCACCTCGTGCAGGGCCTCGTTGTGGGTGAGCAGGATGACCTCGGCGGCGGCCTGCGCCTTCGCTGCGGCCCCGAGCTCGTCGTCCAGGCGCTCGAGCAGGGATCCCCACGCCTCCTCCCAGCCCGCGCGGAGCACGACCGGCGAGAGGTTGAGGTGCACCTCGTACCCCGCCGCGACGAAGTCGTCGACGGCCGCGATGCGGTCGGCCACCCGGCTGGTGCGCACGTCGAGCACCCGCGCGTCGTCCTCGGGCATGACGGAGAAGCGGACCCGCGTGCGCCCGCGCGGGTCGAGGTCGAGCAGCTGCCGGTTGACGTACTTGGTGGCGAAGGAGGCCTTCGCCGTCGGCAGGTCGCGGAAGGTGGCCACCAGGTCGGCGACGTTGTCGCTGACCAGTGCATCGACCGAGCAGTCGCTGTTCTCACCGATGTCGTAGACCCAGCTCTCCGGGTCGCACTGGTCGGGCTCGGCCTTGGGCCCCTGCCGGGCCACGTGCCGGCGCAGGTGCCCCGTGATCTGGTCGATGTTGGTGAAGACGGTGATGGGGTTGGCGAAGCCCTTGCGCCGGGGCACGTAGCAGTAGGCGCAGGCCATCGCGCAGCCGTTGGCGGTGCCGGGGGCGATGAAGTTCGCCGAGCGGCCGTTGGGCCGGGTGACCAGGCCCTTGCGGACGCCGAGCACCAGCGTCTCGGTCTTGACCCGGACCCAGCGGTCGACGTTGCCGGCGTTGCCGTGCAGGTCGGGGATCTGCCAGTGCGAGGGCACCTCGACGACCTCCGCACCGGGGAAGCGGCCCAGCACCTGCCGGCCGCGGGGGGAGTCCAGCGCGGCCGGCTCGGCGTAGACGCGGCGGACCTGCAGCAGGTGGTTCGGCGGCATCGGTGCCGGCGGCGGCTCGACGTCGAAGAGCGTGAGCGGCTCGGCGGCTCCCATACGGGGTGCAGCGCCGGCGGGGCGGTCCCCATTCCGGTGCGAGACTGCGCGCGTGACCGCACCCGGCGCCCCTCGCATCGACCTCAACGCCGACCTGGGCGAGGGGTTCGGCGTCTGGCGCCTGGGCGACGACGACGCGCTGCTGGAGGTCGTCAGCAGCGCCAACGTCGCCTGCGGCTTCCACGCCGGGGACCCCGTCACGATGCGCCGCGTGTGCACCGCCGCCGTCGCCGCCGGGGTCGCGATCGGGGCGCAGGTGTCCTACCGGGACCTCGCCGGGTTCGGCCGGCGCTTCGTCGACGTGGCGCCGGACGAGCTCGCCGCCGACGTCCTGTACCAGCTCGCCGCGCTGGACGGCGTGGCCCGGGCGTGCGGCGGCCGGGTCTCCTACGTCAAGCCGCACGGGGCCCTCTACAACGCCGTGGTGCACCACGCGGTGCAGGCGGGTGCCGTCGTCGAGGCGGTCGCGGCCTACGACCCGGGACTGCCCGTGCTGGGCCTCCCCGGCTCGGTGCTGCTCGGCAGCGCGGCCGCCGCCGGGCTGCCGACGGTCGCGGAGGGCTTCGCCGACCGGGGCTACACCCCCGAGGGCACCCTCGTGCCCCGAGGGTCGGCGGGCGCGCTGGTGCACGGCCCGCAGGCCGTGGCCGAGCGGGCGGTGCGGATGGCCGCCGAGGGCGCCGTCGTCGCGGTCGACGGCAGCCTGGTGCGGGTCGAGGTGGGCTCGGTGTGCGTGCACGGGGACACCCCGGGAGCGGTGGAACTCGCGCGCTCGGTGCGGGCGGCGCTGGAGGCGGCCGGGCTCGCCGTGAGGCCGTTCGCGGGCTGAACGGTCAGTCGCGCGGGCGCAGCTCCTCCATCGGACGGCGGCCGGAGAGGAGGGCGGCGGCGATCTCGTCGACCGACCGACCGGAGGCGTAGGCGTCGGCGCGGAGCACGGCCAGCGCCTCGGCCGGGTCGACGTCGTGGGTCATGCTGAGCTTGCCCACCGCCTCCCACACCGCCGCCCGCTGCCGCGGCGCCGGGCCGTGCAGCCACTCCGGCCCCTCCGCCGGGGTCCAGGTCGACCACACCGCGGCGTCGCCGAGCGCCGAGGTCACCAGCTCGCCCACCGCCACGGCCTCGAAGACGTCGAGCTCCACCACGCCGGCCGACCGCGTGAGGTAGAGGTCGAGCGCCCCCGCCCCGGCGGGGCCGGGGCCCAGGGGCAGGGCGACGACGGCGCGGAACGGCGTGCTGCCGAGCAGGAGGTCGGCGAAGACCGGCCAGCGGCGCCGGAGCTCCTCCTCCACGGCGAGCACCGGCTGGCCGGTGCTGTCGGCCGTCGCGCACGGTCCCTCACCGGCGGTGAACTGCAGGCGTTCGGCGTTCGAGGCCTCCGGGCTGCTGGCGCCCAGGGGGAGCCGGCGACCGGTGCCGTCGACCACGCTCAGGCCGGCACCGTCGACGTGGAGCAGCTCGGCGCACGCGCGGCTGAGCCGCAGCGGCAGCCCCTCCGGCCCGGCCAGCCCGGGATCGGACTGCCGCGCCAGGGCCGCGTCGAACCGGCTCCCGATGGTCACGCCCGATTGTCCGCCCGCGCACCGGGATCCACATCCTGTGACGTGTCCTCTGGCGTCCCGGGCGGGTACGTGCAGGCCGTCTCCCGCACCGCCGGTGCCCCGGCCACCGTGGCGCCCGCGGAGTCCGCTGCCGGCCGCCGGTACCCGGGTGTCACAACGCCAGTTGTTCCTCGCGTCCGGTCCGCCACTCCACCAGGACGATGGTGGCGTCGTCCTGCAGCCGGCCGGCCTGGTGCTCCATGACGCTGCGCATGAGCCGGCGGAGCGTCTCCGGCGGGGGCTCGCCCGCCGTCTCCGCTCGGACGACGAAGTCCGCGAGGCGGTCCTCGCCGAAGAAGTCGCCTACCGGCGAGCGCGCCTCGGTGATCCCGTCGGTGTGCAGGAGCACCCGGTCGCCCGGCGCGAGCTGGAGCTCGCAGGCGTGCGGGGGGCCCTGCTGGAGCCCGAGCGGGAGGGCCGGACGGCAGGGGTGCGCGGGAAGGAGCAACCCGTCGCGCACGACCAGTGGGACGCCGTGCCCGGCGTTGACCCAGGACAGCCGGCCGGACTCCAGGTCCAGCCGGCTCAGCAGCGCGGTGGCGAACTGGCTGCCGGGGAACTGCCCGGCGATCGCGGCGTCCATGGCCGCCGACGTCGCGGGGAGGGACTCGCCGCGCCGGCGGGCCGACCGGTAGGCGCCGACGGCGACCGTGGCCAGCAGCGCCGCGGGCAGGCCGTGGCCCACGGCGTCGAGGACCATGAGGTCGGCGACGGGACCGTTCACGGCGTAGTCGAAGGTGTCCCCGCCGATGTCGTAGCACGGCTCCAGGGCCGCGGAGATGACAATCCGCTCGGTGCCGAAGGTCAGCGGCGGTACGAGCGCCCACTGGATCTCCGCGGCCAAGCTCATCGGGCGGGTTCGGCGCAGCCGCGCGAAGACGTCGCTGTACGCGTCGCGCGTGACGCAGAGCTCGGCGACGAGCGCGGCGAATGCACGGCGCTCGTCCTCCTGCTCCGCAGGGGGCTCGGCGTCGAAGGGCAGCTCCAGGACGCCGACGCGCTCGGCGCCGTCGAGGAGGGGGAGCCAGAGGCGGACCGCGCTGTCGCCGTGCCCCGGGGACCGGGTCACCTCCACCCGGCGGAAGGCGAGCCCGCCGACCGAGCCGTCGACGGTGAGCCGGTCGCGCGGCGGGACGTCGACACCGGCGAGGGGAACCAGGGACAGCTGCTCGTAGTCGGCGAGGTAGACGACGGCGGCGCGGGCGCCCAGGGCCACCGCGTGCCGCGACACCACTGTGCCGAGCCGGTCGGCGGGGAGGTGGTGCGACGACCGCAGCAGGGACCGCAGGGGATCCTCGGCGTCCGGCGGTGAGGTCACGACCGGCCCAGCATCCCACCGGCCGGCGATGACGGCGACCGGGGCCTGACGGCGGTGCCCGGTGACCGATCATGGTGCCGTGACGGGTGGCGAGGGGTGCGTCCGCGCGACGGCGTACGGCGACCGGGCGGTGCTCGTCGAGGCCGCGGACCCCGCCGACGTGCCGGGCCTGCACGCCGCGCTGGTCGCCGCTCCGCTGGCCGGGCAGGTGGACCTGGTGCCCGCCGCGCGCACCGTGCTGGTGCTGCTCGACCGGCCGGTGACCGACCTCGACCTGGTGGCCCTGCGGAGCCTGGTCCCCGCCGCCCCGGAGGGCGGGCCGGCCCGCGCCCCCGTGGTGCTGCCGGTGGTGTTCGACGGGCCGGACCTCGCCGAGGTCGCCCGGCTCACCGGCCGCCCGGAGGAGGACGTCGTCACCGCGCTGACCGGGGCCGCGCTCACCGTGGCCTTCGGCGGGTTCGCCCCCGGCTTCGGGTACCTGACCGGGCTGCCGACGGAGCTGCAGGTGCCACGCCGGACGACCCCGCGCACCCGGGTGCCGGCGGGGTCGGTGGCGCTGGCCGGTCCGTACGCGGGGGTGTACCCGCGGGCCTCGCCCGGTGGGTGGCAGCTGGTCGGGCGCACCGACGCGGTGCTCTTCGACGTCGACCGGGACCCACCGGCGCTGCTCGCCCCGGGCACGGCCGTCCGCTTCGAGGCGGTGGGCTGAGTGCTCACCGTGCTCACGCCCGGCCCGTTCACGACGGTGCAGGACGCCGGCCGCACCGGCTGGGCCTCCATCGGGGTGCCGCGCTCGGGCGCCGCGGACCGTGCGGCGGCGGCGCTGGCCAACCGGCTGGTGGGCAACGAGCCCGCGGCCGCGGTGCTGGAGGCCACGGCCGGCGGGCTGCGGGTGCGCGCCGAGCGGACCGTGCTGGTGGCGGTGACGGGGGCGCCGGTGCCGGTCGTCGTCGACGGGCGGCCGGCACCGTTCGCGGCGCCCACGACGCTGCGGCCCGGCGCCGTGCTGGGGCTGGGCACCCCGCGCGCCGGCCTGCGCAGCTACCTCGCGGTGCGGGGCGGCATCGACGTCCCGCCCGTGCTGGGGTCGCGGAGCACGGACACGCTGTCCGGCCTGGGCCCAGCCGTCCTCGCCGCGGGGACACGGCTGCCGGTCGGTGGGCTGGCGGGCGAGGAGCCGGTCGTGGACGTCGCTCCCGTGGGCGCACCGCCGGAGCGGCCGGTGCTGCGGGTGCTGCCCGGGCCGCGGCGCGACTGGTTCGACGACGCCGCGTGGCCGGCCCTGCTCGCGAGCGCCTGGCAGGTCGGTGCCGACAGCGACCGGGTGGGCCTGCGGCTGGCCGGCCCCCGGCTGGCGCGGGCCCGCGACGGCGAGCTCGCCAGCGAGGGGCTGGTGCCCGGCGCCCTCCAGGTGCCGCCGGACGGCTCGCCCGTGCTGTTCCTGGTCGACCACCCGGTCACCGGTGGCTACCCGGTGCTCGCCGTCGTCGTCACCGCGGACCTGCCGGTGGCCGCGCAGCTGCGGCCCGGTGACGTCGTGCGCTTCCGAGCGTGACGGGCGGGGCCCGGAGGGTTCGTCGCAGGTGGGGGACGACGCGTGGTCGCGGTGTCGTCCGGAGGACGACGGTGTCACCGCACGGGGAGGACGGCCGGGCCGTGCGGCCCGGGGACGATGCGGGCCCGCGCGCCGTAGTGCTCCGACAGCACCGCCTCGGTGAGCACCTCCTCCGGGCGCCCCTCGGCGACGACCCGCCCCTCGGCCAGGAGGGTGAGCCGGTCGGCGTACTGCCCGGCGAGGGTGAGGTCGTGCAGGGTGCTCACCACGGTCAGCCCGTCCTGCCGGCGCAACCGGTCGAGCAGGTCGAGCACCTGCTGGGCGTGGCCGAGGTCGAGGGCGGCGGTCGGCTCGTCGAGCAGGAGCACCCGCGGCTGCTGGGCCAATGCCCGCGCGAGGACGGCGCGCTGCTGCTCGCCGCCGGAGAGGGTGACCACGGCGCGGTCGGCGAGCCCGTCGAGCTCGAGCCGCCCCATGACGTCGACGACGACCTCCCGGTCCACCCGGCGGGGCGCGGCCAGCAGGGGGCGGTGCGGGGTGCGCCCGAGCAGGACGTAGTCGCGGGTGCTGATGCCCTCGGGCAGCACCGGGAGCTGCGGGGCATAGGCCAGCAGGCGGGCCCGGTCGCGGCGCGGCAGGCCGCCGACGGGCCGGCCGTCGATCCGCACCTGGCCGGCGTGGGGGTGCAGCCCCAGCACCGAGCGGAGCAGCGTGGACTTGCCCGACCCGTTGGGGCCGATGATGCCCAGCCAGCCGCCGGCGGCCACGGTGAACCGGACGGCGGAGAGCACCGGGCGCCGTCCGTAGCCGGCGTCCAGCCCCACCACCTCCACCCGCGCGCCGCCGGTCGGCGGCGGGGCCGCTGCCTGCCCGCTCACCGCCGTCGCGCCCCCGCCCACAGCAGGCCGGCGAAGAACGGGGCGCCGACGAACGCGGTCACCACGCCCAGCGGCAGCTCGGCCGGCGCCAGCACGGTGCGGGCGAGGAGGTCGGCGAGCACCAGGAACGCCCCGCCCGCGAGCAGGGAGACCGGGAGCACCCGGGAGTTGGCGCCGCCCACAAGCCGCCGGACGATGTGCGGCACGACCAGCCCGACGAAGCCGATCAGCCCGCTCACCGCGACGGCGGAGGCGGTGGCCAGCGAGGCGGCGACCACGACGAGCAGCCGCAGCCGCCCGGGGTGCACCCCGAGCGAGCGCGCCTCGTCGTCACCGACCGCCAGGACGTCCAGGGGCCGGGCGCACAGCAGCAGGGTCCCCACCGCCACCCCGAGGTAGGGCAGGACCAGGCCGACGTCGGACCACTGGGCACCGCCCAGGTGCCCGAGCAGCCAGCCGTAGATCTCCCGCAGGTCGTCGGTGTTCTGCTGCTGGACCAGCGTCTGCGCCGCGGCCAGGAACGCGGCGACCGCGATGCCGGCGAGCAGCAGCGACGCGCTGTGCGAGCCTCCGGCCGCGTGGCCGAGGGCCAGGGCACAACCCACGCCGACGAGCGCGCCGACGAAGGCGGCGAGCGGCACGACGCCCACGGGGCCGACCTGCTGGCCGGGCGCGTAGGCGATCACCAGGGTGGCGCCCAGGCCGGCTCCGGCCGCCGCGCCCAGGAGGTAGGGATCGGCGAGCGGGTTGCGGAACACGCCCTGGTAAGCGGCGCCGGCGACGGCGAGCGCGGCACCGACGAGCGAGGCGAGCACCACGCGCGGCAGCCGGAGCTCGACCAGCACCGCCGCGCGGGTGCCCTCCAGCGCGCCCGGCACGGAGAGGCCCAGTGGCGCGAGGGCGCGGTCGAGCAGCGTCGCGACGACCGCGCCCGGCGGGAGCGGCACCGCGCCGACCCAGATGCCGGCCAGCACGGCGGCGACCAGGACGGCGGCGGCGCCGGTCCCGGCCAGGAACGCCGAGCGCCGCGACCGCACGGCACCCGGACCGGCCGCGGTGCGGCCGGTCCGGGTGCCAGGGGCTGCGGTGCTCATGCCGGTGCGGTCCTCAGCCCTGCAGAGCCTCGGCGACGGTCTCGGCGAAGTCCGCGACGCGCGGACCCCAGCGGGACGCGACGTCGTCGTCGGCCTCCACGATCCGGCCCTCGACCACCGCCGGGACGCTGCCGAAAGCCGGTCGCTGGGCCACCGTCTCCGCACTCTGACCGCAGCACTTGGTGTCGGCGAGCACGATGATCTCCGGCGCCTGGTCGACGACGTACTCCGCCGACAGCTGCGGGTAGCCGCCGCTGGGGTCCGAGGCGCCGTCGGCGATGTTCTCCAGGCCGAACATGCTGTAGATGCTGCCGATGAACGTGCTGCTGTCCGCGGAGTAGAGCTCCGGGCCGAGCTCGTGGAACACCCGCTGCCCGGCGGCATCGGCCGGCACCGAGTCGACGGCGGCCTGGATGCGGTCGCGCACGTCGGCGACGACCTCGGCGGCCTCCTCCGGGTGGCCGGTGGCCTCGCCGAGCAGCTCGATCTGCCCGTAGGTGTCGTCGAGGTCCTCGGCGGCCTCGAGGAGCAGCACCGGGACGTCGAGGGTCTCGAGGGCGTCGACGATGCCGTTGGTGTCGTTGCTGAGCACCACGAGGTCGGGCTCGTACCCGGCGATGGCCTCGGCGTTGGGCGTGAACGCCGACAGGTCGGTCGTCGGCGCCTGCGTGGGGTAGGTGGAGTTGTCGTCGACGGCCCGGACCTGGTCGCCGGCACCGATGGCGAAGAGCATCTCGGTGGCGGAGGCCGACATCGAGACGATCTCCTCCGGGCGCTCGTCGAGCGTGACCTCGCCGTTGTCGCCGGTCACGGTGACGGGGAAGCCGCCGGCGGCCGAGGACGGTGCCGCCTCGTCCGCGGCCGTCTCCGGGGACCCGCCGCAGGCGGTCAGGGCCAGCAGCGGAGCGGTCAGCAGACCGAGGAGGGCAGGGCGGAGCCGCCGCGGGGCGGGCGCGCTCGTCGGCGCCGCGCGGGGGGATGTGCCGGGCAAGGGGGGCCTCCACGAGGAGGCGGCGAGCGTCGTCGCCCGAGCTGGTCCGACGCTCGATGCGCGACCCTTGCCGCGAGGGTCGGATGCACGGCGCAGGGCAGGCGATCTGGCTCGGCCGGTGGAGGGCCTTCACAGTTGCGGGACAGCGCCGGGTTCGCACCGGACTTCGCTGCCGCTGCACCGCCGGCGGGAGAGCCGGCGGGCAGAAAGGTACCAGCGGACCCGTCCCGGCCGCCCCGGAGCGCAGCCGGCGGGGATCAACAGGGGGTGGTCGCCGGCGCCTGTGGACGGGGCCACGTGGTGGCGAGGACGACCCCGCGGAGCCGCTCCTCGTCGACCGGGCCGAAGACCCGCGAGTCGACCGAGCCCTCCCGCTCGTCGCCGAGCAGGAAGACCGAGCCGTCCGGGACGCTGACCGGCCCGAACCAGACGCCGTCCAGCCGCGCGGGATCGCTCCAGGGCTCGCAGACGGCGGCGCCGTCCACGACGAGGACGCCGTCCTCGACCGCGACGGACTCCCCGCCGAACGCCACGACCCGCTTGACCAGCGGCGCGGTGCCCGGTGCCGCCGGGTCGGCCACCACGACGTCCCAGCGGTCCACCGACACCGGCCACCGGAGGACCAGCACGAGGTCCCCGACGTCCAGCGTCGGCGCCATGCTGCCCGAGGCGACCCGCACCAGCTGCACCGGGAACAGGCCGAGGACGGAGAGGACCAGGCAGACCAGGGCTCCGGCACCCAGGCGCACCCCCAGGGAGGACCGACGACGGATCGCGGTGCGCGGCGCCGCGTGCCGTCCGGTCGGACGGGGCCCGCGGTCAGCCACGGCATCCGCGCCGGCGGCCGGCGGCGCCCGGTCCGGGCAGGGACGGCTCCGGAGAGATGCACCGCGGGCGGCGGGGGACGTCCATCTCGGGTGCTCCTCTCCTCCGCCGCGGGCTGCGCTGTCGGTGCGAGGGTGCTGCGCCGCGGGGAGCCGGGGCAGCCGGGCCCGGGGCGTCCGGCTCCCCCCAATCCAGGGGGTCGCGGCGCAGGTCAGACCTCGTGGTCGACCGGCAGGCGGACCGTGATGCAGGCCCCGCCGCCCGGGCGCTCACCCATCTCGAGCCGGCCGCCCAGGGCGGCGACGCGGTCGGCCATCAGCTTCAGCCCCAGGTGGCCTTCCGGGCTGCCGCTGTACCCCGGTGGGAAGCCGACGCCGTCGTCGGCCACCTCCAGCCGCACCCCGGTGCTGCGCCCGCCGTCGTCCGCCTCGAGCGTCACCCAGACGCACTGCGCCTGGGCGTGGTGGGCCACGTTGGCGAGCGTCTCCTTGGCGGTCCGGTACAGGGTCGCGGTCTGCTGGGGGCCCAGCGGGGGCAGTGGCCCGGTCCGCACGTCGACGGACACCCCCTGCTCCTTGAGCGGGAGCACCAGGTCGTCCAGGGCCCGCGGGAGCCCCTCGGCCGAGAGGTCGGGAGGGTAGACGTCCAGCATGACCCGGCGCAGCGACGCGACGGCGGTGCGCACCACGCCCGCCAGCCGGTCCACCATCGCCCGGCGCTCCTCGGGGACGGTGGAGCGCAGCGCGCTGAGGGCGTAGCTGACGCCGGCGAGGTCCTGCACCGGGCCGTCGTGCAGGTCGGCGGCGATGGCCCGCCGCTCGCGCTCGGACGACTCGAGGGCGGCATCGGCGAGGGCGGCGCGCTCGGCGTCGTTCCGCCGGACGCGCTTGGCGAGGGAGGCCGCGATGGGGAACTGGACCGCCTGCAGGAGCACCAGGCCGCCGAGCGCCAGCGGCAGGATCTGACCCCGCAGCCGGGCGGCCTGCCGGTCGATGACCGTGTGGTCGTAGTAGATCTCGAGCACGAGGTTCTCCCCGTTCCCCGACAGGGGGGCGTAGACCTCCAGGACCGGCCCGGAGTCGTCCCCGTTGTAGGTCGCGTCGGGGGACTCGTCGATCTCGGCGACGATGCGACCGTCGAGCGCGGCCCGCAGCTCCTCGCTGAGCGGTTCCTGCAGACCGATCAGCTGGCGCTCGCTGGAGTAGATGACCCAGCCCTCGTCGTCCCAGATGACGATCGCCTCGATCGAGGGGTCCAGGAGGCGGCTGGCGACGGCCCGCTCGAACTCGATCCGGTTGGCCACGGACCCGTTGAGGTATCCGGGCACGAGCGGGCCGAGCGCCAGGGTGGAGATGCGGGTGGTGGTCCGCTGCACCTCCTCCAGCGCGTTGGACCGGGCGATGCGCTCGCTGATGAGCACGGTGGCGGAGGACACGGCGACGAGCGCCAGGACGGCGGCGACGGAGAAGAAGGTCAGTTCCCGTCCGATCCGCGATGCGGGCCGGCGGCGGTACCACGCTCGGTGGTACGGGTCCCCAGCTGTCATCCTCCGCGTTCAGCGCTCGCGGGTGGGCGGCAGCAGGCCGACCTCTTGGGCCTTGATCACGGCCTCCAGCTGCGACCGGACGCCGAGCTTGGTGTGCAGGGACTTCACGTAGCCCCGGCAGGTCTCGACGGTGATGCCCAGCAGGCGGGCGATGCCCTTGACCGGCATGCCGCGGCCCAGGCAGTCCAGCACCTCCTTCTCGCGCCGGGTGAGCACGGGAGGAGGCGCGGTGCGCCCGGTCGGGGCGGAGGGGGAGCCGCCCGCGAAGGCGGAGGGGGCGACGATCATCTGCCCGAGCCGGACCCGGGAGAGGACGTCGATCATCTCTTCCAGGGAGCCGTTCTTCGGGATGTAGGCCGAGGCGCCGGCCTGGGCCGCCCGGACCACCCAGGTGGGGTCGCAGTGCCCGGTCACGACCGCGACGATCGTGCCGGGAGCCACCTCGCGGATCTGGCGGGTCGCCGTCAGCCCGTCCTGCCGCGGCATCTCGATGTCCATGATCACGATGTCGGGGCGAAGGTCCCGGGCCATCGCGACGGCCTGCGCCGCCGAGGTGGCCGTGCCGACTGGCTCCATGCCCGCGGACCGCAGGGCGCCGGCGAGCAGTTCGGCGAACGTCCGGTGGTCGTCCACCACCAGGATGCGCGCCGCGTCGACGCGGGTCGGACGGTCGGACAGGGTCATGAGCGGCACGGTCGACTCCCAGCTGTCGCGGCCCCCGGGTGAGGGCCTCCGTTGCCGGGCGAGTATGGGGGCGGCCAGGCCGTTGTGGTACGGCAACGGCCAGTACCGGGACCTTGGTCCTCATCGGGTGATCTTGATCACCGTCGCGCCCTCGCGCTGCGTCGTCACCGCGGTGCTGTGCGTTCCCGCCCCAGAGGCGACAACCCCCGGGCGTCCGGTCAGATGGGGCGTCCTCCGCAGGCCGCGGCTTCGGGCCACGCGCTGCCCCCGTCGGCGACCGTGCGGATGTGGTCGGCGAGGGCGTCGGAGTCCTCACCCTTGGCGAGGAAGCCGGCGGCACCGAGCGCCCTGGCCTCCTCCATGACGCTCGACACGACCGTGCCCGTCAGCAGCACGATCCTGACGTCGGGGCACTCGTGGCGCAGTTGCGCCGCGGCCTCGAGCCCGGTCATCCGTGGCATGACGTGGTCCAGCAGGGCGACGTGCGGACGGGTGGAGCGGGCGGCCGGCAGGACCTCGTCGCCGTCGGAGCAGGCGGCGACGACCGCGATGTCGGCGGTGGACTCGAAGAGGTCGCAGAGTGCGAGCCGGACACCTGTGTGGTCGTCGGCGATCAACAGGCGGATCACGTGCACCCCTGTCCTGAGGTGGCGGCCGGGTGCACCGAGGGTTCCGGTGCCGTGCGGCGGAGGGAAAGAGCCGGCTGGGAGTGTGGATGCCCCGACCGGCTGAGCGCCAACCGCGCAGTGACGGCGCGCGGTGCATCCGGGGGGTCGACGGGGGTGGTGCCGCCCCCGGGCGCTGGCCCGATGCGGCGGGACGGGCTCGTGCCCTCGGAGCCGGGATCTGGCTCCGAAGCGGCTCCTGCCCGGGTGGGGAGCGGCTCGGCGGCGGCGGCATGCGGTCCTCCTGTGCGCACGGGTTCCGGATCCCCCCGGACGGGGCGGGACGATGCGCAGAGTCTCGGCGCGCCGAGGCCCGGTCGACAGCCGAGGGGTGGGGACGTGCCTGCCCCCAATGTGAGGGGCCGCTCACTCCGCCACCTCCCGGCGCTCACCGGCGGGCGCCGAGGACCTCCGTGTAGACGTCCACCGTCTGACGGGCGATCGCGGCCCAGCCGAACTCGGCGACGACCCGCTCCCGGCCCGCCGCCCCCATGGCGGCGGCGCGCCCGGGGTCGGCCAGCAGCTCGGCGGTGCGCGCGGCCAGACCGGCGGCGAACCCGGTCGGGTCGGCCTCGTCGTACGGCACCAGCAGGCCGGTGCGGCCGTCGTCGACGACCTCCGGGATGCCGCCCACGGCGCTGGCCACGACGGCGGTCCCGCAGGCCGCGGCCTCGAGGTTCACGATGCCGAGCGGCTCGTAGACCGACGGGCAGACGAACACGGTCGCGCCGGTGATCAGCGGCACCAGCTGCTCGCGCGGCAGCATCTCCTCGATCCACACCACACCGTCGCGGCGGGCCTGGAGTGCGGCGACCGCGTCGGCGACCTGCTGCCGCTCGGCCGGGGTGTCGGCGGCCCCCGCGCACAGGACGAGGCCGGCGTCGGCGGGCAGCTGCTCGGCCGCGGCGAGCAGGTGCACCAGCCCCTTCTGGCGGGTGATCCGGCCGACGAAGAGCGCGTACGCCCGGTCGGGGTCCACCCCCAGCGCGCGGACGACCTCCGGCGCGTGCACCGGCCGGTACGCCTGCGCATCGACGCCGTTGCGGACCACGTGCACCCGTGCCGGGTCCAGCTCGGGGTAGACGGCGAGCACGTCCTCGCGCATGCCCGAGCTCACCGCGACGACCGCGTCGGCGGCGAGGTAGGCGGTGCGCTCGGCCCAGGAGGAGAGGCGGTAGCCGCCGCCGAGCTGGTCGGCCTTCCACGGCCGGCGCGGCTCCAGCGAGTGGGCCGTGACCACGTGCGGCACGCCGTGCACCAGCGAGGCGAGCAGCCCCGCGGTGTTCGCGTACCAGGTGTGGCTGTGCACCAGGTCGGCGCCGGCCAGCGCGGCGGCGATCTCGACGTCGACCCCGACCGCCTGCAGGGCGCCGTTGGCCTCGGAGAGCCCCGGCGGCACGGCGTGGGCGGTCGCGTCCGGCCGCGCCCCGCCGAAGCAGTGGACGTCGACCTCCACGTCCTCCCCGCCGCCGGCAGGGCCCGGCACGGCGCGCAGGGCCGCCACCAGGTGTTCGACGTGCACCCCCGCGCCGCCGTAGACGTCCGGCGGCCACTCTCGCGTGACGATCCCGATGCGCACGCGGTCACCCTAGAAGGACCCCGCTGCCCCCCGCCGCTCGCAGGCTCGCGGCGGGTCCCTGCAGCGGGGCCGTTCCCTCTCGTCACGTGCTCACGGCGGGTCCCTGCAGCGGGGCCGTTCCCTCACGTCACGTGCTCACGGCGGGTCCCTGCAGCGGGGCCGTTCCATCGGGTCACCGGGTCAGGGCGCTGTGTGCCGGCGGTCACTCGTTCGGGGGCGGCCGGGCCGCGGGGCGGGGGTTGCGTGCGGCGGGGGGACGGCCCAGCCGCTACGTTGCGGACATGCGCGGCGGTCCACGGGTTCTCGGCATCGTCCTGGCGGGCGGTGAGGGAAAGCGGCTGGCTCCGCTGACCCAGGACCGCGCGAAGCCGGCCGTCCCCTTCGGGGGCAACTACCGGCTCGTCGACTTCGTGCTCTCCAACCTGGTCAACGGCGACATCCGGCACATCGCCGTCCTCACCCAGTACAAGAGCCACAGCCTCGACCGGCACATCACCCAGACCTGGCGCATGTCCAGCCTGCTCGGCAACTACGTGACCCCCGTGCCGGCCCAGCAGCGGCTCGGCCCCCGCTGGTACACCGGCAGCGCCGACGCGATCTTCCAGAGCCTCAACCTGATCTACGACGAGCGCCCCGACGTCGTCGTCGTCTTCGGGGCCGACCACGTGTACCGGATGGACCCGGCCCAGATGGTCGACCAGCACCTGCAGACGGGGGCGGGCGTCACCATCGCCGGGCTGCGGGTGCCGCGGCGGGAGGCGACGGAGTTCGGCGTCATCGACTCCGACGCCGAGGGGAAGGTGCGGGGCTTCCTGGAGAAGCCGGCCGACCCGCCGGGGCTCCCCGACTCGCCCGAGGAGAGCTTCGCCTCCATGGGCAACTACGTCTTCACCACCGACGCCCTGCTGGAGGCCCTGCGCGCCGACGCGGAGGACGCCGACTCGGTGCACGACATGGGTGGCTCGATCATGCCCATGCTCGCCGAGGCCGGGGAGGCGTGGGTCTACGACTTCTCCACCAACGTCGTGCCCGGTGCCACCGAGCGGGACCAGGGTTACTGGCGTGATGTCGGGACGATCGACTCCTACTACGACGCGCACATGGACCTGGTGTCGGTCTCGCCGGTCTTCAACCTCTACAACGACCGCTGGCCGATCTACACCCTGCCGCCGCAGCGCCCGCCGGCGAAGTTCGTGCTCGGTGGCCGGGCCGAGGAGTCGATGGTCAGCGCCGGCGCCATCATCGGCGGTGGCTCGGTGCGCAACTCGGTGATCTCCCCGGGGGTCCGCGTGGAGCGGGGCGCGCGGGTCGAGGACAGCGTCGTCATGGACGGCGCCTACATCGGCGAGGGCGCGCAGGTCCGTCGGGCCATCCTGGACAAGAACGTGGTCGTGCCGCCCGGCGCCCGGATCGGCCTGGACCACGAGCTCGACCGCGAGCGCTACCACGTGAGCGCCGGCGGGATCACCGTCGTCGGCAAGGGCATCCGCGCCTACGTCTGAGGGGATGGCGGGCCTGATGGCGCGGGACGTCGACGTCGTCACCGAGACGGTGATCCACCGCCCCCGGGCCGAGGTCGCCGAGTTCGCAGGCGACCCCGGTCGCGCGCCGGAGTGGTACCGCACGATCGACTCGGTCGAGTGGCGGACCGCTCCGCCGGTCGCCGTCGGGTCGCGCGTGGACTTCGTGGCCCGGTTCCTCCGCCGGCGGCTGGCCTACACCTACGAGGTGGCCGAGCTCGTGCCCGGCGAGCGGCTGGTGATGCGCACGACCCAGGGGCCGTTCCCCATGGAGACCACCTACACCTGGGACGAGCTCGCCCGGGACCGCACCCGGATGACGCTGCGCAACCGCGGGCGCCCGGAAGGCTTCCCCGCCCTCGCCTCCCCGTTCCTGGCCGCCGCGATCCGGCGGGCCAACCGCGCCGACCTCGCCCGCCTGCGCGAGCTGCTCGAGCGGTCGTAGCGGTCAGGCGCGCTTCGTCGCCACCAGGAGGCCGGAGCCGATCGGGAGGACGGCGGGCAGCAGGGTCTCGTCGTCGCGGATGGTCCGCGCGATCTCCCGCCAGGCCACCGACTGCAGGTCCCGGGCGGTGCGGTCGGCGACCCTGCCGCCCTCGAGCAGCCCGTGGCAGGTCAGGTTGCCGCCCACCCGCACCAGGGCGAGCAGGGCCGGGAGGTGCTCGGCGTACTCCCGGGGCGGGCCGGCGCAGCAGACCATGTCGTAGCCGCCGGGGGAGAGCCGGGGGAGGACCTCGCCGGGGGTGCCGAAGATCAGCCGCGCCCGGCTGGCCGGCACCCGGGCCTCGGCCAGGGCCGTGCGGGCGGCGCGCAGCTGCTCGGGGTCGCCGTCGAGCGCGGTGAGCACGCCGTCGGGCCGCATCCCGCGCAGCAGCCACAGCGCGGCCAGCCCGCCGCCGCTGCCGATCGAGACCACCGAACGGGCGCCGCTGGTGGCGGCCAGCACGGCCAGGGTGGCGCCCACGGGCGGCTCCACCGGGGCGGGGCCCGAGAGGAACTGCGCGCGCCTCCGGGCGGCCTGCATCTCGGGCGACTCGGTGGCGAAGCGGTCGGCGTAGGCGGCGCCCTGGTCGGTGCCGCCCGGGGGTGGCGGCTGATCGGCGCTCATCACCGGCCGAGGGTAGTGGCCCGGGGCCGCCGGGCCGTGTGCGCGGGCGGACCTGTGCGTCTCCTGGGAGTCGCGGTGCGCGGGAACACAGGTGAGCCCGCCGTCCGTTGATCAGGACGTGCGCCTGATGCGATCCGTGTCCCGCCCCGCCGACGCCGCGGAGGTCGCCGGCGGTCCTGTCTGCGATCCTGGTGGCGTGCCCGAGTCCACCGCTCCCGAGCCCGCCGCCGCGGCGGAGCACGAGGGCTGGGTGGCGCCCAGCTGGGAGCAGGTCGTCCGTGACCACTCCGCGCGCGTGTACCGGCTGGCCTACCGCCTGTCGGGGAACCCGCAGGACGCCGAGGACCTGACCCAGGAGACCTTCGTGCGGGTGTTCCGCTCGCTGGCCGACTACTCGCCGGGCACGTTCGAGGGCTGGCTGCACCGCATCACCACGAACCTCTTCCTCGACATGGTCCGCCGCCGCCAGCGGATCCGGTTCGACGCGCTGCCCGACGACACCGAGCGGCTGCCCGGCCGGGCGCCGAGCCCCGAGCAGGTCTACGCCGACACCCACCTCGACCCGCAGGTCCAGGCGGCCCTCGACGCGCTCTCCCCGGAGTTCCGGGTGGCCGTGGTCCTCTGCGACATCGAGGGCCTCACCTACGAGGAGATCGCCGCCACGCTGGGCATCAAGCTCGGCACCGTGCGCAGCCGCATCCACCGGGGCCGGGTGCAGCTGCGCGAGGCCCTGGCCCACCTCGCCCCGCGCCGTGCCGGTGTCCCGGGGGAGGTGGGGGCGTGAGCATCCCGGAGAGCCACCTGGCCCAGGAGGCGATCGCCGCGCTGGTCGACGGCGAGCTCGGCGCCGGGCCGGCGGCGCGGGCGGCCCGGCACCTCGCCGGCTGCGCCAGCTGCCGCATGGCCGTGACCGCGCAGCGCGAGGCCAAGGACGCCCTGCACGGCTCGGCCGACGTCGCCATGCCCGGTGACCTCATGTCCCGGCTCTGCGCGATCCCCTTCACCGCCGAGGTGCCGGGCGCCGGCTCCGGTCCCGGGGCCATGAGCGCCTCGGCCGGGGAGCTGACGGTGACCGGCAGCTCCGGCGCCTTCTCCCTCGACCTCACCGAGAGTGCGCGCCGTCGCGGGTCGGCGGGTGCCCGCTGGTTCCGCCGCGGGGTCGCCGGGACCATGGTCGGCCTGGGTGCCGGCGTGACCGCGCTGGCGCTCACCCTTCCCGGTGACGCCGGCCGCGCGCCCGCGGCAGACCCCGTGCAGCCCGAGCAGCAGACCGAGGTCGCGCCGCCGGTGCTCCGGACCGTCACCGTCGGCAACGCCGGCGGGCTCGGCTCACCGGGCGGCACGCCCTGAGCAGCACCCGGCACGACCCGTCCGAGGGACCGGTGCCCGGCGACGCCGGCGCGTACGCGCGCCCCGACGGTCAGTCGGGGGCCTTCGACGAGTCGACGGCGCCCCGGCTGGAGCCCCGCGCCGTGGACGCTCCGCGGCCGACCGCCGCGCAGGCGGGCGCCTTCGGGCGGCCCGAGCGGGTGGCGGGCAGCTTCGCCGGCGACCGCCCGCCGCCGGCGCCGCGCCCCGTCCCACCCCCGCCGCCCGAGGCGCTGCTGCGCGCCTTCGGTCCGCCCGCGCCGGGCCGCGGAGGGCTGCAGGAACCCCCCGGCGGGCGCCCGGGTCGACGGCGCACCGCCACCGGGCCGTGGTGGAAGGCCGACGCGCGCGAGGACCCGTGGCGCGACCCGTCGTCCCCGGCGGGCCTCGGCGCCCCCGCCGTCTACGACGACGAGGAGAACCAGCCGGGCCCGGTCGTCATCGACCCGCAGGGCCGCCGCAAGGTGCGGCTGCGCGACCTCTCGGTCCGGCTCACCACGCTCGCCGTGCTGGGACTGCTGCTCGTCGGGATCCTCGGCGGCGGGGTCGGCTGGTACCTGACGCGGACCGCCGACGAGACGCCGCTGTTCACCCCCGGCACGACGCTGGCGCAGGTCGACCCCGGCCGCACCGGCGAGCAGAGCCCGGTCTCCGACATCGCCGAGGCGGTGATCCCGGCCGTCGTCTCCATCGAGGTGCGCGTCGGTCAGGCCGGTGCCACCGGTTCCGGGGTCGTCATCGACGGCGAGAACGGTTACATCGTCACGAACAACCACGTCATCTCCGGCGCCGACGGCATCGAGGGCGCCGAGATCCGGGCGGTCTTCTCCGACGGCAGCGGCTCGGCCGCGCGCATCGTCGGACGCGACCCGGCGAGCGACCTCGCCGTCATCAAGGTGGAGAAGCCCGGCCTGGTGACGGCGACCCTCGGCCGGTCGGCCGACGTCATCGTCGGCGACCCGGTCGTGGCCATCGGCTCGCCGCTGGGGCTCGCCGGCACGGTCACCAGCGGGATCGTCAGCGCGCTCGACCGCCCGGTCCGGCTCTCCGGCGAGGGCACCGACACCAACGCCGTCATCAGCGCCGTGCAGACCGACGCGCCGATCAACCCGGGCAACTCCGGCGGGGCACTGGTGGACGCCGAGGGCGCGCTCGTCGGCATCAACACGGCGATCGCCTCCACCGGGGCGGGCGGGTCCATCGGCCTGGGCTTCGCCATCCCGGTGGACACCATGAAGCGGATCGTCGAGCAGCTCATCGCGACCGGCTCGGCCGTGCACGCCACGCTCGGCGTCAACGCCCGCTCGGTCACCGACGGCACCCGCGACGGCGCCCTCGTGGTCAACGTCGAGCCGGGCAGCCCGGCGGCCCAGGCGGGGATCCGCGAGGAGGACGTGATCATCGCCGTCGACGACACGAGGGTCGGCAGCTCCGAGGAGCTCTCCGTCGCCGTCGACGCCCGGCAGCCCGGCGACGTCGTCGCGGTCGAGCTCGTCCGGGGCGGCAGCTCGCGCACGGTCGAGGTGACGCTCGGGGCCGCGTAGGCCGGCGGGGCGGCTACGCTGACCACCGTCAGCGCTGGCGGCCGGAGGAGCGGGGAGCGCGGTGTTCGACTCGATCGGCTGGGGCGAGATCCTGGTCCTGGCGCTCGCGGCGCTCTTCATCTTCGGGCCCGAGCGGCTCCCCGACCTCGCGAAGGAAGCGGCGGCCGGGCTCAAGCGCATGCGCGGTGCCATCACCGGCGTCCGCGCGCAGGTCAACGACTCCCTGGGTGAGGACTTCGAGGGCCTCCGCGACCTGGACCTGCGCAAGTACCACCCGCGCACCTTCATCCGCGAACAGCTGCTCGGCGACGACGAGCCGCCGGTCTCCGCGGCCAGGGCGGGCGGCGCGACGGCCGCGACGGTGGTCGCCGCCCAGGCCCGCGACCGCAGCGTCCCCCCGCCCTTCGACGTCGACGCGACGTAGTCCCAGGGGCCGGCACAGGCCTTCCAGGCCGCGCGCTCGCCCCCCGCCGCCGGGATCAGGTGACCTGATCGTCGCGCGTCCTCCCTCAGGGCAGACGGTGAGGGAGGACGCGCCGCGGGGAGGGAGGACGACGGCGCGAGCGGACGGGCCCGGTCCTGAGACGCCGCGGGGCCGGTCCCCGGACGTCCGGGAACCGACCCCGCGAGGGTCGTGCACCGCTCAGTGGCGGACCGGGGTCAGCCCCAGCGACATGCCCGAGAGCCCGCGCTGGCGGACGGCGAGGCCTTCGGCGATCTTCTCCAGCGCCTGCGCCGCGGGGGAGTCCGGGTCGGCGAGCACGATCGGCGCACCGGCGTCGCCGGCCTCGCGCAGCCGGGTGTCCAGCGGGATCTGGCCGAGCAGCGGCACCCGGGCACCGAGGGTGCGGGTCAGCGCGTCGGAGACGGTCTGCCCGCCACCGGAGCCGAACACCTCGACGCGCGAGCCGTCGGGGAGGTCCATCCAGCTCATGTTCTCGATGACGCCGACGACCTGCTGGTGGGTCTGGGTGGCGATCGCACCGGCCCGCTCGGCCACCTCGGCGGCGGCCAGCTGCGGGGTCGTGACGACGAGGATCTCGGCGTTCGGCAGCAGCTGCGCGATGGAGATCGCGACGTCGCCGGTGCCGGGCGGGAGGTCGAGCAGCAGCACGTCGAGGTCGCCCCACCAGACATCGGCCAGGAACTGCTGCAGGGCGCGGTGCAGCATCGGCCCGCGCCACACGACCGGGGTGTTGCCCGGGGTGAACATGCCGATCGAGATGACCTTCACGCCCATGGACTGCGGCGGCATGATCATGTTGTCGACCTGCGTGGGCTTGTCGTCGACGCCCAGCATCCGCGGCACCGAGTGGCCGTAGATGTCGGCGTCCACGACGCCGACCGAGAGCCCGCGCTTGGCCAGGGCCGCGGCGAGGTTCACGGTGACGCTGGACTTGCCGACGCCGCCCTTGCCGGAGGCGACGGCGTAGACGCGGGTGAGCGAGCCGGGCTGCGCGAAGGGGATCACCGGGTCCGCGGCGTCGGTGCCGCGCACCGTCTTCCGCAGCTCGGCGCGCTGCTCGTCGTTCATCACGTCGAGGGCGACCTGCACCGAGGTCACCCCCGGGACCGCGCCCACGGCCTGGGTGACCCGGTTGGTGATCGTCTCCCGCATGGGGCAGCCGGCGACGGTCAGGTAGACCTCGACGGCGACCGAGCCGTCGGGCCCGATCCGCACGTCCTTGACCATGCCGAGCTCGGTGAGCGGGCGGTTGATCTCGGGGTCCTGGACGGTGGCCAGGGCGGCGTTGACGGCGTCGAGCGCGGGTGTGCCGGTCAGCTGGTCGGACATCGTGTTCGTCTGTCTCCTCACGAGCGGGGGACCGGCGTCCGGTGGTCGCGGCCGGAGCGGCGACCCGCGCGATCGGTCGCCTGCCACTCTACGGCGGCACGCGGACCCGACGGCCCGGCGGAGGGTGATCTGGGGCGCAACTAGGGTCGTCGTCGTGCAGCCCGACCGTGCCGAGACCCTGCGGGACGCGGTGGGCCTCGGGCTCGCCGTCGGCCTCTACGGGGTGGCGTTCGGCGCCGCGGCCGACGCCGCCGGGCTGGACCTCTGGCAGGCGGTGGTGCTGTCGGCGGTGATGTTCACCGGCGCCTCGCAGTTCGCGCTCATCGGCGTGCTCGGCGCCGGCGGCAGCCCGCTGGCCGCCGTCGGCAGCGCGTTGCTGCTGGGCACCCGCAACACCGTCTACGGCGTGCGCCTGGTGCCGCTGCTGCGTCCCCGGGGCGCGCTGCGCCGGGCGGGCTCGGCGCACTGGGTCATCGACGAGACGACGGCCCTCGCGCTGGCCGCACCCGACCGCGCCCTGGCCCGCCTGGCGTTCCTCGTCGGGGGCGCCACCCTCTACCTCACCTGGAACGTGACGACGGCGGTCGGCGCGCTGGGTGCCGCGGCGCTCGGCGGCACGGCGCGGGCGGCCCTGGACGCCGTCGTCCCGGCGGCATTCCTCGCGCTGCTGTGGCCCCGGCTGGGACGTGGCTTCGCCGAGCCCGCGGTGCAGCGACGGGTCGCGGTCGGGGGAGCGGTCGTCGCGCTCGCGCTCACCCCGTACGTGCCGCCCGGGGTGCAGGTGGTCGCCGCGGTCGTCGCCGTGGCCCTGGCCGGGCGCCCGCGACGGGCGGTGGCCCCGTGAGCGCGACCTGGACCGCGGTGCTGGTCGCCTCGGCCGGCTGCTACCTGCTCAAGCTGGCGGGGCTCTCGGTGCCCGCGGCCTGGGTGGAGCAGCCGTGGGTGGCCCGGGTCGTGGACTTCGTGCCCGCCGCGCTGCTGGCCGCGCTGGTCGTCGTCCAGGGGCTGACCAGCGGTGACCGGATCGTGGTGGACGGCCGCCTGGCCGGCCTGGTGGTGGCCGCGCTGGCCCTGGCGCTGCGCGCGCCGTTCATCGTGGTGCTGCTGCTCGCCGGCGCGGCGGGCGCGGGGGTGCACCTCCTCACGGGCTGACGCGCGCGTCGGACTGCGCCGGCGCGCTGGTCCACCCGGTGCGGGGCGTGGTCGACGCCGTGGTGGCGCTGTTGCTCGTGGTCGTCCTGGGCCGGGCCTGGCTAGACCGGGGCCGCGCCGCCGCGCGCCTCGGCCTCCTCGCGCTCCCGCCTCTTGCGCTTCTTCTCGCGCTTCTCGCTGTCGTCGCCGTCCTCGCTGGCGAGGCGGTTGAGCTCGCCGCGGATGAAGTCGCGGGTCGCGAGCTCGCCGACGGCCACCCGCAGCGCCGCGAGCTCGCGGGCCAGGTACTCGGTGTCCGCGCGGGTCGACGCCGCCCGAGCCCGGTCTTCCTCCGCCTGCACGCGGTCGCGGTCGGCCTGCCGGTTCTGCGCCAGCAGGATCAGCGGCGCGGCGTAGGCGGCCTGGGTCGAGAAGGCCAGGTTGAGCAGGATGAAGGGGTAGGGGTCCCAGCGCAGCCGCACCGCGAAGACGTTGAGCGAGATCCAGACGACGACGAGGATCGTCTGGACGGCCAGGAACCGGCCGGTGCCCAGGAACCGTGCGATGCCCTCGGCGAACTGGCCGACGGCGTCGGGGTTGAGGCGCAGGAAGCTGCCGAACCGGTGGGCGCCGCTGCGGGGGACGTCGAGCCGCGGGCCGTCAGCCACGGCGGGCCCGCTCCCGCCAGTCGTCGGGGAGCAGGTGGTCGAGGACGTCGTCCACGCTGACCGCGCCCACCAGCCGGCCCTGCGCGTCGACGACCGGGGCGGCGACGAGGTTGTAGGTCGCGAAGTAGTGGGTGACCTCGGCCAGGGGGGTCTCGGGCTTGAGCGGTTCGAGGTCGTCCAGCACGCCGCTCACCAGCGTGGATGGTGGCTCGCGCAGCAGCCGCTGGATGTGCGCGAGCCCCAGGTAGCGGCCGGTCGGCGTGGCCGACGGCGGGCGGCAGACGTACACCTGGCTGGCCAGCGACGGGGTGATCTCCTCCTGTCGCACCCGCGCCAGCGCCTCGGCGATCGTCGCGTCCGGGGAGAGGATGACCGGCTCGCTGGTCATCATCCCGCCGGCGGTGTCCTCGGAGTACTTGAGCAGCTGGCGCACGGACTCGGCCTCGTCGGGCTCCATCAGCTCCAGCAGCCGGTTCCGGTCGACGGCGTGCAGCTCGGAGAGCAGGTCCGCGGCGTCGTCGGGGTCCATCTCCTCGAGGACGTCGGCGGCCCGGCTCTCCTGGAGGGTGCCGAGGATGGTGATCTGCTCGGCCTCGGGGAGCTCGCCGAGGACGTCGGCCAGCCGCTCGTCGTCCATGGCCTCGGCGACCTCGTGCCGCCGCTTGATCGGCAGCTCCTGCAGGGCGTGGGCCATGTCCGCGGCGTTGAGCTCGCGGTAGGTGGCGATCAGCGTCTCGGCGCCCTGCCCGGTCTGCGGCAGCGCGAGCCCGGTCACCTCGTCCCACTCCAGCTGGTGGAGCTGGCCGCGCCGGCCGAGCCGGCCGGGCTCCTGGACGGCGACGCGGGAGAGCAGCCAGTCGCCGGTGCGGGTCTGCTCGATGGCGGCGTCGACGACCGACGCGGGGCGCCCGGACTCGTTGATCGTCACCCGCCGGTCGAGCAGCTCGCCGAGCACCAGGGTCTCGCCGGCCCGCTGCTCGAACCGCTTGAGGTTGAGCGTGCCCGAGGCGAGCAGCACCGCGCCCGGGTCCAGGGTCGTCACACGGCCCATCGGGACGAAGATCCGCCGCCGCGCGACCACCTCGACCACGAGGCCGAGCACCCGGGGGCAGGCCGTCCCGACGCGCAGGCCCACGACGACGTCGCGCACCTTGCCGACCCGGTCGCCGTTGGGGTCGAAGACGGTCAGCCCGGCGAGCCGGGAGACGTACGCCCTCGTCGCCGTGGTCACGGTCGGAAGGCTACCGTCGGGGCCGTGGCTGCCCCGGTCGAGCTGGACTACGAGGTCGTCGACGTCTTCGCCCCGCGTGCGTTCGCGGGCAACCCGCTGGCCGTGGTGTTCGGGGCGGACGAGCTGACGACGGAGCAGTGCCAGGCCCTGGCGAACGAGTTCGCGCTCTCGGAGACCTCCTTCCTGTGCGCCCCGACCGAGCCCGGGGCCGACTACCGGGTGCGGATCTTCACCCCCTACGCCGAGCTCCCGTTCGCCGGCCACCCGAGCGTCGGTGCGGCGCACACGCTGGTGCGCACCGGGCGGCTGCCGGCGGGCCTGCTGCGCCAGGAGTGCGGTGCCGGGGTGCTCGACGTCGTGGTGGACGGCGAGGGCGCGACCCTCTCCGGCGGCCGGCCCACCCTCGACGACGGTCCCCCCTCCGCCGCGCTCGCCTCGGCGCTCGGCCTGGACGCGGACGACCTCACCGGTGTGCCCGCCGACGTCGCCGGCTGCGGCCTGCCGTTCGCCTACCTCTCGGTCTGCCCCGACGCCGTCGACCGCGCCGCCCCCGAAGCCAAGGCGCTCGCCGGGTTCGACGTGGGGGAGGGAGTGTCGGTGCTCTCCTGGGACGCCGCCACGGCCACCGCCCGCGCGCGGGTTTTCGCCCGCGACCTGGTCTGGGGCGAGGACCCGGCCACCGGCTCGGCGGCCCTCGGCGCCGGGGTGTGGCTGGTGGAGAGCGGCTTGCTCGCCGGTGAGGGCACGTCCGGCTACACCGTGCGGCAGGGGGAGCGGATGGGGCGTCCCTCGGTCCTCGAGTGCACCGTCACCGCCGCGGGCAGCCGGGCGGTCGCCGCCACGGTGCGTGGCGCGGTCGTGCCGGTCGCGTCCGGCCGCATCCGGGTGCCCCGCTGGTGAAGGACCCCGTTCCCCTCGCACCTCGCTCCGCTCGGCGGGAACCTCTGGACGGGGCCGGCACCGCCTGGGCGCTGCACCGTCCGGGGGGCCGGGAGTTCGGCCTGCTCGCCCTCGCGGTCGTCGGCGTCTCGCTGTCGGCGCCGCTGACCGCGATGGTCGCCGCGCCGATGCTGGCGCTGGCCTTCTGGCGCAACGCCGCCGGCGCCGCACTCCTCGTCCCCGTGCTCCTCACCGGTGAGCGGTCCACCCTCACCGGGCTCCGGTGGCGCGACCTGCGGAGCTCCGTCGTCGCGGGGTTCTTCCTCGCGGCGCACTTCGCCGCGTGGCTGCCCAGCCTGTCGATGACCACCGTCGCCGCCTCGGTCGCGCTGGTCACCACGACCCCCATCTGGACGGCGCTCGCCGCGCGGGTCTCCGGGGTCCGGCTGCCGGCCGCGGTGTGGTGGGGGCTGCTCCTCGCGTTCGCCGGCGTCGTCCTCATCGTGGGGGTGGACGTGACGGTGAGCGCGGAGGCGCTCGCCGGTGACGCGCTGGCCCTGCTCGGGGCGATCTGCGCGGGCGGGTACGTGCTCGCGGGGGCCCGCGCTCGGCAGCGGCTGGCGACCTCCGCGTACGCCGTCGTCTGCTACTCGGTCTGCGCGGTCGTGATCGCCGTCGCCGCCCTGCTCGTCGACGCGCCGCTGACCGGGTTCGAGGCGCGCGACTGGTGGCTGATCGCGGCGATCACCGTCTCCGCCCAGCTGTTCGGCCACACGCTGCTGAACCTGGTGCTCTCCTCCGTGGGCCCCACCGTGGTGAGCCTCGCCGTCCTGCTGGAGGTGCCGGGCGCGCTCCTGTTCGCCCTGGTGCTGCTGCAGCAGGTGCCCCCGCTGCTCGCGCTCCCCGGGGTGCTCCTCGTGGTGGCCGGGGTGGCGCTGGTGGTGCGGGCCGGCCGCCCGACGACGCTGGTCGAGCCCGCCACCTGAGAAAGGCCACCGTCGCCCGACGGCCGATGATCAATGCGGGTCCGTGGCCGGGGATCGTCGTCGCTACCCTCCGGTGACCAACGTCGTCGACCAGCGGAGGCACCGTGGCCGAGCTCCGATCCCGTCGTTCCAACCTCGCCGTCCCGGGCAGCAACCCCCGGTTCCTGGAGAAGGCCAAGGGCCTGCCGGCCGACCAGGTGTTCCTCGACCTTGAGGACGCCTGCGCGCCGCTGGCCAAGCCCGGCGCCCGCAAGAACATCGTCGCGGCGCTGAACGAGGGCGGCTGGGGCGACAAGATCCGGACCGTCCGCGTCAACGACTGGACGACGGAGTGGACGTTCCAGGACGTGCTCGAGGTCGTGGGCGACGCCGGCGCCAACCTCGACTGCATCATGCTGCCGAAGGTCCAGGACGCCGCCCAGGTCAAGGCGCTGGACATGCTGCTCACCCAGATCGAGAAGAGCAACGGGCTCGAGGTCGGCCGCATCGGTATCGAGGCGCAGATCGAGACGGCGCAGGGCCTGATCAACGTCAACGACATCGCCTTCGCCAGCAACCGCATCGAGACGATCATCTTCGGCCCCGCCGACTTCATGGCCAGCATCAACATGAAGTCGCTGGTCGTGGGCGCGCTGCACCCCGACTACCCGGGGGACCCGTTCCACTACATCCTCATGCAGATCCTCATGGCCGCCCGCGCCCGCGGCGTGCAGGCCATCGACGGCCCCTTCCTGCAGGTCCGCGACGTGCCCGCCTTCGAGGAGGTCGCCAAGAGGTCGGCGATGCTCGGCTTCGACGGCAAGTGGGTGCTGCACCCGGGCCAGATCGACGCCGCCAACGAGATCTACGCGCCGTCGCAGGAGGACTACGACCACGCCGAGCTGATCCTCGACGCCTATGACTGGGCGACGTCGGAGGCCGGTGGCAAGAAGGGCTCCGCGATGCTCGGCGACGAGATGATCGACGAGGCCAGCCGCAAGATGGCCCTGGTCATCGCCGGCAAGGGGCGGGCCGCCGGGCTGCAGCGGACGTCGTCCTTCACCCCGCCGGAGGCGTGACCTCCTCCGAGGGACACGAGACGGCGGCCGCCCGGTGGGTCCGGGTGGCCGCCGTCGTCGGGCCGGTGTGAAGTCGATACCGAACCGACCGCAAATGCGGGGACGCGCCCGGTGACGACCCGTCGCCGAGTGGTCCGGCGGGCGCCGTGATGGCTTGTGGTGCCGGCGGCCTGCGCGGACCGTGTCCGCTGGAGCACCGTCAGCGCCCGGAAGCGTGGCGAGAGGTGAGGTCGATGGCCGAGGACGTCATCACGCGGGAAGCCGACCGCACGATCCATGCCATGTTGGCGGCGTCGGGCGGCAAGCCCGTCATCCAGATCATCGTCGACCCCGAGGCCGACACCACCACCATCCAGAGCGTCGGGTTCGAGCACGCGAAGATCCCGAACATCATCCACACGCTCGGGCGCGTGCTCGTCGGCGAGATCTAGCCGGGGCGCCTCAGGGGCCGAAGCCCCCGCTGGAGAGGGCCGCGAAGGCGACGATCCAGAGCAGGATGATCAGCACGAAGAAGCCGGTGACCAGGCCGCCGACGATGATCCCGGCCAGCGCGAGCCCGGCGCCGTCCTCGCCGGTCTGGCGGATCTGCCGGCGGGCGACGATGCCCAGGACCAGCCCCGCGGGCGCGAAGACGAACGCCATGATCAGCGCGAGGATCGCCAGGGTGTTGGTGGGCCGGCCCCACTGCGGGGGGCCGTACCCGGGTGGCGGGCCGTAGGGCTGCCCGTAGCCGGGCGGCGGCCCGTAGCCCGGCGGGGGGCCGTAGCCGGGGCCGCCCTGGGGCGGCTCGTCGCGGGAGGTCACGCGGGGCACGCTAGCTCGCGCCGGCCGCCGGCGGTCCGACCCCCGCGAGTTCGCCTGCACGCCGTCGCCCGCGGGGAGTGACCGAGGGCACGCAGAGCCGGGGGGCCGGGTGCTCCATACTCACCGGTAACCCGGACACCGGAGTCCCCGAGGAGCGAACCTGTGACCCGTCTGGCCCAGACCGCCGACCTGACCGACATCCAGCAGGAGATCCTGTCGACGGTCAGGAGCTTCGTCGACAAGGAGATCATCCCGCACGCGCAGGAGCTCGAGCACGGCGACGTCTACCCGCAGGAGATCGTCGACGGGCTCAAGGAGCTCGGGATCTTCGGGCTGATGATCCCCGAGGAGTACGGCGGCCTCGGCGAGTCGCTGCTCACCTACGCGCTCGTGGTCGAGGAGATCGCCCGCGGCTGGATGAGCGTCTCCGGCGTCATCAACACGCACTTCATCGTCGCGTACATGATCAAGCAGCACGGCACGCAGGAGCAGAAGGACCACTACCTGCCCCGCATGGCCACCGGTGAGGTGCGCGGTGCGTTCTCGATGTCCGAGCCGGGCCTCGGGTCCGACGTCGCCGGCATCCGCACCAGGGCAGTACGTGACGGCGACGGTGACACCTATGTCATCGACGGCCAGAAGATGTGGCTGACCAACGGCGGCAGCTCCACCCTCGTCGCGGCGCTCGTGCGCACCGACGAGGGCGCGGACAAGGCCCACCAGAACCTCACCACGTTCCTCGTCGAGAAGCCGGCCGGCTTCGGCGAGGTCAAGCCGGGGCTCACCATCCCCGGCAAGATCGACAAGATGGGCTACAAGGGCGTCGACACCACCGAGCTGGTGTTCGACGGCTACCGTGCCGAGGCCGCCGACATCCTCGGCGGCGCGCCGGGCAAGGGCTTCGCCCAGATGATGGACGGCGTCGAGGTCGGCCGGGTGAACGTCGCCGCGCGCGCCTGCGGCATCTCCATCCGCGCCTTCGAGCTCGCCGTCGCCTACGCCCAGCAGCGGGAGACCTTCGGCAAGCCGATCGCCCAGCACCAGGCGATCGCCTTCCAGCTGGCCGAGATGGCGACCAAGGTCGAGGCCGCGCACCTGATGATGGTCAACGCCGCCCGCCTCAAGGACGCCGGCAAGCGCAACGACGTCGAGGCCGGCATGGCCAAGCTGATCGCCAGCGAGTACTGCGCCGAGGTGACCACGCAGTCGTTCCGCATCCACGGCGGCTACGGCTACTCCAAGGAGTACGAGATCGAGCGCCTCATGCGCGAGGCGCCGTTCCTGCTCATCGGCGAGGGCACCAGCGAGATCCAGAAGACGATCATCAGCCGGGGTCTGCTCAAGACCTACAAGCTCAAGGGCTGAGGACGCACTTCTGCGGGGTCCCACCACGCGCAGGCTCGCGGCGGGGCCCTGCAGAGGGCGGGCGGACGGGGCCCGTCTCAACCGGCGTCGCGGGCCGGTGGCTCGAACTCGACGGTGACGTCGTCGACCCCGAGGGAGCGGGCCAGCGCGCCGAGCATGGCGCGGGTGTTGGTCTCCGCCCGCTCGAGCACGTCGCTGTCGGCCGCGGCGGCGGCGAGGCGCCGCTCGGCCACCGCGTAGAGGTCGCTGTCGTCGGTCGGGTTCTCCACCAGCGCGCTGCCGACCCGCTGCACCAGCCCGCGATCGCGGTCGACGACCCGGCTGCTGTCCGCATCGATCCGGACCTCGGACAGCTCCGGCGCGGGCAGCACGATGGTCGCCGACCCGCCGTCGGGGGAGAGCGTGACGGCGCCGTCGTCCAGGCCCTCGAAGTCGACATAGGCGTTGGCGGTGCCGGTCGCGAGGAAGTGCACCCGCTCGCCGCTGATGACCGACGGCACCCAGGGGGTGTCGACCTCGAGGTCGACCATCACCTGCAGGTCCGCCGTGGCGGCGTGGTACTCGGAGAGGTCGTCGAGGGCGATCAGCAGCGCCGGGGTGCTCCGGTCGACGACCTGCGGCTCCAGCGGCGAGCCCCAGTCGGACATCCAGCCGCCCACGGCGGAGACGACGGGAACGGCGACGGCCACGGCGACGCCGGCACCGATCAGCCGGACGGGTACGCGGCGACGGGCGGCCGGGGTGGCGGGAGCGCTGGGACGGTCGGTCAGGAGTGCGGGCACGCGGACACCTCGCGAATCGGGCCAGGGATTGCGACGGGATGATCGGATGTGTGAGCGCCGCCACGGTCGTCGGTATTCCGCCGGTGGGCGTGTCGGTCGGGTCCGCCCGGGCCACGCCCTCCGAGCTGCCGGGGTCGCGGCCGACGCTGCCACCGCCGTGGCGGCCGCCGCCTCGACCGGGTCGGTGAGCCGGGCCGATGCATGTCCGGGCACAGTCGGTGTCTGCCCACCCGGGCTGGGCAGAGGGCGACTGTGCCCGGGACCGGGACCGTCGCCCTGGGCGTCGCTCGCTGCCGGTGCGGCACCGGGGTGTAGGCAAGAGTCATGCGCGCAGCCGGAGTGACCGAGTTCGGCGGGCCCGAGGCCCTGCACATCGTCGACGTGGAACCCGAGCCCCTGGGGCCGGGGCAGGTGCGGCTGCGGGTCCAGGCGGCCGCGGTGAGCCCGACCGACACCCACGCCCGGAGCGGCGCCTACGCCGGGCGCGACCCCGTGAAGACCCCGCCGTGGGTGCCGGGCATGGACGTCGCCGGCGTCGTCACCGAGCTCGGCGAGGGCGTCGACCACCTGGCCGTGGGTGACCTGGCGATGGGGATCGTCGTCCCGTTCGGCCCCTACGGCGGCTACCGGGAGGACAAGGTCCTGCCGGGCGACTCCGTCGTCCGCGCGCCGGCCGGGGCCACCGCCGTGGAGGCCTCGACCCTGCCGATGAACGGGCTCACCGCGCGGCTCTCGCTGGACCTCATGGGGCTGCGGCCGGGAGAGGTGCTGGCGGTGACGGGCGCGGCCGGGGCCTACGGCGGGTACGTCGTCCAACTGGCGAAGGCCGACGGGCTCACCGTGGTGGCCGACGCGGCGGAGGCCGACGAGGAGCTGGTGCGCGGGCTCGGTGCCGACGTCGTGGTGCGGCGCGGGGACGACGTCGCCGGCCGGATCCGCGAGCACTACCCCGAGGGCGTCCACGGGCTGGCCGACGGCTCGGTGCAGGACGAGGTGGTCCTTCCGGCGGTGCGCGACGGGGGAGCGGTCGCGACCGTCCGCGGCTATCGAGGCAACGGCGAACGCGGGCTGCGGTTCTTCCCGACCCTCGTGCGCCGGGTGGCCACCGACCGCGCCGCGCTGGACCGGCTCCGCCGGCAGGTGGAGGAGGGAGTGCTCACGCTGCGGGTGGCGGGCACCTTCCCGGCCGAGCAGGCGGCCGATGCCCACCGGCTGCTCGAGGCCGGCGGCGTGCGCGGGCGCCTGGTCCTGACCTTCTGAGGTCGCGCCGGGGACCGCTGACCTGGTTGGCTGCGCGGACGGACCGGGCGACGGAGCCCGGGAGAGCGGAGGTCGGTCGAGATGGTGCACAGGCTGGTGGTCAGCTACGGGACCCCGGAGGACCCGGCGGCGTTCGACGCCTACTACCGGGAGACCCACGTGCCGCTGGCGCTGAAGCAGCCCGGCCTGGTGCAGGTCACCTTCGGGCACGGCAAGGCCATGGACCCGGCCCAGCCGGCGCCCTACCTCGTCGCCGAGCTGGACTTCGACTCCGAGGCGGCCATGGGCGAGGCGCTGTCCTCGCCCGAGGGCCGGGCCGCCGGCGCCGACCTCGCGAACTTCGCCACCGGCGGGGTGTCCTTCGTGCACTTCGAGGTGCAGACCGCGACCTGACCCGCCCGGGCGGGTGTCCCGCGCCCGGGCGTTTTCCACAGGCCGACGGCCCCGGAGCGGCGCGTCCGCCTACCGTCCGGGCGTGCGGGTCCAGCTGAGCGTCGCCCAGGACGACGGCACGTCGCTCGACGTCGTCGTCGACGTGGACGACGACGCGCCGGTCGGCCGGGTCGGCGAGGAGCTGGCCCGGGTGGCCGGCGTGCCCGCCCAGGGCCTGTGGCTGGCCGGCGCGCGGCTGGACGACGACCAGCCGGTGGGGGAGAGCGCGCTCGTCGACGGCATCGTCGTGCACCTGGCCCCGGTCACGGCCGACCGGTCTCCGCGCGGGTGGCAGCTGCGGGTGCTCAGCGGCCCGTGCAGCGGCCTGGTCGCCGGGCTGCCGATGGGTGAGCACCAGCTCGGCCGCGACGGCGGCTTCGGCCTCGCCGACCGGGCGGTGTCCCGGCGGCACGCCCTGCTGCGGCTGGGTGCGGACGGCGCGAGGCTGCGCGACCTCGGCTCGGCCAACGGCACCACGCTCGAGGGCGCGCCGGTGCCCGAGGACGACGACGTGCCGGTGGCGCCCGGTCAGGTGGTGCAGCTCGGCCACACCCAGCTGGTCATCGGTCCGGCCCCGGTCGCCGACGCCGCGGTCGAGCCCGCCGGCCCCGGGGCGCGCGCGTTCGTGCGGGCTCCGCGGCTGCTCCCGTCGGCGCGCGAGGTGCGCATCGAGCTGCCGCAGGCGCCGAAGGGGCGGGAGCCGCGCCGGCTCCCGTGGGTCATGGTGCTGGCGCCGGTGCTGGTCGGCGTCGTGCTCGCCGTCGTCATGCGCTCGCCGCTGTACCTGGTCTTCGCCGTCGCCGGCCCGGTGATGATGGTCGGCAGCACCGTCGCCGACCGCCGGCAGAGCGCCCGTGACCAGCGCCGGGAGCGCGAGGAGCACGAGCGGGCGCTCGCCCTCGCCCACCAGCGGATCGAGCAGGCCATCGCCGAGGAGACCGCTCGCCGGCGCGACGCCCACCCCGACCCGGCGACCGCGCTGCTCACCGCCCTCCTGCCGGGCCGGCGGCTGTGGGAGCGGCGCCGCACCGACCCCGACGCCCTCGACCTGCGCCTGGGCGCCGCCGATCTCCCGGCCCGCGTGGTGGTCACCGTCCGGTCGGGCACCGGCGAGCCGCCGGAGCAGCGCACCGTGCACGCCGTCCCGGCCGTGGTGCCGCTGCGCGAGGCGGGCGTCGTCGGGCTGGCGGGGCCGGCCGGGCCCCTGGCGGGACTGCTGCGCTGGGCCGTGCTGCAGCTGGCGATCGCGCACCCGCCGCGCGACCTCGCCCTCACCCTGCTGGCCGCGCGGGGGAGCGCGGACTGGGGCTGGGTGCGCTGGCTGCCGCACGTCCGCCCGGCCGACGGCGAGGGACCGGTCGCCTCGGTGGGGAACGACGCGGAGACGGTGACCGCCCGGGTCGCGGAGCTGACGGCGCTCATCAAGGCCCGTCGCGCCGCGAGCACCGGGAGCGGGCGTGCCCTCCCGGAGTCCTTCCCGGCGCACGTGCTCGTCGTGCACGGCTTCCGGGCGCTGCGGGCCACCCCCGGCCTGGCCCAGGTGCTGCAGGACGGCCCCGCCGTCGCCGTCTACGCCGTCTGCGCCGACGAGGAGGAGCGCTTCCTCCCCGAGGCGGCGACCGCGACCGCGGTGCTGGACCCGGCCGAGGAGGCCCGGCTGGTCCTCCGGCGCAGCGGCCACGACCCGGTGCCCGCGGTGCTGGCCGAGCCCGTGCCCGCCGAGCTCGCCGAGCGGGCGGCGCGGGCGCTGGCCCCCCTGCGCGACGTGAGCCTGGAGGAGGACGACGCCGTCCTGCCCGGCAGCGCGCGGCTGCTCGACCTGCTCGGGCTCGAGCCGCCCAGCGTCGACGGCGTGCGGGCGCGCTGGCAGCTGGAGGGGCGGACCACCCGGCTCGTCGCCGGTGCCGGCATCCACGGGCCGTTCACCCTCGACCTGCGCACCGACGGGCCGCACGGGCTGGTCGCCGGCACCACCGGCGCGGGCAAGTCCGAGCTGCTGCAGACGATGATCGCGTCGCTGGCGGTGGCCAACCGGCCGGACGCGCTCAACTTCGTGCTGGTCGACTACAAGGGCGGCAGCGCGTTCAAGGACTGCGTCGACCTGCCCCACACCGTCGGCATGGTCACCGACCTGGACGCCCACCTCGTGCAGCGGGCGCTCACCTCGCTGCGGGCCGAGCTCACCTACCGCGAGCACCGGCTGGCCGCCGCAGGGGTGAAGGACGTCGACGACTACGTCGAGTCGCAGGTGCGCGAGCCCGGCCGCCCGCCTCTGCCGCGGCTGCTCATCGTCATCGACGAGTTCGCGTCGATGGCCCGCGAGCTCCCCGACTTCGTGAGCGGGCTGGTCGACGTCGCGCAGCGGGGCCGGTCGCTGGGCATCCACCTGCTCCTGGCCACGCAACGGCCCAGCGGCGTGGTGTCGCCCGAGATCCGGGCCAACACCAACCTGCGCATCTCGTTGCGGGTCACCGACGGCGCGGACAGCAGCGACGTGCTCGACGCGCCGGACGCGGCGCGGATCCCGAGGTCCGCGCCGGGCCGCGGGTTCGCGCGGCCGGGGCACGGCGCGCTGGTGCCCTTCCAGGCGGGCCGCATCGGAGGACGCCGGCCCGGCCAGGGCGCCGTCGCCGCGGCCGCGCCGTTCGTCGTCCCGCTGGGCTGGCATCAGCTCGGGTACGCGCCACCGCGGAAGCCGGCGACGGCGACCCGCGCGTCCGACGTCGAGGTCACCGACCTGTCGGTGCTGGTCGACGCCGTCCGCGGCGCGGCGGAGGCCGAGGCCGTGCCCGCGCAGCGCAGCCCGTGGCTGCCGGCGCTGCCCGCCCGGGTGCAGGCCGCCGACCTCGCGGCACCGGCCGGGGCCCCGGCGACCTGGCTGCCCTACGGCCTGCAGGACCTGCCGGCGAGCCAGGAGCGGCGGGTGGCCGCCTTCGACCCCGCGGTCGACGGGCACCTGCTGGTGATCGGCTCGCCGAGGAGCGGGCGCTCGCAGCTGCTGCGCACGCTGGCGGGGGCGGTCGGCGCGCGGTGCTCGACCGCCGACGTGCACCTGTACGCCCTCGACTGCGGCAACGGCGCGCTGCTGCCGCTGACCGACCTGCCGCACTGCGGCGCCGTGGTGACGCGTGCGGAGACCGAGCGCGCGGCCCGGCTGCTCGACCGGCTCGCCCGGGAGCTGGAGCGCCGGCAGCAGGTGCTGGCCGAGGACGGTTTCGCCGACGTCGCCGAGCAGCGCCGCTCGGTGCCGGCGGAGGAGCGGCTGCCGCACGTGCTCCTGCTGCTCGACCGCTGGGAGGGGTTCACCCCGGCGCTCGGCGAGGTGGACGGCGGCCGGCTCACCGACGTCCTGCTGGCGATCGTCCGCGAGGGCGCTTCCGCAGGCATCTCCGCCGTGGTCACCGGCGACCGGTCGCTCGGCACCGGCCGGCTCTCGTCGCTCACCGACGGCAAGCTCGTCATGCGCCTGGCCGACCGTGGCGACTACCCGCTGGTCGGCGTGGCCGGCCGGCAGGTGCCCGGGTGGCTGCCACCGGGCCGGGCGGTCGCGGTCGACGGGGCGGTGGAGACGCAGGTCGCGCTGCTCGCGGAGGACGAGTCGGGGCCGGGGCAGGCCGCGGCGCTCGCCGGGATCGCCAAGGACGCCCACGTGCGCGACGCGCTGGTGCCGCGCTCGGCCCGGCCCTTCCGCGTCGACGTGCTGCCCGCGCGCCCGGGCTTCGAGGCGGCGTGGGACCTGCGCCCGGCCGGCGCCGGGGCCGGGTTCGCGCTGGTCGGGGTCGGCGGCGACGAGCTGGTGGGCGCCGGACCCGACCTGGTCGATCGGGGCCCGGCCTTCGTGGTCGCGGGGCCCGCGCGCTCGGGCCGCAGCACCGTCCTCGTCGTCATGGCGGAGTCGCTGCTGCGGCAGGGCACCCCGGTCGTCCTCTGCGCGCCGAAGGCCTCGCCGCTGCGCGCGCTGGCCGGGCGGCCCGGCGTGCTCGACGTCGTCGTCGACCCCGCCACCCCGGCCGACCGGTGGTGGGAGCTGCTCACCGCCGACCCCGGCCGGCCGCTGGTGCTCCTCCTCGACGACGGCGAGGTGCTGCGCGACTGCCCCGCGGCCGAGGTCTTCCGCGAGGTTCTGCGGGGAGCCGTGCCCCGCCGCGCCCTGGTGCTGGGCGGGAACGCCGACGCCCTCTGCACCGGGCTGTCGGGCTGGCAGGTCGAGGCGAGGAAGGCCAGGCAGGGCGTGCTGCTCTCCCCCCAGGGCAGCACCGACGGCGACCTGATCGGCGTGCGGGTGCCCCGCAGCGCCGTCGGCGGGGCGGTCCGGCCCGGGCGCGGGCTGCTGCACCTGGGCGACGGCGCCCTGCTCACCGTCGCCGTCCCCACCGCACCCTGACCGCGGCCGGCCCGGGAACGGCGACGGCCGCCTCGCGCGGGGCGAGGCGGCCGTCGGGTGGTGCTGCGGTCAGCGGCCGAGCGCCCCCGCGAGCTGGGCGTCGGCCTCACGGAACGTGGCGGCGGCCTGGGTCAGGTACTGGGCCATGCCGTCGAGGCCGGCGACCGTGGTGCGGGCGCCGGTCGTGAATTCGTCGTAGGAGGCCTGGAAGCTGCGGCTGGAGGAGTCCGTGACGTAGCCGTCCGCGACGAGCTGGTCGACCAGGCTCTTGAGCTGCGCGAGCATGCTGTCGATCTCGACCCGCCCGTTGGTGAGCCGGCCGGCGGCGTCCTCCATCTGGTGGTAGGTGACGTTGACGTTCGCCATGTGAGTCCAATCGGGAGGTCCGGGTGCACCGGGCACCGGCGGGAGCGGATGTGCGGCGGAACGTAACAGCGGGAACAGCGCCACTTCGGGGGTTGTCCACAGGCCCGAGGGGGCCCGTGCGGACGCCGTCGGGGGCTCCGGTCGCTCCCGCGCGGAGGGCGTGCCAGTGTCGGCAGGTGTGAACGGCGCACAGGCACTGATCCGGACCCTCGTCGACGCGGGCGTCGACGTCTGCTTCGCCAATCCCGGGACGTCGGAGATGCACTTCGTCGCCGCCCTGGACGACGTCCCCGAGATGCGCGGCGTGCTGACCCTCTTCGAGGGGGTCGCGACCGGCGCGGCCGACGGCTGGGCGCGCATGACCGGCCGGCCCGCCGCGACGCTGCTGCACCTGGGCCCGGGCATGGGCAACGGGCTGGCCAACCTGCACAACGCCCGCCGCGGCCGGGCGCCGATGCTCAACGTCGTCGGCGACCACGCGCGCTCGCACAAACGGCTCGACGCGCCGCTGGAGTCCGACATCGACGCCGTCGCGGGCACCTTCTCCACCTGGGTGCGGCGCTCGCTCTCGCCCGCCGACGTCGCCGCCGACGCGGCCGAGGCGGTGGCCGCCATCGCGAACGGTGGCGTCGCCACGCTGGTGCTCCCGGCCGACGTCTCCTGGGAGGAGGGCGCCGCCGTGGCCCGGCCGCGCCCGGTGCGCCCGCGGCCGCGGGTGGCCCCGTCGGTCGTGGACGACGTCGCCGCGGTGGTGCGCTCCGGCGAGCCGGTGGTGCTCATGCTCGGCGGCGACGTCATGGGCGAGGACGGTCAGCTGGCCGCCGCGCAGGTCGCCGCGGGCACCGGCGTCCGACTGATGGTGGAGACCTTCCCGGCCCGGTCGACCCGGGGCGCCGGCCTGCCCGACCTGCACCGGCTGCCCTACCCGCCGGAGATGGCGATGGCCGCCCTCGCCGGCACCCGGCACCTCGTGCTCGCCGGCGCCACCGCACCGGTGCACTTCTTCGGCTACCCGGGCGTGCCCGGCCATCCGGTGCCCGAGGACTGCGCGGTGCACGTGCTCAGCGCCCCGGGGGAGGACGGCACCGCCGCGCTGCGGGCGCTCGCCGACGTCGTCGCGCCCGACGCGAAGCCCGAGGTCGCCGACTTCGAGCGACCCGAGCTGCCCACCGGTGCGCTGACCCCGCGCACGATGGCCGCGGTGGTGGGCGCGCTGCTGCCGGAGGACGCGATCGTCGTCGACGAGGCCCTCACCTCCGGCGCCGGGCTGACGGAGATGACCTCGGCCGGGCCACGGCACGACTGGCTCGCGCTCACCGGCGGCGCGATCGGCGACGGGCTGCCGATGGCGCTCGGTGCGGCGGTGGCGTGCCCGGACCGTCCCGTGATCGGCATCCAGGCCGACGGCAGCGCGATGTACACGATCTCGGCGCTGTGGAGCTACGCGCGCGAGCAGGCCGACATCACGACGATCATCTGCGACAACGGCTCGTACAAGATCCTCGAGCACGAGCTCTCGCGGGTGGGCGCGGCCAACGACGGCGAGCGGGCCCGCAAGCTGCTCGACCTCGGCGGCCCGCGGCTGGACTTCGTGTCGATCGCGCAGGGCATGGGGGTGCCGGCGAGCCGGGCGGGGACGGCCGAGGAGCTGGCCGAGCAGCTGCGCCAGGCGCTGGCCGAGCCCGGCCCGCACCTGATCGTCGCCACGCTGCGCTGAGCGTCCTCGTCCCGAGACCCGGCTATCCGGTTCCCTCGGTCGTGGGGTAGACAAGGGCGCCCTAGTGACCCGCAGCACAGTGCCGACGAAGGAGTCGCATCTTGTCCCTGCACCGCAACCGGTTGGTCCCCCTCGCCCTCGCCGCAGGCGTCGGGCTCGGGACGTTCACCCTCGGGGGCTCGGCCCTCGCCGCTCCCCAGTCGTCGAACCCGGAGTGGCAGCCGGTCCAGCAGTCCCCGAAGGAGCCGGTCTACAACCTCCGCTGGACGGTCGCCGACCCGCAGTACGACTACGTGAACGGGGGGCAGGGCGCGGAGTTCGTGCCGCTCACCGACGAGGCCGGCAACCCGATCAGCAAGGTGCTCTACGGCATCGACCGCGGCTCGGCCTACCGCATCGAGGTGCCGCTGGACTGGAACGGCGACGTCGTCTTCTGGGAGCACGGCTACCGGGGCACGGGCACGACCGTCTACGTCAGCGACCCGAGCTACGACCTGCGGCGCACCTACATCGAGAACGGCTTCGCGTGGGCGGCGTCGTCCTACGGCGAGAACCGGTACGACATCGAGGCCGGCGCGCTCGCGACCGAGCGGCTCGCGCAGGTCTTCGACGCTCGCGTCGGCAAGGCCGACCAGCGCTACCTGCAGGGCGTCTCGATGGGTGGGCACGTCATCGGCACGCTGCTCGAGCGCGACCGCGGGGTCGAGTGGGACGGGGCGGCTCCGATGTGCGGCGTCATGGGGGACTACGAGCTCTACGACTTCTTCCTCGACTACAACCTGCTGGCGCAGACCCTCTCCGGGGTGGACGCCTACCCGTTCCCCTCGCAGGCGGAGTACTTCTCGCAGGCCGTGCCGCAGTTCAAGGCCGCGCTCGGCACCCCGACCACGGCGACCCCGGTGTACTCGGGCCTCACCGAGGCCGGCGAGGTCTTCCGCGACAACATCACGGCGATCACCGGCGGCGAGCGCCCC
Source organism: Blastococcus sp. SYSU DS0541 (assembly GCF_054050875.1). NCBI lineage: Bacteria > Bacillati > Actinomycetota > Actinomycetes > Geodermatophilales > Geodermatophilaceae > Blastococcus > Blastococcus sp. SYSU DS0541. Next base: position 201,635 of record NZ_JBJHAD010000005.1, on the reverse strand, counting down.
GGTGACGACGAGGCCTTCGGTTACTGGGAGGGCCAGAACTTCGTCTACGCCGTCGTGACCAACGAGCCCGCCGGGCTCGACGGCGTGCTGCCGGGTGCGGTGTGGATGAACGCCGACCAGGACTACCCGGTCGACTACACGTTCGAGGACGGCAGCACGCTCGACCAGCGCATCGAGCGGGTGGCGCCGGCGCCCAAGACCCGGAGCACCTACCAGGCGGTCCCGGTGCCGGCGATCACCGGCGACATCGACGTCCCGGTGCTCTCCTCGCACACCCTGGGTGACTACTACGTGCCGTTCTCGATGGAGCAGTACTACGCCCGCGACGTCGCCGCCCAGGGCAACGCGGACCTGCTCGTCCAGCGGCCGATCCGGGCCGCCGGGCACTGCGAGTACACGCCCGAGGAGGCGGCCAGCCAGTTCCTCGACCTGGTGAACTGGGTGGAGAACGGCGTCAAGCCTGCCGGGGCCTCCGTGCTCGACCCCGAGGTCGTCGCCGACCCGAACTACGGGTGCGAGTTCACCACCCCCGTGCGCACGGGTACGCGGGCCTTCTACGAGGAGTGCCCGACCCCGTAACGGCGTCGCCTGACGCGCACCAGCACGGCATGACCTGAGGGCCCTCCTCCCCACCCGGGGAGGAGGGCCCTCGGCCGACCCGGGTGGCCGGTGCCCGGCGGCGCTGCCTAGATTGCGTGGCAGTGGACGGCGGAGGAGAACCGGAGCCCGGGCCCGCCGCACCCCGCCCGTCGCGGCGGTTGATCACCGACCCCGTCTTCGGCCCCTACTGGGCCGGCAAGCTGCTCGCGAACGTCGGCATCTGGATCCAGAACATCGCCAGCGCGGCGCTGGTCTGGCAGCTGACCTCGTCGGCGTTCCTCGTCGGTCTGGTGAGCTTCGCGCAGTTCGTGCCGCAGCTGGTGCTGACACCGCTCAGCGGCGCGATGGCCGACCGGGGCAGCCCACGCCGGCAGATCCTGCTCGGCCGCGCGCTCTGCACCCTCGGCGCGGCGGTCCTCTCCGGCTGGGTGCTGCTGACCCCCGAGATCACCGACGTGCCCGCGTGGGTGGTCATGGTGACCGCGCTGATCGTGGGGCTCGGCTTCTCCGTCGGCGGGCCGGCGATGCAGGCGCTGCTCCCGTCGCTGGTGCGGCCGGGTGAGGTGGCGCGGGCCGTGGCCCTGGACAACCTCACCTTCTCGGTGGGCCGGGCCGTCGGGCCGGCCGTGGGCGGCGTCGTGGCCGCCACCGCCGGCTACGGCGTCGCGTTCGGGCTCGCCGCCGTCGGCCACCTCGTGTTCCTCGTGGCGGTCTTCCGGCTGCGGACGCCGGGGGCCCCCACCGCACCCGGGCCGCGGCTGTCGGTCATCGCGGGGGTGCGGTACCTCCGCACCGACCCGGTGGTGGGCGTGCTGCTGCTCGGGGTCACCGCGGTGGGCGTCGGCGCCGACCCGGCCGTGACGCTGGGGCCCTCGCTGGCCGACGTCCTCGGGGGCGGCCCGGAGCTCGTCGGTGTGCTGGCCTCGGCCTTCGGCGCGGGCGCGTTCCTCGGCTTCTTCGCGCAGGTGGCGCTGATCCGGTGGCTCGACCACGCCCAGATGGCGACGACGGGGCTCGTGCTGCTCGCGGGCTCAGCGGTGGGCGTCGCGGCGAGCTGGAACGTGCCCGCCGCCGTCGTCGCCTTCGTCGTCGGTGGCGTCGGTCTGACGCTGGCCATGAACGGCATCACGACGCTGCTCTACGACCGGGTGCCGCGGGAGTTCATCGGCCGGATCATGGCGCTCTGGCTGATGGGCTTCGTCGGGTCGCGGCCGCTGGCCGCGGCGCTCAACGGCGCGCTGGCCGACCTCCTCTCGGTCGGCGCGGCCCTCGTGGTGACGGCGGTGATGGTTCTGGGTGCGGCCGTGGTGTGCCGCCCCTCCGTGCTCCGGCGCCCTGCGCCCGGGAGCTGACGTCGCGCCGCTCAGCGGGCGGGTGCCCCGCGGGGTGCCTCCCGGGCGAGGAGGAGCGACGTCACGACGAGCCACAGCCCCCCGAACACGAAACCGAGCAGCCCGGAGGGGCCGACGGCGGTCAGGGCGACGAGCAGCGGCACGAGGGTCGCCGCGCTGAACCAGGTGAACCAGCGGGGGAAGGAGCCGGAGCCGAACCCGGCGACCACCACCGCGAGCACCATGACCAGCGACGGCACGGCCGCCAGGCGCGCGCTCTCCCAGCCGGTGGTCAGCAGCGCCTGCGCCGCGGCGCCGTTGCCCAGGTCGGCCGCGGTGGCCAGGCCGATGCCGTCGGCGGCGAAGGAGAGCCACAGCGCGGCGGCGAGGACCGCCCCGGCGGCTCCCACGACCGCCACCCCGTCGGACGCCGCCCTGAGCCGCTGCCACAGCGGCCCGGCGAAGACGGCGGCGAGCACCGCGCCGACCGACAGCAGGGAGGCGCCCGCGCGCAGGGCGCCGGCGTGGTCCTCCAGGCGGGCGGCGAGCACGTCGGGCGCCATCGTCGGGCTGATCCCCGCACCGCCCAGGTCACCCAGCGAGGCGCCCGCGTAGGCGACGACCACGGAGGCCGCACCGGCCAGCGGGACCAGTCGCCGGAGGGCGCGGGCGCGGTGCACGGTGGCGGTCTCCGTCGTCATGCCTGCTCCCCGGTCAGCGCTCCCGCCTGCGTCGGCGGTCGCAGCACTGTGGGGCACGCGCCGCCGCTCCGCAAGGAGTTGGGCGGCGGTGTCGACGTGGGCACCTGCGCGGGGCTCCGGCTCGGTGGGCCGGAGCGGACGTCAGTGCTTCTTGCCGTGGGTCAGGTTGTCCATCTGCGAACTGGTGTCGGCCTTCGCCTTCTTCTCGATCCGCTTCTCCTTGATCGACTTGCCGCTGGCCTTCTTGGTCATCGACTGTCGCGGGGACTTGTCACCCATGGTGCGCGCTCCCTCATCGGGAGCCTGGACGGCTCCGTGCGGCGGACGCTACGCCGCCGACCTCACCGGCGGGGGCGGGCGCGCGCGGCCGGCTCTGCGTGGCGTGGTCCACGGGGTGCACGCCGCCTACCCGGTGATGCTCCGCCAGGGGTCCGGGCACATCGTCAACGTCGCCTCCGTGGCCGGCCTGCTGCCGAACCCCGGGTTCACCCCCTACGCGGCGACGAAGTGGGCGGTGGTCGGGCTGTCGCTGTCCCTGCGTGGCGAGGCCGCCTCGCGTGGCGTGCGGGTCAGCGTGGTGTGCCCCGGCGGGGTGGACACCCCGATGCTGGACAAGGGCATGCCCTCCGACCTGCCCCGTGTGCCGACGGTGGAGGCCGCCGACGTCCGTGCGGTGATCACCGCGCTCAGCGGAGGACGCCTCTACAGCGCCGACGCCCTGGCCGCCGACGTGCTGCGTGGCGTGGACCGCAACCGGGCGGTCATCGTCGCGCCCCGGCAGGCGCGGCTGGCGTGGTGGCTGATGCGCCTCTCGCCCTCGCTGCTGGGCCGCCTCGCCGCCGCGAGGCCCCTCCGCGCCGCGGCCACCGGACCGGCCGGCGTGGACCGCTCCGCCGGCTGACCTGTCACGGATCGACGCCACCGCCGGACCCACCACGTTCGGACGGGGCGCGCGGACGGCGCCGCGCTGCTGGCCGCCGTCCGCGTGCCCGCCGGCGCCGGACCCGGGTCGGGGTCAGGGGGCCGGGATCAGGGTCCGGCCAGGGTGCTCCCGGATGTGGCGGGAGGGCCGGGGCGCGAATGCTCGAGGCATGACAGCAGCGGTCCTCGAGCGCCCCCCGGTCACCCGGGCGGGCATGGGCATCGAGGTCCGACCCGCGCCGGTCGCGGCGTGGCTGCGGAGCGACCGGACGCCGGCGCAGTTCGCCCGGTTCGTCCTCGTCGGTGGCTCGGCCAACGCCGTCTACCTGGGGCTGTTCCTTCTCCTGGCAGGCCTGGGCGAGCAGGCCGCGAACCTCGGGGGCGTCGCCGTCTCCACCGCCGTCGCCAACGAGCTGCACCGCCGGCTCACCTTCCGCGCCACCGACCGCGCCGGCTGGGCGACGGCGCAGTGGGCCGGTGGGGGGCTGGCGCTCGCGGGGCTGGCGGCCACCAGCCTGGCGCTGGCCGCGCTGGACTCGTGGACCGCCTCGGCGGGTCCGCTGGGGGCGGTGGCGGTGGTGTGGACGGTGACCGCGGCCGTGGGGGTCGCCCGGTTCGTGGGACTGCGGTGGGCGGTCGGCGGTGCGGTCGGCCGACCCGGACCGTGATCCAGTGGGTGAGGCCCGCAGGGCCGCCCCCCGAGCACTGGCGGAGCACCTCCGCACCCCCGACCATGGCAGTGCCGCCCGTCGAGGTCGGTGACGCACCGGGAGGTCGGATGGACGCCGCACGACTGCGCGAACTGCAGGCCCCGCTCAAGCAGCGCTACCGGGACGACCCGCCCTCGGCGTGCGCGCAGATGGAGGCGCGCGCCGACTTCGCGGACCCGGGCATCACGTGCACGGTGCAGACGTGGTCGGGACCGGCCCGTGCGGGCCTGCACCCCGCCACCGGTGGTGACGGCTCGGACGCCTGCTCGGGCGACATGCTGCTGCAGGCGCTCCTGGCCTGCGCCGGCGTGACCATGCGCAGCGTGGCGACGGCGATGGGCGTCGACATCCGGTCCGCATCCCTCACGGCGCGCGCCGACATGGACGCCCGCGGCACGCTCGGCGTCTCGAGGGAGGCACCGGTCGGGCTCGGCCCGGTCGCCGTGGACGCCGAGCTGGACACCGACGCCGACGACGCGACGCTGGCGAGGCTCGCCCAGCTCACCGAGCGCTACTGCGTGGTGGCGCAGTCGCTGGCCGCTCCGCCCCGGCTCACGGTGCGCCGCACCGGCTGACCGGTCCGGCGCCGGGTCAGACGGCGGCCGGCTCCTGCGCCGGTCGCCGTCCGCGCTGCACGAGCACCACCGCGGCCACCGCGACGAGGACGCCGACCACCGGCGGGATGAACCAGCCGGCCTCGTTGCTCCACCAGGCGGCCACCGCGGCGACGACGTAGGCGCCCAGGTTGCGCCACTCGAACGCGGGGAGCACCGACGCGCTCGGCATCCCGCCCCGCCAGCGGGCGAGGAAGTCGCCGATGACGACGCCGCCCAGCGGGGGGATGAGGATGCCGAGCCAGACCAGGTACTCGATGAGGTTGTCGTAGATGCCGGTGATCGCCAGGAGCGTGCCCAGGACGACGCCGCCGATGACGAACGGCTTCTTCGACCGGGAGTTGGCGATCTCCGCGCCCGCGACGCCGAAGTTGTAGGCGGTGTTGTCGTTGGTGGTCCACAGGTTGGCGACCAGGAACACCAGCCCCCAGCCGACCAGGCCGAGCTGGTAGAGGACGAGGACGAAGTCGCCCTCGCCGAAGGAGATCGCGCCGATCGCGCCGAAGCCGAGCATGAGCAGCTCGCCGATCAGGAAGGCGACGACGCAGGCCCAGAAGCCGGCCGACGGCGTCCGGGCGAAGCGGGTCCAGTTCGGCGCCTGGGTGCCGCCCGAGGCGAAGGTGCCGACGACGATGGTGACCGCGGCGGCGATCGTCATGGTCGACGAGGGCTCGACGGCGGTCAGGCCGCTCCACCCCCCGACCTCCTCCAGCGACCGCCAGGTCACCCAGCCGGCGAGGATCAGCAGCAGCGGGACGGAGACCACCGAGAGGGCGTACATGCCCTTGTAGCCGTAGTAGGCGGTGACGCCCATGACGGCGCCGCCGGCGATCATGAGCGCGATCTCGACGCCCCGGCCCGACCAGTCCAGCGCGCTCGCCGTGAGCCCGGCCAGGGTCGCGACCGTGACGCCGTACCAGCCGACCTGCGTGCCGCCGAGCAGGAGCGAGGCGAACTTGGCGCCGGTGGTGCCGAGCGAGTAGCGGCACATCATCACCGTGGTGAGCCCGGTGCGGGCGCCGATGCCACCGATGGCGGCGACGTAGACGCCGAGGACGGCGCTGCCGAGCAGGAGCACCCAGATCAGCGTGCCGACCTCGAAGGCGGCCCCGATCTGGGCGCCGGCCAGCATCGTCGGCGTGAAGAAGGTGAAGCCCAGCAGCACGATCGCCAGCGAGAACAGCGACTTGCGGGCGTGCCGGGGGACCGGGTCGATGGGGTAGTCGGGGTCGATCTCGCCGGCCACCGGCGCGACGTCGTCCCGACTGCTCGTGCTGCTGCTCATCTGCCGGCCTCCTGCGTGGTGTCGTCTTCGCCGATGTCCTCGTTCCACAGGCGCGGGTGCGCGGCGATGAACTCCGTCATCAGCTGCACGCACTCGGGGTCGTCGAGGACCAGGACCTCGACGCCGTTCTCGGCCAGCCAGTCGTGCCCGCCGGTGAAGGTGCGGGACTCCCCGACGACGAGCCGGGAGATGCCGAACTGGCGCACCAGCCCGCTGCAGTACCAGCAGGGGGAGAGGGTGGTGACCATCGTCGTGCCGCGGTAGGTCGCCTGGCGGCCGGCGTTGCGGAAGGCGTCGGTCTCGCCGTGCACCGAGGGGTCGTCGTCCTGCACGCGCCGGTTGTGCCCGCGGCCGAGCACCGTGCCGTCCGGCCCGATGAGCGCACCGCCGATCGGGATGCCGCCCTCCGCGAGCCCGGCCCGGGCCTCCTCGATCGCGACCGCCAGCCACCGCCGGGCGGTCTGCTCGTCCAGTGGGACCGTCATGCCTGGTTCACCCCGTTTTTCCGTCGGCGTGGTGCCGAACCTTGGCAGGGACGGTGCCCGCCGTCCATGACCTCCTCGTTCCCGTCAGGTCACGACTGGGCATCGGTCAGCCCCGCGAGCACCTCGCACACCCTCGCCGCGACCGTCGCCGGTCAGGCTCCCGCCGGGATCTGGCGGTGGGCCTCGTCGAGGACGTGATCACCGTGCTCGTCGATGCGGTAGCGCACCCCGGCCTCCGGCGTCGCGGCGATGGCCCGCAGCGCCTCCCCGAGGGCAGCGACGTCCCCGCTGCCGGTGGCCCTGTTGGCGCTGGCTCGCACGGCACCGGGGAGCACGCCTCCGCCCCTGCGTGCATCCCGGTGGAACTGGTCGACCTGCTGCTCGGTCAGGCCGAGCAGCCGGGCCATGTAGGGATGCGCGCAGAAGCAGCCGCTGCGCACACCGATCCCGTGCTCGGCGGACAGCCGGGCAGCCAGCAGGCCGTGCGGGACGCCGTCGAGGTTGAACACGGCGACCGGCAGCCGCTCGCCTGCCGCGGGGCCGTAGCGGCGCAGCCCTGGAACCGTGCGCAGCTCGGCGTCGAGCGCCTCGGTGAGCGCCTGCTCGTGGGCGAGCAGCCCGGGCCAGTCGCTCCCCAGCTCCTGGGCGGCAGCGGCCAGGGCGATGGCGCCGACGACGTTGGGCGTCCCGGCTTCGTCCCGGTCCGGGGCGTCGGCCCAGACGACGTCGTCGAAGGAGACGGCCTTGACCGCGCCGCCGCCGACGAGCAGTGGCTCCCCGGAGCGGAGCACGTGCCGTGGTGCGACGAGCGCTCCCGAGCCGAAGGGTGCGTACATCTTGTGGCCGGACAGGGCGAGGGCGTCCACCCCCAGGGCCGTCATGTCGATGGGCCGGTGCGGCGCCAGCTGGGCGGCGTCCACCACCACGAACACACCCCGTGCCCGCGCGGCCGCCGCGATGGCGGCCAGGTCGGGCAGCCAGCCCGTGACGTTCGAGGCCCCGCTCACTGCGAGGACGCGGGGCGTGGGCCGCTGGTCGAGTGCGGCCACGACCTGGTCCACCGAGAAGGTCCCGCGTGCGTCGACGTCGACGATCCTGAGCCGCGCGTGCCGACGCCACGGCAGGACGTTGGCGTGGTGCTCGATGGCCGTGGTGACCACCACGTCGTCCGGCTGCAGGTCGAGCCGGAAGGCGAGGGCGTTGAGGGCCTCGGTGGTGTTGCGGGTGAAGACCGCGACGTGCGAGCACGGCTCGGCCCCGACGAAGCGCAGCACGCTCTCCCGTGCCTCCTCGTAACGGGCGCTGGTGTACCGGGATTTCGCGCCGGCGCCCCGGTGCACGCTGGAGTACCAGGGCATGAGGTCCTGGACGGCCTGCATGACCTGTACGGACGCCGAGCTGGTCGCGGCGGCGTCCAGATCGACGTAGCGGGAGTGACCCCCGACGGTGGGCACGTGGATGCTGTCACCGATGAGCCGGTTCGGGGTCGTGTAGCGGACCGGGTGCATGGTGGTCGTATCGGCCGCCACGCTGCTTTCTGAAGTGCAGGTCACGGGTGCCCGCCTTGGTGTGGCCCCTTGTGGTGAGGTGGGCGTCACAGGGCTCAAGACTCCCCCTGTCGTCTGACGACTGACCGGGCATGAGTGGAACCCGGGCCTTGGGCGCCCTCGGGCACCGTCGTCGTCGCGGCTTCCGGCTGACGACCCGGGTGTTCTGGGATCTGGCTGTCTGGATGGTCGGCCTCGGCCTGACGGTCGGGCTGATCTTCCCGCCGTTCGCCACGGGGCTCGGCGTGCCCGCCGAGTTCGCGCAACGCCCGTTGTTCCGGGCGGCCTGCCTGGGCGCCGGCTTCCTCGTCGGCGCACTCAGCTACCTGGTGTGCCGGTGCGTGGTCGGTGGTCGACTCGCCGTCCTCAGCAGTCACCTGCGATCGGTGGCCCAGGGGATCTCGGAGGCCAGCCGCACGGGTGACTGGGCCCAGTCGACGTCCCAGCGCATCCAGGTGGACTCCGACGACCAGCTGGGGGAGACCGCCCAGGCGTTCAACAGCCTGCTCGACGCCCTCGAGGCCGGAGAGCACTTCCGCTCACTGGTGCGGAACGCCTCGGACGTCATCACCGTCGTCGATTCCGCGGGGACGATCACGTACCAGACCCCGTCGGTCGGGTGGGTGCTCGGCTATCCGCCGGGGACGCTCATCGGCACCGACATCCAGGACCTGGTGCACCCCGAGGACGCGCCGGCCTTCCGCGATCAGCTCACCTCTGTCGTCCGCGGTGCTCCGACCAGTTCGTACCCGGCGGCCCGGATGCGGCACCGGAACGGCTCCTGGCGCTGGACCGAGACGGTCGTCAACCACCTCCTGGACGATCCGGCCGTGAACGGCGTCGTGCTGACCACGCGCGACGTCAGCGATCGCAGGGAGCTCGAGGAGCGGCTCCGCACGCAGGCCTACTACGACCCGCTCACCGGCCTGCCGAACCGGGCCCTGTTCATGGAGCGGCTGCGCAGGGCGGAGGAGAGCCAGCGCACCACCGGCGCGCCGGTGGCGGTGCTGTTCCTGGACCTGGACAACCTGAAGACGGTCAACGACACGCTGGGTCACGACGGCGGCGACGCACTGCTCGAGGTCGTGGCCCACCGGATCAGCGGGTGCCTGCGTCCCGGGGACACGCTGGCCCGTCTCGCCGGCGACGAGTTCGCCGTCCTCCTCGTCGGTCCGCGGAGCGAGGAGATGGCACCCGGTGTGGCCGGACGCATCCTGGCGGCGCTCCGCGAACCGGTGATCGTCCTCGATCGCGCGATCCGTGCCGGCCTCAGCATCGGCCTCGCCACCACCACCGGCTGCGCCGCCAGCGGTATCGGTCTGCTGAGCGCGGCCGACATCGCCATGTACGTGGCGAAGACCAACGGCAAGGGACGCTGGGAGACCTTCCAGCCGAGCCACCACGCCGCCCAGCTCGACCGCGAGCGCCTGCAGGCCGACCTGTACCAGGCGGTGGAGCGGAACGAACTCGTGCTGCACTACCAACCGATCATCGACCTGGCCAGCCGCCGGGTCAGCGGCTACGAGGCGCTGGTGCGCTGGCAGCACCCGGAGCGAGGGCTGGTGTCGCCGGCGCAGTTCATCGACCTGGCCGAGGAGAGCGGCCTCATCGTGCCGATCGGCCGCTGGATCCTCCGCGAGGCCACCCGCCAGGCCGCCGCCTGGCAGCAGGCCGACGGCGCCGGCCCGCGGATGAGCGTCAACGTCTCCGTGCGCCAGTTCCAGCACCCCGAACTGGTCGACCACGTCACCGAGGCCCTGCGCGGCTCGGGTCTCGACCCCCGGCAGCTCACCCTCGAGATCACCGAGTCCCTGTTCGCCGAGGACACCCACGCCACAACCGAGAAGCTGGAGCAGCTCAAGTCCCTGGGGGCACGGCTGGCTCTCGACGACTTCGGCACGGGCTACTCGTCCCTGAGCTACCTGCGCCGCTTCCCCATCGACATCCTCAAGATCGACAAGTCCTTCGTCGACGGCGTCGCCACGAACGACGAGGACCGGGCCGTCATCGGCGCCATCGTCCAGCTGGGGCGGACCCTGGACCTCGCCCTCGTGGCCGAGGGCATCGAGACGAGCGAGACGCTCGCTGCACTGGAGGCGCTGGGTGTCCACTACGGGCAGGGGTACCACCTCGGTCGCCCCGCCGCCCCGCCGGTGGATCCGCTCGCCCTGCCCAGCGCCGAGCGTCGTCGTCCGAGCAGCCCGGGCACCCCGATGCGCGCCGCACCCGAGCCCCGGGGGGGCGTGGAAGCGCTGACCGGGGAGCAGATCGACGTCCGGGAGGCCCCCTTCCCTGCCTAGCCCCGCACGGGCGGGATCCCGCCGGAGCGCAGCCGGCTCCCCGGTGCTTCCACCTCGAACCGGGCCCGTTCACCCGGCCGGGTGTTCGTGCCCCCGATCGGGCCGTGGTCTGTCCACAGATCGCCTGACGTCACCCCATGGGACCGGTCCGTTTCCCTACAGTCCCCGGCGTTCGACTGCTCGCGGCTCGACGGGGATGGGTGTGCCGACTGCTCTGGACGTCGTGGACGGTGAGGTCCGCGAGCTGATCCGCCGGCGTGGGCTGGACCCGTTCACCGATCCGGGCCCGGTGCGGTTGCTGGTGCGCGACGTCGTCGCCGACTACTCCGAGCGGTCGCTGACCTCGGCGCTGCCGCCGATCGGTGACGTGGAGTCCGTGGTGCGGGACGTGCTGGACCGGGTGGCCGGGTTCGGGCCGCTGCAGCGCTACCTGGACGACCCGGAGGTCGAGGAGATCTGGGTCAACGAGCCCGGCCGGGTGTTCGTCGCCCGCCGGGGGCGCAGCGAGCTGACCACGACGATCCTGGCGCCCGGGGAGCTGGCCGACCTGGTCGAGCGGATGCTGCGCACCTCGGGTCGGCGGATCGACATGTCGACCCCGTTCGTCGACGCGATGATGCCCGACGGCTCCCGGCTGCACGTGGTCATCCCCGACATCACCCGGCGCCACATGGCGGTCAACATCCGCAAGTTCGTCCTGCAGGCGCACTCGCTGGACGAACTGGTCGCGCTGGGCACGTTGACCGCGCAGGCCGCCCGTTTCCTCGAGGCCGCGGTCGCCTCCGGACTGAACATCCTGGTCTCCGGGGGCACCCAGGCCGGCAAGACGACGCTGCTCAACTGCCTGTGCGCCGCCGTGCCGGCCCGGGAGCGGGTGATCACCTGCGAGGAGGTCTTCGAGCTGCGGGTGCCGCTGCCCGACGTCGTCTCCATGCAGACCCGCCAGCCGAACCTCGAGGGTGCCGGGGAGATCCCGCTGCGCCGGCTGGTGAAGGAGGCGCTGCGGATGCGGCCCTCCCGGATCGTGGTGGGTGAGGTGCGGCAGGAGGAGTGCCTGGACCTGCTCATCGCGCTGAACTCCGGGCTTCCGGGCATGTGCACGCTCCATGCCAACAGCGCCCGCGAGGCCGTGGTGAAGATGTGCACGCTGCCGCTGCTGGCCGGGGAGAACATCGGGACGTCGTTCGTCGTCCCGACCGTCGCCGCCAGCGTCGACCTGGTGGTCCACGCGGGCACCGACGCCGATGGCCGACGCCGGGTGCGCGAGATCGTCGCGCTGCCCGGCCGGACCGAGGGCGGGGTCGTCGAGACCGCCGACGTCTTCACCAGCCGCGAGGGGCGCCTGGTGCGGGCCGACGGCTACCCCCCGCACGCCGAGAGGTTCGCCGCCGCCGGGTTCGACCTCGCCGGCCTGCTGGCATGACGCAGTCCGGCGCCCTGCTGGGGCTGCTGCTCGGGGTGGGCCTGCTGCTGATCTGGCGCAGCGGGTCCCGTGCACCCAGGCCGCGCACCGACCCGCGCCGGCCCGGGCGGCGGCAGGAACTGCTGGCCGCCGCGGGGCTCACCGGCATCAACGGCGCCCAGCTGCTCGCCCTGCAGATCGGGCTGGGGGTGCTGGTCACCGTCGTCGTCCTCGTCGCCACCGCGACCGTGACGGTCAGCCTCGTGTTCGGCCTGTTCGGCTTCCTGCTGCCGCAGGTCCAGGTGCGGCGGCTGGCCGGCAAGCGCCGGGCCGACCTGCGCGAGGTCTGGCCGGAGGTCGTCGACAACCTGGCCTCGGCCGAGCGCGCCGGGCTTTCCCTCCCCGAGGCGCTCACCGTGCTCTCCACCCGCGGCCCGGAGGTGCTGCGCCCGCCGTTCGCGCGGTTCGCCGCCGAGTACCGCTCCAGCGGCCGTTTCGGTACCGCGCTGGACCGGCTCAAGGACGACCTCGCCGACCCGGTGGGCGACCGCATCGTGGAGACGCTGCGGGTGGCTCGCGAGGTGGGCGGCACCGACCTCGGCCGCGTCCTGCGCACGCTCTCCACCTTCCTGCGCGAGGACGCCCGCGCCCGCGCCGAGCTCGAGACCCGGCAGGGCTGGGTGGTCTCGGCCGCGCGGCTGGCCGTCGCCGCGCCGTGGGGTGTGCTGCTCCTGCTGGCCACCCAGTCGACGACCCTCGCCGCCTACGACTCCGCCCTCGGCACGGCGGTCCTGCTCGGCGGCGGGGCGGTCTGCCTGGTCGCCTACCGGCTGATGCTGCGGATCGGCCGGCTGCCCGAGGACGTGCGGGTGCTGCGGTGAGCGCCGGCGTTGTCGGGATGCTGCTCGGCCTGCTGGCCGCGAGCGGGCTGGTCCTGGTGCTCACCTACGCGCCGCCGTTCCGCTCGGTGCGGCTGGTCGACCGGCTGGCGCCCTACGTGCACGACACCCCGCCGCCGTCGCGGCTGCTGGGGACCGCCACCGAGCCGGGCATGCTGACGGCGGTGCGCCGGATCGCCGGGCCCTCGATCGCCAACGGCGCACGGCTGATCGACCGCGTGCTGGGCGGGCGGGCCGCGGTGCGCCGCCGGCTGGACGCCCTCGGTGGCGAGCTGACGGTCGAGGACTTCCGCATCGAGCAGGTGGTGTGGGGCGGGCTGGGGCTGCTCGCGGCAGGCGTGGCCGCGACGCTCGGGGCGGTCGCCGCCGGGAGCCTCAACGTGCTCTCGGCAGGGCTGCTCTGCGTCGCCGGCCTGCTCGGCGGGCTTCTGGGGCGGGACTGGTGGCTCACCCAGCAGGTGCACAAGCGCGAGGAGTTGCTGCTCGCCGAGTTCCCGGTGGTCGCCGAACTGCTGGCGCTGGCGGTGACGGCGGGGGAGAGCCCGGCCGCGGCGATCGCGCGGGTCACCCGGCTCTCCGGCGGGGAGCTGGCCCGCGAGCTCGGCGCCGCGCTGGGCCGGGCGCGGGCCGGCGTGCCGCTGACCGACGCGCTGCAGCAGGTCGCCGACCAGACCTCGCTGGACGCCCTGGCCCGGTTCGTCGACGGCCTGCTCGTGGCGATCGAGCGGGGCACGCCGCTGGCCGAGGTGCTGCGCGCCCAGGCCGCCGACGTCCGCGAGGCCGGCAAGCGCCGGCTGCTCGAGGCCGGCGGCCGCAAGGAGATCGCCATGATGGTGCCGGTCGTCTTCCTGGTGTTGCCGGTCACCGTTCTCTTCGCCCTGTTCCCGGGGTTGATCAGCATCGTCTCGCTGTCGCAGTGAGCAGCGGACGAACGACAGGAAGGACGACGATGCGTGCACTCGCGCACCTCGATGCCGCGCTGCAGGCGCTGGCGGCCCGCATGCGGGGCGAGGACCCCGAACGGGGTGACGTGCCCGGCTGGGTCATGGTCACGGTGATGACCGCGGCCCTGGTGGTGGCGATCCTGGGGGTCTTCCAGGACGCCATCGTCACGGCGGTGCAGAACGCGCTGACCTCCGTCACCGGTGCGGGCTAGAACAGGAAGAAGGACCCCGTCCTCCCCACCCCTCGCAAGCTCGCGGCGGGACCCGGGACGGGGCCGCCCGCTGCTCGCGCGCTCGCGGCGGGCCCCTGCTGCGAGGCCGTTCCAGCGCCTCGATGACGAGCGCGGGAGCGCCGTCGTCGACTTCGTCATGGTCTCGGTGCTGATCATGACGTTGCTGTTGGCGGTGCTGCAGGTGGCGGTCTACGTGCACGTGCGCAACGTGGTCACGGCGAGCGCGCAGGAGGGCGCCCGGTACGCGGCCAACGCCGACGTCGACTCCGCGGCGGGGGCCGCCCGGACGGTGGAGATCGTCGCCCGGGCCACGTCGGAGCAGACGGCGCTGGGGTTGGCGTGCACGTCGGGGGAGGAGGCCGAGCCCTCGGGCGCCACGCTGGTCGTGGTGCGTTGTTCGGGGTCGGTGCCCGCGCTGCTGGCGGCGCTGGGCAACCTGCTGCCGCTGGAGGTCACCGGCCGGGCGATGAAGGAGGCGGCGTGAGGTGGCTGCGTGCCCGGCTGGGGCTGATCGACGGCGAGCGCGGGTCGGCGCTGGTGGAGTTCGTGTTCGTCGCGTTGGTGGTGTTCGTGCCGCTGGTCTACGTGGTGGCGGGGTTCTCGGCGGTGCAGCGCGGGGTGTTCGCCTCGCAGGCCGCGGCGCGGGAGGCCGGCCGGGCGATGGGCACCGCCCCGGACGCGGTCACCGGGCAGGATCGGGCGTTGCGGGCCGCGCGGCTGGCGGTGGAGGACCAGTCGGTGGACCTGGCCGACCTGCGGGTGGCCTACGCGCCGGCCGGTGCCGGGTGCGATGCGGCGGGCGGCTACATGCCGACGCTGGCGCCGGGGGAGGAGTTCTCCGTCTGCGTGACCGTGACCGTGCGCATCCCGCTGCTGCCGGAGTTCGTGGACGCCAACACCGCCACCGGCCAGTTCGTCGTGGAGCGCGACCGCTACGTCGATGGCTGACGCCCCGGGCTGGGTCCGGACGCCGCTCAGCGACCTGCCGGCCCCGGCTGAGGCATCACAGGCAGGACTGAAGGCGGTCGAGGGCCCATGCCTCGGCGTCGGACCGGGGCGACCGCCGAGCCAGCTCATGTAGGACGACCTCACGATTGGGCTCGTCACTCCCCTCCACAGCCGCGTACTCCCACACGACGGATGTCAGGAAGTGCAGTCGATCCCATGTCGGGCCATCGACCTCCGGAGCGTCCTGCAAGGCGAAGGTGCGGAGGCGGGGCACTTCACCCGGTGCGGCGCCCGCGACCCGAGCGCTCTCGAAGTCGACGATCCGGATGGCCCCGCGTGGATCGCGCAAGCAATTGGCCAACTTGGCATCGCCGATGACCATGCCGTGACGGTGCAGCGTCGCGATCTGCTGCCACGCGCCCTCGAGGTCGGACCGCGTCAGCTCGCCCTTGAGCTTCAGGGTCAGCAGGTCTTCCCCGGGGATCCGCTCCAGGACGAGGGCCACCCGGTCGCCGTCGTCATAGCTGTCGATGGCGCGGGGTGCGACTCCCTGCACGCCCTGCGCCGCCAGTGCGCAGTAGATGCGGATCTCGTTGCGCAGGAACGAGCGGCCGTCGCTGCCGTCCGGCTGGACGGCACCTCGGGGATACGCCAGCTTGAGGACGACCTCCTCGAAGCTCTCCGAGCTGACGTTGAGGGCGAGGAAGACTCCGGACTTCCCCTGCTGCCGAAGCGCCGTGTGGGTCGGGTACCGGAGGAGGAAGGAACGCATTTTCGCCGACGTCGCCGGCGGTGTGCTCAGCGGAGCGAGCCAGTCCGCGACACCGGGCGGCACTGCGGCGTCGTAGTCGTCGCGCGAATCCGCGCGCTCGACACCGTTCACGACGAGGGCGCCGCCGTCGTAGGAGCCGAATCGGTAGTAGAGGGCCAGACCGGCGTGCAGCGGCCGGCAGTAGGGAACCGCCGGTCCGCGGCCCGGCAAGCCGGAGACCGCGTCGGACAACTCCTCGATGAATCGCCGGTTCTCCCCAGGTAGGTAGCAGACCAGGCACTTGCCGATCTGCGAGTAACCCAAGGCGCCTGCATTCAGGCGGTAGACGTCCCCGACACGGCGGAGGTACTTGAAGTGCACGTGATGGCGGGCAAGTAACGGGACCAGGCGCTCGATGACGACGTTCGCGGCATACGGGGTGAAGGACACGTAGACCTTCCAGCCCTGGCGGGCAGCCGGCGCGGATCCACCGTAGAACCAAGGTCCGCGCTCGGCCACCGCGAGGCCCTCGACGAAATGGTCCGGTCGGGGCAGGGTCGCCCCGCGCGCTGTCGACGCCGCCACGGCGGCACTGAGCTGGACCGACATGACCTCCCCGTTCCGGCGCTCGACGCCTACGGTGGTCCGCCACCCGAAGGCCGCCGCGGACACGCGCCACGCTCACAACCACGATGAGCGCACGTACGCCGCCGGTGCGACCGTGGCGCGTGTCCAGGGACCTGGACGGGTCTCCGCCCTGAACAGGTTCCTGCTCGATCGCCGAAACCGCTCAGACCGTCGTCACCGTCGTCACCGTCACCGTCGTCACGGTCGGTGTCGCTGCGAGCTCCTCGCCTTGCACGACATCGGGGCGCAGCCGCGACAACGCTCCCTCCGACGTCGCGAAGTCGACGAGGATCTTCACCCGATCGTCGTCGGTCTGGGCGTTCTGCAACTGGTCACGGAGTTCCTTCCAGGTGGTGTCGTCCTGGCGGAAGTTCCGTACCACCGCCTCGATGTCCTGCTTGGCCCGTTCCTGACGGACCTCGAGGCTGTTCGTTCCTCCTGTGGGCCTCTCCATGTGTCACTCCTCCTCTGCAACGCCCCGGCTGGGACGGCCATCGGGATGCGTACGTCTTGTCGAGCCTGAGCAGCGGCGACGACCCGCTGGTCGGGTGCCCTCCTAGAGGAAGGGGATGTCCGTCGCGGTCGCCTTCCACTTCGCCCGCTCGACGCTGTCGACCGCCAGGGCCAGCACGCGGCCACGGTCTTCGAAGACGAGCGCTGCATCGCACCAGCGCTGGACGAGCCGGTCGACCCCGCGGTCACCCCCGAGAGCCTCGAACACGTCGGGCTCCGTGGCGGCGAACTCCTTCGCCAGCGACCGACGGGCACGAGCCGTGTCCAGGTACCGGTAGAGCCGGGCCTCGTCGGCATCGAGGACGGTGGTGGTCGCGGCGACGCTCTGCCGGGTGTCCGTTATGACGGCGTGGCCCTCATCGGACCCAGCGATGTCGAGGACGGCTCCTCGCCGGTTGGCGGCGCGCCACTGCTCCACCACCTCCTCGAGCTCCGCGCGGATCTCGCCGGTCGGATCGCCCCCGACGTGCTCGAACTCGTGCAGATACACCAGATCCCGGAGGTCGTCCTCCGCCACGGGGAAAACAGTGCGGTAAAGGGGGTGGGGTCCCCGGTACCGGACCCCGTACTTCTCAGGCTCGTCGAAGTACGGGCTGAAGCGGTGCAACTGGACATCGCCGCATCCGCTGGGAGCCAGGAGGTGGAACAGCAGAGGGATCCGCCCGATCATGCGCTCGTACATCGCCCGGGTTGCGCCCGGGATCCCGGTGAGCAGGTTCCAGCTCGCCCGGATGCCCAGTTCCTGGCTCCACCGCAGGAGTTGGATGTTGTGCGCCGGCCACGTGCCTTTCCGGATCAGGCGCAGGAGGTCGTGGTCGAGGCTCTCGATCCCCGGCTGGATCCAACGGATCCCTGCGGCGGCCAGCCGTTCGGCGTCGGCGCGGGACATGTCCGCCTTGACCTCGTAGAAGAGCGTCCAGCGTTCCTCGCGGCTCGCCAGCTCCGGCAACAGGCTCTCGTGGAACTCCTTCGGCAGGATGAGGTCGACCGCGAAGAACCGGGACAGCCCGTGCTCGCGGTAGAGGTGATCCAGTTCGGCCAGGACGTCCGCCGGCTTCCAGTCGCGGAACCGCATGATCTCGTGCAGTCCGCAGAAGGCGCACTGCACCTTCTGCCCCCACCAGCAGCCGCGACTGCCTTCGAACGGCACCCACACCTGGAGCCGGTCGGTGAGGCCGAGACGGGCGATCCGCTGAAAGTACGGCTGGTAGTCGATGTGCGGGCGGTCGTGACGGTTGCGGTAGAGCTCGACGCCGACCGAAGGGCTCGAACCGGTGGGCGTGGTGGTCCGCGCGCTGACCCCGGCCAAACCGTCGAGAGGCTGTCCGGCCTGCACCCTGCGGACCAGATCCGGGAGCACGGACTCACCCTCCACGTGCACGACCGCGTCGACGTAGGGGCTGACCCGGAGGATCGCACGGCCCATGATCCCGGCGCAGCCGGCGCCGCCGAAGACGATCGTCACCTGCGGGTGGCGCCGTTTGATCAAGCGCGCGAGTGCGAGCGAGGATGCGACCTGGGAAATGGTCAGGGAGAAGCCCACGACCGCGTACGAACCCCAGTCGACGGAGTCGATCGCGTCGAGCAGGAATTGGTGGGTGACCGGGCCGAGGACATCGAGTACTTCCTCCTCCACGGTGCCGGTGAAGTATCCCGAGCGCGGGTGCTCATCCCAGAAGCCGAGCAGGTAGTCACCCTTTTCCGGCCCGAAGTAGTGTCGCGCGAACAGCCATTCGGCCGTGAATGGCAGCGTGTTTGCGATGAGTTTGTAGAGTTCCACGCCGATGACTGCGGCGTAGTCCACGAAGAGTTCATGCCGGTCGCAGGAGATGTCCGCGCCGCGAAGGCTCGCGGCGAGCGTGCCCAGCTGGATGGAGGGCATGGCCGGTGCCATCCACGGCATGCTGACCAGGGCGACGGAGACCTCGTCGCCGGACCGACCCGCCGCGTGCACGGCGCGCTGCACGTGCTCGTCGATCACGGCCGACTCGTCGCTCGGCACAGGGGGTGCCAGTTCGGCCCGAAGTCGATCGTCCAGCTCGCGCAGATATGCCCGGGCCAGCCTGTGCTGCAGACGCGTCAACTCGTCGTCCGGCATCCGCATTGCGTACGACCGCACTTGTGCGGTCAAGTCGCTCACGTCCCCGGCGTGCGGTAGCTCCCGCGTCAATGGGTCCAGTCGTCTGCGGCGCGCGATGTCGCTGACGATGGCAAAGAGGCTGTACTGCAGCCGTAACGATTCCGTGGTGGTAGGCATGCGGCAGTCCCCATTCGAGACTCGCGCTCGATACCGTCAATGCCTCGGCTCCGGGTCGAGGAGTCTTCACGTTCCCAGTGGGGAAAAAGGTCGTCAAGCGTATCTTCGCTGCATTTCGGACGGTTACGGCGTGTCGGGGCTGTACTGACTCCCCGCGGTCCACCGTGCACCGTGTGTTGCCGCGGTCGACGCTCCCGGAAGCGGGGCTCGGTCTGCGTGACCGTGACCGTGCGCATCCCGCTGCTGCCGGAGTTCGTGGACGCCAACACAGCCACCGGCCAGTTCGTCGTGGAGCGCGATCGCTACGTCGACGGCTGACCCGAGCCGTCTCCGGCGTCAGCGACGGCGACGCCGGGTGCCGAACAGCCCGCGGGTGAGCTCCCGGCCGAGCGCCGACGCCGCCGACCGGGCGAACGAGCGGAAGACCGGTGACTCGAGCACCCGGCTCAGGCCGCCTTCCTCCGGCTGGGGCTCCGGGGAGGCGCGCCGGCGAGGCGTCGGTGGCTCGGAGGCTTCTGGCGGCGCACCGGTCTCAGGGGGAGAGAGCCGGGCCGCCAGCCGTTCGTACGCGGAGTCGCGGTCGACCGGCTGCCCGTACTTCTGCTGAAGCGGCGATCCCGCCACCGCCTGCGCCATCGCGGCCGGCTCGATCGGCGCCATGAGCGAGCGCGGTGCCCGCAGCATCGTCCACGCGACCGGGGTGGGCGTGCCCCGGTCGGACAGCACGGTCACCGCCGCTTCGCCGATGCCCAGCCCGGTGAGCAGCTCCTCGAGGTCGTAGTCCTTCGTCCGCGGGAAGGTGGAGACCGTCTTCCGCAGCGCCGTCGCGTCCTCGGGGGTGAAGGTCCGCAGCGCGTGCTGCACCCGGTTGCCGAGCTGACCGAGGACGGCGCTGGGTACGTCGGTCGGGTTCTGCGTGACGAAGAAGATCCCGACGCCCTTCGAGCGGATCAGCCGCACGGTCTGGGTCACCGACTCCAGGAACGCCTTGCTCGCGTTGCTGAACAGCAGGTGCGCCTCGTCGAAGAAGAACACCAGCTTGGGCTTGTCGAGGTCGCCGACCTCGGGCAGCTCCTCGAACAGCTCGGCGAGCAGCCACATGAGGAAGGTCGAGAACAGCGCCGGCCGGTCCTGGACGGCGGCCAGCTCGACCGCGGTGATGACGCCGCGGCCGTCGTCGGTGGTGCGCAGGACGTCGGTGGGCTCGAACTCGGGCTCGCCGAAGAAGACGTCGCCGCCGAGCTCGGCCAGCGCGATGAGCTTGCGCAGGATGACCCCCGCGGTGGCGGTGGAGAGCCCGCCGAGGTTCTTCAGCTCGGGCTTGCCCTCGTCGGACAGCAGCCACTGGACGACCGCACGGAGGTCCTGGTGGTCGAGCAGCGGCAGCCCGGCGGCGTCGGCGTAGTGGTAGATCAGCCCGAGCGAGCTCTCCTGGGTGGCGTTCAGGTCGAGGACCTTCGACAGCAGCAGGGGGCCGAAGTCGGTGAGGGTGCAGCGCACCGGAACCCCCGTGCCGAGCCCGCCGAGCGCGAGGAACTCCACCGGGTAGGCCGTGGGCTGCCAGTCGTCGTCGGTGTGCGCCGCCCGCTGCGTGATGCGGTCACCGGAGACGCCCGGTCGGGCGAGCCCGCTGAGGTCACCCTTGACGTCGGCGAGCACGACCGGCACCCCGGCGGCCGAGAGCTGCTCGGCGATCAGCTGCAGCGTCTTGGTCTTGCCGGTGCCCGTCGCGCCCGCGATGAGGCCGTGCCGGTTGAGCATCGCCAGCGGTACGCGCACGGCGGCTCCCGGGTGCGGAACCCCGTCGTGGACCACCGAGCCCAGCTCCACCGCCGGCCCCGTGGTGGCGAAGCCGGACGCGATCCGGCCGGCCGGGTCGTCGGAGGTCGCGGCGCCGGCTGCGGCGTTCTGGTCACTCACACCGCGGACCGTATCCGCAGGTGCTGCCGAGCGCGGGCGGAGAGCCGCTCCTTCGGCGGAGGCGGGATCAGACGGCGCGCCCGATCGCCCAGGCGACCCCGACGCCCACGGTCGCGGCCGCCGCCCGCGACCGCCCGCCCCGCGGACGCGCCCACCGGGCGAGCAGGACGGCGCCGCCCAGGGCCAGGGGAGCGGACAGCACCCCGGCCAGCCGGCCGACCAGGCCGAACCAGTACGGCGACGCACCACCGGGGTCGGGTCCGCGGCGACCGTCCACCAGGAAGTCGGACACGTGCGGCAGGACGTCGGGCTGGAGCGCGGCACCGTGGTTGCCCCGGTAGGCGCCCGGTTGCTCGACCACGCGCGCCGGGCGGTCGTCGAAGCCGTCGACCCCGGCCGTCCCGACGTCGCGCATGCCCAGGCCGCGGAGGGCGGCGCACAGCCAGCCGACCGGCGTGTCGTGGGTCGCGCGGTCGTTGAGGACGAGGTCGGTCACCTGGCCGCGAGCGACGACCTCCGTCCACGGGTACTCCCGCGGCAGCACGGAACCTGCCAGGTAGATGCGGTCGAAGTAGAGCGCGGGCACCGCCTCGAGGGCGCGACCGAGCAGGTAGGTGCCGTTGCTGTGCCCGGCGAAGTGGCGGAGGCTGCCGTGGTGGACGACGTGCACCTGGCCGTACCACTCGAGGAAGCGGCGCAGGTTCCGCGACCGGGTGAAGGGCAGCGCGAAGTCGATAGCGCTGAAGTAGCCGTAGCTGGGCGCCCACACGACCGGGGGGCTGCTGCCCGGTTCTCCCGCCGGCCGGGAGAGCCGGCTGGTCAGCTCGCCGACCCAGGTCGCGTACCTGCTGGTCCGGATCCCGTGCAGCACGACGTACACGGGAGCGTCCGACGTGCCCTCGGCGCGCAGCAGCTCGGTGTCCAGGTCCCCGAGCAGCGCGTGGCGCAGGATGCCGTACCGCTCGGGGTCTCCGGTGACGTCCACCAGGCTGCTGTGGTCGGCGCCCGGGACGTCGATCCGCATCGCACCCGCCATGTACTCGATGTCGAGGCTGTCCTCCCGGGTGACGAGGTCGTCGCGGTCGCCGAGCACCTGCACCACGAGCACCGCCGGCGGTGCCGGGGTGCGGAAGGCGTTCACCCAGCGCAGCCGCAGCTCGGTGAGGTAGGGCGACCCCGACTGCAGGTCCTCGGCGGTCAGCCGGCCGACTGCGGCGGCCAGCGCGTACGGCCCCCGCATCACCAGCGGCAGCCGGCTGGTCCGGAAGCCGGCGTTCGGCGCGGCCAGGAGCACCATGCGCGCCACCTTCGACGTCCAGGGCTGGGCGGCCGATCCGCCTCCGGCGACCCCGGCGTCGAGCAGGAACGCGTGCCGGACCAGCAGACCGCCGAGGCTGTGGCCGACCAGCAGGATCCGGTCGACCGGCCGGCCGACACCGTTGTCGCCGGCCCAGGTGCGCACCTGCACGGCGAGCCGGTGCGCGGCGTCCTCCATCCGCTGGGAGCTCAGCGGCGTCAGCCCGTGCGGCCAGACGCGCACCTGCCACCCGGGACCGAGGTCCGCGCCCACCTGCCGGAGGAGTTCCGCCGACCGGCTGGCCGCGCCGAGCCCGGGGACGTAGACCAGCAGCCCGGTGGCGCCGTCGCTGCCGGGCGGGATGGTGTCGGTGCTCATGACGATTCCTCCTGCTGGTCGACGACGGGTGCGTGGCCGAGCTGGACCTCCGAGAACGCGCCGGTGAGGGAGAGGCGGGTGAGGAGGTAGGCATCGAGGAAGCCGACGACGGCGAAGAACAGCAGGGTGCTGCCGATCACGTGCTCGGCGTCGCTCAGCCCGAACGCGCCCGCGACGGCGTCGACGAGCCGGCCGAAGGCGCCCGGGGCCGGGGCTGTCTGGATCAGGCCCACGCTCACCCTCCCCGCCGCCCGGGCGCGGTATCGGGACGGGGCGCCGCCGAGGGGAGCGGCGGCCGGGTGCCGGGACCGTCCGGGCCGAGGCGCAGAAGGTACGGGGCCTGAGACCTACGCGCGTGGCGCTCGGGGTCGGCCGCTGCCACGTGACCCCACTCCTCCGCGCGGCGGTACCCGCTGCGCACGTCACCTCCGTCCGGGGTGACCGGAGCACGAGCCCGGTCCTCTCAGGAGGGCCGCCGCCCTGTGCCGGATCCCCGGCCCTGGCGACGAGCAGCCGGTACCGCTGACGTAGGTCGCCTGCTCGGGAGTCGCGAAGCCGTCGGAGATGGTCTGCGCGTTCTGCCAAGTCGGTCGACACCCGGTAGACGACGTCGTCGCCGTCGTCCCGCCGGAGCTCCTGCTCGTGTCGTCCGGGCAACCGTCGTCGGGCTGTCGATGCCGACGATCCCCGGCGCGCCCAGCCGCTCCTGACTCGCTCGTCCGGGAGCCGTGTGACAGTCCCGTGACATCTACCGGCGGTAGGACCGCAGCCCCGTTGCGTTGCCCCGCGAGCGTGTTTGTCCTCCGGATGCAGGGGCAGGCGGTCGTCGCCCCGATCCAGGGTGCCGCCCTCCACCTCCCACACGGTCAGCGAACGGCGAGGCCGGGCCGCCGCCGCACCGGCCGGCTCGCGGGAGGCCACGGCGGCACCGCCGGCGCGGAACGGGTGACGCGCCGGCCGACGAGAGAGCGGAGACCTCAGCGATGGCTTCCACGCACGACGACGAGCAGCAGCAGGAACGCGAGCAGGGCGGCGGCAAGCTGTCGCACGAGACGAAGATGTACCTGCGCTTCGCGGCCATGATCCTGACGGCGATGGTCGTCATGTACTGGACCATGTTCGTCAGCTCCTGGGAGTGGAGTCACGTCCGCTTCAGCGAGAGCCGCGTCTTCATGGCGCTGACCATGGGCGGGACCATGGGGCTGGTCATGCTCGCGTGGATGCTCAACATGTACAAGAACGTGAAGGGCAACATCGCGATCGTCGTCGGCAGCCTGCTGCTGTTCGGCGGTGCGGTGTACCTGGACCGCAGCCAGGCCACCGTGGACGACCGCAACTGGATGAGCGCGATGATCCCGCACCACTCGCTGGCCATCACCCGCTCCGAGCGTGCGGACATCGACGACGTCCGCGTGTGCCAGCTCGCCGTCGACATCATCGTCGCCCAGAAGAAGGAGATCGCCGAGATGGAGTGGCTGATCGAGGACATCCGGGAGAACGGCGAGGCGGAGACGCTCGAGGAGGCCCGAGAGCGGCCGGTGCCGGAGTTCACGGCCGAGGCGCTGCGGGACTGCCCTCCGGCCGGCTGACGTCGTGAGAGGCCGGCCGCGGTAGAGCGGTAGAGCGGTCCGCCCTCGCGGACGGGGACTCTCGACCCTCGTGCCGGGGCCGTGGCGGGAGCAGTCTGGAACCGGGCCCGCAGAGGGCCCGTCCGGGCGCCGGCCGGCGCCCGTCGGTCCTGCACAGGGAGCCGTCATGAGCGTCCACGCCCACACCCCCGGCCTCGTCGAACCGCCCACCGCGCAGGAGGCGGAGGCCCCGCACCCGGCGGTGAAGCTGGCAGCGGAGGACCACGCCTGGCTGCTGGGCCTCGGCGTCCTCGCCGCGGTCGTCCTGGTCTTCGTCGCCATGGTCGTGCTGACGGCGCTCGCCGGCGGGAGCGGCTACGTGCGGTGAGCCACCGCGCTGAGCCGGGGGCGCGCGGGAGAGGACGGGGAAACCGCCGCACGGCCACGGGGGCATGCCGTGCGGCGGTCGTCCTCCCCGGTCAGCCGACGACGTACTCCGGCACCACGCGGGTGCTCACCACGTCGCCGTCGGCGAGCTTGCTGGCGGTCACCTGGTCCGGCGCCTCGCCGTGCTCGACCCACCGCTCGATCGCGGTGAGCCAGTCCACCGTGTCCTCACCGGGGCCGCCGGCGCAGTGGTAGACGCCGGGCAGCAGGAACAGCCGCATCCAGTCCTCGGTGGCCGCCCGCCCACCGTTGGCCGCGACGGCGTCCCGCACGTAGTCGATCGTGCCCTCGGGCGTGATCAGCGGGTCCGCCCAGCCGTGCCACACCAGCAGCTTTCCGCCGGCGCGCTCGAAGCGGTGCATGCGCACCTCGTCGGCGTTGTAGATCTTCGCCATCGACCGCAGCTTGGGGGCGTCCCGCGTGGGGTCGAAGTCGAACAGCGAGTAGTCCGGACCGGGGTCCCGCGGGAAGGCCAGGTACCGCAGCACCGACTCGGCGAAGGTGCCACCGCCGGAGAGCGCCGTGTCGGTGCCGATGGACCAGCCCGGCCAGCCCGCTTCGGACCCGACCACGAGGCCGCCCGGGTAGAGCTGGCGGCCGCGGTCGTCCACCGGCGGGGCGTAGAAGGCGCGCACGACGTCGACCTGCGCGGAGGTCAGGCAGGTCGGCTGGTCGACGTCGTCCGGGCACTGCAGCGTCCCCGGGTCGAAGTCGCAGCCCTCCGGGTCGGCGATCACGCCGTCGACGACGCCGTCCAGGCCGTCGCACCGGGCCAGCGCCGCGGCGGCGACCACCGGTGCCTTGGTGCCGGGCAGGATCACCGTGCCGTCGGGGTTGCGGTTCACGGTCTCCAGGTGTCCCTGGGAGAGCGGGGCCAGGTAGTTCTGGTAGAGCGCCGGGGCACCGGCGACGATGCCGTCGAAGTCCTCCGGGTATCGCTGCGCCTCCGACAGGGCCTGCCGCCCGCCGGTGGAGCAGCCCTGGAAGTACGAGTAGGCCGGCCGCTGGCCGTAGAACTGCTCGACGTACTGCTTGGCCGCCATCGCCACCACGTGCGGTGAGCGGTGGCCCCAGTCGATCTCCGCCCGCCTGTTGTCCAACGCCCAGGACCCGTCGCTCTGGCCCTGGTGGCCGCTGTCCTCCGCGGCGACCGCGTACCCGCGCGACAGCGCGTCCCCGCAGGCGTCGATGGGGATGAATCCGCAGAAGCCGCCGCACCCGGTCTGGAAGTACTTCTGGTTCCAGCCGGTGGTGGGGAACTGCATCCGGAAGCGGATGTCGCCGATGGCGCCGGTGATGTCGCAGTGCTCGGGGGTCCCGGCGGTGCCGGGGACGACGGCGGCCGTGTCGACGACCGCGCGGCCACCGTCCACCCGGACCGCGCTGCCGACCAGTGCGGCGCACCGCTCGGTGCCCGACGCGCCCGGAGCCGGTCCACCGGGGGGTGCGGCCGACGCCGGTACGGCGAGCGCCACGAGGATGACGAGGGCGAGGAGCACGGCACCCGCCCGTCCTCTCCCGGTGGTGTGCGGAGCCTTCGTCATTCGGGCCTCCCAGAATGCGGGCGCATCCTGTTCCGCTGATCGGAACAATGGTCGCCCGGTATGACGGGCATTCAAGGAGGCGGCCTATTGCATCGCAAGTCCAAGGGTCCAGAAAATGCGTCGACGCGCCGAGAAATCCACACAGGCGCCGCCATTGTTCCGATGACCGGAACGAAGCGCAGCCGATCCGGTCCGGGACCGGTGGCCCGCGGGGGGACGTCGAGCGCCGGCTGCAGGAGCCGGCCGACCGGGTCGACGACGTCCGCGACCACCGCCCCGCGAGCGGCGGCAGCGGCGCGGCGGTGGTCGCGGAGGGCTGACCGACCCGGTCGGCCCGGGGGTCAGGCGCCCCGCTCGACCTCGGCCTGCACCACGCCGCGCACCGCGCGCAGCAGCGACTCGTCGGAGGTGTCCCCGTTCGAGAGGGCGGCGCGCGCCTGGTCGTCGAGCAGGCTCCCGTCCACCGACTCGAGCCAGGTGACCTCGCCGCCGACGCGGCGCCCGACCCGCAGGCCCTCGCCCTCCGGGCTCACCACGTACTCGTCCCCGTCCAGCTGCATCGTTATCTCGTCGCTCATGCCCGCCCCCCTACCCGCGCCGCCCCCGGTTCCACGCAGGGAGGGCGCCGCGCGGGCAGGATCCGGCCATGGACGAGGAGTGCTGCGAGGTCGTGATCACCGCCGCGGACGCCGACTGGCTGGCCGGCTTCACCCGCACGCTGGTCGAGGAGCGGCTGGCCGCCTGCGGGCACCACACCGCCCCCATCCGTTCGGTGTACCGCTGGCAGGGCGTGGTGCACGACGAGCCGGAGGCGCGGGTGGCGCTGCACACCCGCCGCGCCCTGGTGCCCCGGATCGTGGCCCGCACCCGCGAGCTGCACCCCTACGACGTGCCGTGCGTCATCGCCCTCCCGCTGGTCGGCGGCAACCCCGACTACCTGCGCTGGATCGACGAGGAGACGCGGCAACCCTGACCGGGCCGGTTGTCCGGGCCATCCTGTGGGGGTACGGGACGGCCGTCGGCTCATGGCACCCGCCGCTCCTGCCGATGCAGACGGTGCGCCGTACCGGACGGTGCACAGCGACCCGGCGGAGGGGGATGTGGCGAGAGCACCTGGCGAGCGCGAGCTGCCCCTCGACGTGCGCCGCAGCACGGGCTCGTCCGGTCGGGACGCCGCGCTCGTGGAGGCGGTGCTCGACGCCCTGGCCTCACCGACCGTGCTGCTCGACCCCGCCGGCCGGGTCGTGCTGGCGAACTCCGCGTGGACGGCGGCGGGGCGGGAGCGCCGGGCGCCGATCCTGCCGGGTGCGGACTACCACGACCTGGCCCTGCAGCTCTGCGACGACGACGCCGCCCGCCGCCTGGTGCGCGAGCTCCGCGAGCTGGCCGACGGCGAGCGCGCCGAGGTGTCGGTCGACCGCTCGGTGCCCGACCCCACCGGCGCCGGCACGAGCTGGTTCCACGTGCAGGCCTCCCGCGTCGACCAGGCGGGCCACGTCGTCGTCACCCACGTCGACATCACCGCGCGTGTGCTGGCCGAGCGCGCCTCCTCCTGGCAGGCCCGCCACGACGCCCTGACCGAGCTGCCCAACCGCACGCACCTGCACGAGCTCATCGACGCCGAGCTGCGCCGCCCCGGCCGCCCCGCCGTCGCCGTGCTGTTCCTCGACGTCGACGGCTTCAAGGACGTCAACGACTCCCTGGGCCACGACGTGGGGGACGAGCTGCTGCGCCAGCTGGCGGGACGGCTGCTCGCCGTCACCCGCGGGCAGGACACCGTGGGCCGGCTCGGCGGTGACGAGTTCGTCGTCCTGTCCCGGGACTGCGAGGCCGACGGCGCCGAGCTGCTGGCGCAACGCTGCCAGGCCACCTTCGAGCAGCCGTTCGACCTGGGCGGCCGCACGCACCGGCTCAGCGCCAGCATCGGCATCGCCGCCGTCCCCGCCGGCTCGCCCGCCGAGGTGCGCTCGACGGACCTGGTCCGGGACGCCGACCTCGCCATGTACGCGGCCAAGGCCGCCGGGCGCAACCGGGTGCGGGTGTTCAGCCCCGACCTGCGCGACAGCGTGCAGCGCAAGGTGCAGCTCGCCGCCGAGCTGCGGGACGCGATCAGCGACGGCCAGCTCCTGCTGCACTACCAGCCGGTGGTGGAGGTGGCGACGGGGCGGATCACCGGTGCCGAGGCGCTCGTGCGCTGGCAGCACCCCGAGCGCGGCTGCATCGGGCCGTGCGACTTCGTGCCGGTGGCCGAGCAGCACGACCTGGTCATCCCGCTCACCCGCTGGGTGCTCGGGGAGGCGTGCCGGCAGACCGCGGCGTGGCGCGACGCGGGCGTCTCCGTCGTCACCGCGGTCAACGTCAGCGCCGCGCACCTGGTGAACGGCACGCTCGTCGACGATGTCCTGACCGGGCTGCAGGGCGCCGGCCTGGCCCCCCGCCAGCTGGTCGTGGAGCTCACCGAGAGCAGCGCCGCCGAGGACCCGGCCCGGGCGGCGCAGCAGTTCCGGCGACTGCGCGAGCTCGGGGTGGAGTCCGCGATCGACGACTTCGGCAGCGGCTACTCCTCGCTGAGCCAGCTCGTGTCCATCCCCACCGGGCTGCTGAAGATCGACCGCAGCCTGGTGACCGGCGGCGACGGGCCCGGCAGCCACGCCACCGCCGCCATCGCCGCGGTGGTCGGGCTCGCGGAGGCCTGCGGGATGCGCAGCCTCGCCGAAGGCGTGGAGACGGCCGCGCAGCTGCAGCGCGTCGTCGACCTGGGGTGCTGGTACGCCCAGGGCTTCCACCTCGGCCGGCCCATGCCGGCCGACGAGTTCCTCCGGTGGGCGCGGGCCAACGGCGGGCGGCTGGACCTCTCCGGCCGCTGAGGCGTTCCCCCGCCCGGACTCCGGTGACGCCGGCCACAACCCTCCGGGCGCTCGCTCGTTGTGCTCGGCGAACGGGGCG
This sequence comes from Blastococcus sp. SYSU DS0541, assembly GCF_054050875.1. Taxonomy (NCBI): domain Bacteria; kingdom Bacillati; phylum Actinomycetota; class Actinomycetes; order Geodermatophilales; family Geodermatophilaceae; genus Blastococcus; species Blastococcus sp. SYSU DS0541. Next base: position 172,467 of record NZ_JBJHAD010000005.1, on the reverse strand, counting down.
AGGACGCGCCCCCTGCCCCGAGGAGACACCCGATGCCGAGGTCCCGGCTGCTGACCGCACTGACCGCTGCGCTGGCCACCGCCCTGCTGGGCGGCGGTGTGGCCGCGGCGGCGCCGTCGACGGGGGAGTACGCCCCGCTCGACCAGCGCGGCCCCGCGCTGTCGGTGGCGAAGGCCGACCTCGAGGCGAGCCTCACCTGCAACGGACCGCTGCGCGACCTGCGGCAGGACCCGATCCTGCTCGTGCCCGGCACCACGATGGACCCGTACGCCGGGTTCGACTGGAACTACATGCGGGCCTTCGACCAGCGCGGCTGGCGCTGGTGCGCGGTCACCCTGCCGCACGACGCCACCGGCGACATCCAGGTGGCCGGCGAGCACCTGGTGCACGCCATCCGCACCGTGAGCCGGGAGGCCCGGCGCGACGTCGACGTCGTGGGCTGGAGCCAGGGCGGGATGGTGCCCCGCTGGGCGCTGCGCTTCTGGCCCGACACCCGCGCCCTCGTCGACGACCTCGTGGGCCTCTCGCCGTCCAACCACGGCACGGTGCTCGCCGACACCTCGTGCAGCACCGGGCCCTGCACGCCGGCGAACCACCAGCAGGCCTCGCAGTCGGAGTTCCTCGAGGCGCTCAACAGCGGGGCGGAGACCTTCGACGGGGTCGACTACACCGTCGCCTACACCGCCGCCGACGAGATCGTCGTCCCCAACACCCCGCCGGCGGCCAGCTCCGCGCTGCGCACCGGCGCCGGCCGGATCGCCAACATCGCGACCCAGGAGGTCTGCCCGGCCAATGCCGCGGACCACTTCGCGATCGGCAGCTACGACCCGGTCGGCTACGCGATCGTGGTCGACGCGCTCACCCACGACGGACCGGCGGTGCGCGGGCGCATCCCGCTGACCACCTGCGCCCAGGTGTTCCAGCCGGGGGTCGACCCGGCGACCTTCACCGCCGACTACGCGGCCTTCGTCGGCTACGCGCTCGACGACGAGGGGAACGCCCCCGAGGTCGACGACGAGCCGCCGCTCGCGCCCTACGTGTACGCCCGCCGCTGACCCCGCAGCGCCGGCCGGTCACCTCAGCCGGGTTCGCCCCGTGCCTTGCGGCGCACGATGATCACCAGGTCGACGGCCGCGATCACGGCGAGCACGAGCAGGACGACGCCGGGCCAGGTCGGGAGGTCCTCGACGGCGAGCCAGCCCAGCCCTGCCAGCAGGCAGAAGACCAGGCCGAAGCCGGCAAGGAACAGCCGCAGGGTGAGCGCGGAGCGGGCCGGGCGCGCCCCGCCGATGCCGGCCGTGGGGTCGTGGTGGTCGGGCAGGCCGCGCGCGTAGTCCTCCCGCGAGCGGGGCCGGTCAGGTTCGCTCATGGCACGCCTGCCTACCCGGGGCGGGGGCGCACTACCCTGGGTCGACGTGGCCGCTGACTTCTCCGTCGTCCTGGACGAACTCGACACGACCCTGAAGTCGATCGAGGCCGTCCTCGACGTCGACCGACTCCGCCGGGAGGTCGCCGAGCTGGAGCTCCAGGCGGCCGCCCCCGACCTCTGGGACGACGTCGAGGCCGCGCAGGCGCTGACCTCCAAGCTCTCCTACATGCAGGGCGACGTGCGCCGGGTCGAGGAGCTGCGGAGCCGGCTCGAGGACGTCGGGCTGCTGCACGAGATGGCCGCCGAGGAGAACGACGAGGCCACGACCGCCGAGGCCGAGCGGGAGCTGGAGAGCCTGCGCAAGGCGATCGACGAGCTCGAGGTGCGCACCCTGCTCTCCGGCGAGTACGACTCCCGCGAGGCGCTGGTGACGATCCGGTCCGAGGCCGGCGGCGTCGACGCGGCCGACTTCGCCGAGATGCTCATGCGCATGTACCTGCGCTGGGCCGAGCGCCACAAGTACCCCACCGAGGTCCTCGACATCAGCTACGCCGAGGAGGCCGGCATCAAGTCGGCCACCTTCTCGGTCAAGGTGCCCTACGCCTACGGCACCCTCTCGGTCGAGCAGGGCACCCACCGGCTGGTGCGCATCTCCCCCTTCGACAACCAGGGCCGCCGGCAGACCTCGTTCGCCGGCGTCGAGGTGCTGCCCGTCGTCGAGCAGACCGACCACGTGGAGATCCCGGAGAACGAGATCCGGGTCGACGTCTTCCGCTCCTCGGGCCCCGGCGGGCAGAGCGTGAACACCACCGACTCCGCCGTCCGGATGACCCACATCCCGACCGGCATCGTGGTGTCCTGCCAGAACGAGAAGAGCCAGATCCAGAACCGCGCCGCGGCGCTGCGCGTGCTCCAGGCCCGCCTGCTCGTCGTCCGCCAGCAGGAGCAGAAGGCGGAGATGGACGCGCTCAAGGGGGAGGGGAGCAGCTGGGGCAACCAGATGCGCTCCTACGTGCTGCACCCCTACCAGATGGTCAAGGACCTGCGGACCGAGCAGGAGACCGGCAACACGACCGCGGTGCTCGACGGCGACATCGACGCGTTCATCGAGGCCGGCATCCGGTGGCGCCGCCAGCAGGAGACGGCCGCCGCCTAGCGGCTCCGGGTGCCGTTCCGGCCCGTCGCGGCGGATGCCAGGGAACTCACAGTCGGGCGCCGGCGGAGCCGGATGCGACTGTCCGTCACCGGGTGACCTGGCCGTTGCCGCCGCCCTGGTGACGCAGGGCGAGAACGAGTCCGGTGCGTTCCGTGGCGATCGGGCCGCAGAGGCCCCCGGGACTAGTACCGTGGCGCCTCGTGATCGAAATGCAACACGTCACCAAGCTGTACCCGGCGAGCGGCCGGCCCGCCCTCGACGACGTCTCCACGGAGATCGACAAGGGCGAGTTCGTCTTCCTCATCGGGTCCTCGGGTTCGGGCAAGTCGACCTTCCTGCGGCTGCTGCTCAAGGAGGAGGACCCGACGTCGGGCACGATCACGGTGAACGGCCAGACGCTGAACACGCTCAGCAAGTGGAAGGTGCCCAAGCTGCGCCGGACCATGGGCTGCGTCTTCCAGGACTTCCGCCTGCTGCGCAACCGCACGGTGGCCCAGAACGTCGCCTTCGCCCTCGAGGTGATCAACAAGCCGCACCGGACCATCAAGCGGGTGGTCCCCGAGGTGCTGGAGATGGTCGGGCTCGAGGGGAAGGCCAACCGGCTCCCCGGCGAGCTCTCCGGTGGTGAGCAGCAGCGGGTCGCGATCGCCCGCGCGTTCGTCAACCGGCCGCTGGTCCTCCTGGCCGACGAGCCGACCGGCAACCTCGACCCGGAGACGAGCGAGGGCATCATGCTGCTGCTCGAGCGGATCAACCGGACCGGCACCACGGTGCTCATGGCGACGCACGACTACCACATCGTCGACTCCATGCGGCGCCGCGTCATCGAGCTCAACGGGGGAGCCCTCACCCGCGACCAGTCGCGCGGTGTCTACGGCGTGGGCCGCTAGCAGCGCCCGCCGCACCGCCGCCGATCGCGTCTCAACGCACTCCACGACAGGGAATCCATGCGCGTCAACTTCGTGCTCTCCGAGGTGGCCACCGGGCTTCGTCGCAACCTGACCATGACGGTCGCGATGATCCTGACGACGGCCATCTCGCTCGGCCTCATGGGCACCGGCCTGCTCATCGCCGGGATGATCTCCGAGATGAAGGAGATCTACTACGACAAGGTGCAGGTCTCCATCTTCCTCGCCGACGACGTCACCGACGAGCAGCGGCAGGCGATCCAGACCGAGCTGGAGTCCTCCGACGAGGTGGCGAGCTTCCTCTACGAGTCGCGGGAGGAGGCGTACGCGCGCTTCCAGCAGCAGTTCAGCCAGCAGCCCGAGCTGGTCGCGAACACCCCGCCGGACGCGCTGCCGGAGAGCTTCCGCGTCGAGCTGGTCAACCCCGAGCGCTACGAGGTCATCGCCGCGCAGTTCCCCAACGGGGCGGACGGCGTCGACCAGGTGCGCGACGAGGGCGAGTTCCTCGACCGCCTGTTCAGCCTGCTCAACGGCGCGCGCAACGCGACGATCGCCGTCGCGGTGGTGCAGGCGCTCGCGGCCCTGCTGCTGATCTCCAACACCATCCAGCTGGCGGCGTTCAACCGGCGCAACGAGACCAACATCATGCGGCTGGTCGGCGCCTCCCGCTGGTACACCCAGCTGCCGTTCATCCTCGAGGCCGCGATCGCCGGTCTCATCGGTGGCCTCCTCGCCGCGGGCGGCCTGATCCTCACCAAGGTGCTCTTCATCGACCGCACCCTCTCCGGCCCGATCCGGGCGGGGATCATCCCGCAGGTCGAGTGGGACGCGATCATCACCAACAGCGTGATCGTCTCCGGGGTGGGCGTCGCCCTGGCCGGCATCGCCGCCTACGTGACGCTGCGGTTGTACGTAAGGTTGTAGGGAGGAAAGGCGAGGCGCCCCGCGGGGCGGGTCGAGGAGCGGGGGCCGGAGGCCTCCGCGAGGAGGCCCGGGACGCGCTCGTCGCACAGGGGTACGGCACCTGGCCGCGGTGTCGTCCGGAGGACGACGGAGGAGCATTGCCGCGGGAGCAGGGGCGCAAGTTCATCGCCCAGAACAAGAAGGCGCGGCACGACTACTCGATCCTCGACACCTACGAGGTGGGCCTGGTGCTCACCGGCACCGAGGTGAAGAGCCTGCGGGCCGGCCGTGCCTCGCTCGTCGACGGGTTCGCCTCGATCGACGACGGCGAGGTGTGGCTGCAGCACGTGCACATCCCCGAGTACACGCAGGGCACCTGGACCAACCACGCCCCGCGCCGCAAGCGCAAGGTGCTGATGCACCGCGAGGAGATCGACAAGCTGACGGGCAAGACCCGCGAGGGCGGCCTGACGCTGGTGCCGCTGGACCTGTACTTCAAGGACGGCAAGGTCAAGGCGACCCTCGCCCTGGCCAAGGGCAAGAAGTCCTACGACAAGCGGCACGACCTCGCCGAGCGCGACTCGCGCCGGGAGATCCAGAAGGCGTTCGGCCGCTACGTGAAGGGCCGTCGCTGAGCCACGCCCGAGCGGCGTCCCGGCACGGGCTGACGGCGGCGCGCATACGGTGATGCCCATGAGAGGCATCGCCTACGACCGGTTCGGCGGGATCGACGTGCTGGAGCTGCGGGACGACCTGCCCGAGCCTCCCGTCGGCCCCGACACCGTGCTGGTGCGCACCCGCGCCGCCGGGGTCAACCCGGTCGACATCGGCATCCGCGAGGGCAACCTGGCGGGTTTCTTCCCGCACCACTTCCCGATCGTGCCGGGCTGGGACCTCGCCGGGGTGGTGGAGGCCGTCGGCCCCGCCGTCGTCGACTTCGCCCCCGGCGACGAGGTGTTCGGCTACCTGCGCCGGGACGACGTCCAGTGGGGGACTGCGGCCGAGCTCGTGCCGGCCCCCCAGCGCTGCGTGGCGCACAAGCCGGAGTCGCTGTCGTTCACCGAGGCCGGGGGCGTGCCGCTGGCCGGGCTCACCGCCTACCAGGCGCTCACCGAGGCGCTCTCCGTCGGCGAGGGCGACCGCGTGCTCGTCCACCGCGCCGCGGGTGGCGTCGGGTTCTTCGCCGTCCAGATCGCCGTCGCCCTCGGCGCGCACGTCATCGGCACCGCGAGCGCGCGCAACCACGGCTTCCTCACCGAGGCCGGCTGCGCCGAGGTGCTCGACTACTCCGCCGGCCCGATCAGCGGGCAGCTCTCCGAGCCCGTCGACGCGGTCCTGGACCTCAACGGCGGCGACACGCTCTCCGACGCACCGAAGCAGGTCCGCGACGTCTCCCGCATCGCCAGCGTCGTCGACCCCTCGGTCAACGGGATGGGCGGCCGCTACGTCTTCGTGCGCCCCGAGCGGCACGAGCTCGAGGAGCTCGCGCGGATGGCCGACGCCGGCCAACTGCGGGTCGCCGTCGCCAAGGCGTTCCCGCTGGCGCAGACCGCGCAGGCGCACGAGCTCGTCGCCGGCGGGCACGTGCGCGGCAAGGTCGTCGTCACCCTCTGATGGCGATCCGGCCACCGGTCGACGACGGCGACGTCCCGCGGTACTGGCGCGAGCTGGGCCTGCCCGGGCTGGTCGACGTGCACGTGCACGTGCTGCCCGAGCGGGTGCAGGCCAAGGTCTGGCAGTACTTCGAGGCGGCCGGCACCCACTACGGGGCGGAGTGGCCGGTGGCCTACCGGCTGCCCGAGGAGGAGCGGCTCGCCGTCCTGGAGCGGCTGGGGGTCCGCGCCTTCCCGACGCTGCCCTACCCGCACAAGCCCGGCATGGCCGCCTGGCTCAACGACTGGTCGGCCGGGTTCGCCGCGGGCCGCCCGCAGGTGCTCCAGTCGGCGACCTTCTTCCCCGAGCCGGGCGTCGCGGGCTACGTCGCCGAGGCGCTGGACCGGGGTGCTCGGGTGTTCAAGGTGCACGTGCAGGTCGGCGCCTTCGATCCGCGCGACCGGCTGCTCGGCGAGGTCTGGGCGCGGCTCGAGGAGACCGGCACACCGGTGGTCATCCACTGCGGCTCCGGGCCGCTGGCCGGCGAGCACACCGGGCCGGAGCCGATGGAAGGGCTGCTCGAGCGCTTCCCGCGGCTGCAGCTGGTGATCGCGCACCTGGGCATGCCCGAGTACCGGGAGTTCCTCGACCTCGCCGAGCGGTACGAGCGGGTGCACCTGGACACCACGATGTTCGCCACCGACTTCACCGAGCGGCTGATGCCCTTCGACCGGGCGGACCTGCCGCGGCTGGCGGCGCTGCGCGACAAGGTCCTCCTCGGCAGCGACTTCCCGTCCATCCCCTACCCCTACGCCCACCAGCTCGCTGCGCTGCACCGGCTGGGGTTGGGGGACGAGTGGCTCCGCGCGGTCCTGTGGCGCAACGGCGCCCGGCTGTTCACGATCGGGGCGTGACCCCGAGCGCCCGGCTGACCGCGACCGTCCTCGGCACCCCGGACCCCCAGGGGCTGGCCCGCTTCTACCAGCGGCTGCTGGGCTGGCCGCTCCGCGACGACGACCCGCAGTGGAGCACGCTGCGCCCCGAGGACGGCGGCCCCGGGCTCTCCTTCCAGCTGGAGGAGGACCACGTGCCGCCGGTGTGGCCGCCGGTGCCGGGCACCCAGCAGATGCAGCTGCACCTCGATCTGCAGGTCGACGACCTCGACGCGGCCTCGGCGGTCGCGGAGGAGGTCGGTGCCCGGCGGGTCGGCGGGCACACCGACGACCGGGAGGACGTCCGCGTCTTCACCGACCCGGCCGGCCACCCGTTCTGCCTGTTCGTGCGGCTGTAGAAAACCGCTGGCCCCGCGCCGGGCGGCTGCCTACCCTCGGCTCCCGTGCCCGCACTCCCCGCCGCCCCCGACGGCCTGACCGTCCGCCCGCTGAGCGCCGACGACGCGCCGGCGGTCGCCGAACTCCTGGTCGCCGCCGAGGCCCTCGACGACACCGGGGAGTTCCCCGACGCCGACGACGTCGCCGAGGAGTGGACCGGCTGGGGCGTCGACCCAGGGCGCGACGGGGTCGCCGTCATCGGTGCCGACGGGGCGCTCGCCGCCTACGCGGTGGTCTCCGCCAGCCCCACCTTCCGCGAGTCCTACCGGATCAACCTCGACGGCCGGGTGCACCCCGACCGGCGCGGCCAGGGCATCGGGACGGCGCTGCTGGACTGGGAGCTCGCCCGGGGCACGGAGGTGCACGCCGAGCGGCACCCGGAAGCCCCGGCGCACCTGGTCGTCAACGTCACGGGGACCCAGCCGCGCCTGGAGCGGTTGGTGGAGCAGCGCGGGCTGACGGCGGAGCGCTGGTACCGCACGATGGAGCGTCGGCTCGCCGACCTTCCCGACACCCGCGGGGTCTCCGGCGTCGAGTTCGTCCCGTTCACCCGGGACCGCGACGACGAGGTGCGTCGCGCGCACAACGCGGCGTTCACCGAGCACCACGGATCCAGCGAGCGCGACGCCGAGTCGTGGCAGCGGCTGTTCACCGGCAGTCGCGCCTTCCGGCCCGACCTCTCGGTGCTGGCGGTCGCCGACGGCGCCGTCGCCGGCTACGTCCTGGCCTACGTGTACGAGGCCGATACCCGGGCCCGCGGGTACCGGGAGGTGGTGCTCGGCCAGATCGGCGTGCTCCCCGGCGCCCGGGGGCGCGGCCTGGCCTCGGCCATGATCGGCGGCAGCCTGCGCGCGGCCGCGTCGCGGGACTGCGCGGTGGCCGCCCTCGACGTCGACAGCGACAACGTCACCGGCGCGCTCCGGCTCTACGAGAGCCTCGGCTTCACCACGGTGCGGACCCGCGTGGCGTGGTCCCGCTCACTGCCGCCGGTGGCCGCTGGCTAGGGTGCGCCCATGGTCAGCGCCGATCGAGCCGAGCCCGTCTTCGACCCCGCCCTCGTCGGCCGCGCCCACCGCGCGATCGACCCGCTGCACTCGCACCTGTACTTCGCGCCCGAGCAGGACGAGTACCTCGCTGCCCTCGGGCTGCGGCCGGGGCGGATGGTGTACTTCGCCGGCCGGTCGGCCGCCATGGGCGCCGTCGGCGCCGGCGTCGTGACGGCGACCTTCTACAACTTCGCGCCGTCGCTGGTGGCGCACATGATCCCGCGCGCCTGGACGCTCGCCACGCCCGAGCAGGTGGTCGCCGCCCGCCTGGAGGCCGCGCGGGCGTCGCTGACCCGGCTGCTCGGCGAGGAGATCACCGGGTCGCCGGAGGTCGTCGAGCTCGCCGGGCTGCTGCGCGAGGCGAGCGAGGGGCTGAGCGCCGAGGGCCGGCCGCTCTACGCAGGGCACGCCGACCTCCCGTGGCCCGAGGAGCCGCTGCTGGCGCTGTGGCACGGCACGACCCTGCTGCGCGAGCACCGCGGTGACGGGCACGTCGCCGTCCTGGTGCACGCCGGGCTGACCGGGCTGGAGGCGCTGATCACCCACTGCGCCACCGGCCGGGGCTTCACCGTCCCGGCGGCCAAGGCGACCCGCGGGTGGAGCGACGAGCAGTGGGACGCCGCGTGCGCGGCGCTGGCCGAGCGCGGCCTGCTCGACGACGCCGGGCTGACCGAGGAGGGGGAGGAGCTGCGGGCCCGGATCGAGGTGCAGACCGACGCGCTCGCCGCGGACCCGTGGCTGCAGCTGGGGGCGGAGAAGACCGCCCGTGTGGTCGAGCTGGGCAAGGGGATGTCCCGCGTCCTGACCGCCAACGGCGCGTTCGGCCAGGGGGTCTTCGGCCGCTGATCCGGCCCCGGCAGGCGCCGCGAGCGGGCGACTGGTGGGCCGTGGGGAGTGCTCCTAAGGTCGTGGCCGGGTCCAGCCCCAGGGAGGCGCCATGACCGCGACCGAGCGCGAGCAGGGTGGCGTCCAGGCCGCCGCGCACGGCGGGCCCGGGTGGCAGCGGACCGACGTGGACGCTGCGTTCCGCGGCAGCGCGACGTACCGCAGCCTGGGCGAGCAGCAGCTCAGCCCGGCCGAGGAGCGGTTCGAGAAGGGCCGCCGCACCGTCGGCCTCTTCCTCGCGCCGCTGGTCACCCTCGTCTTCGCGTTGGTGCCGATCGACCTGCCCCGCGACCAGCACCTGCTGGCCGCGATCCTGCTCGGCGTCATCGTCCTGTGGATCACCGAACCGGTCCCGATCCCGATCGGCGGCCTCATCGGCGTCGGCGCGATCGCGGTGCTCGGTGTGGTGCCGGCCGACGACGCGCTCGCGCCGTTCGGGTCGACGACGGTCTTCACCTTCATCGGCGCGTTCATCCTCGCCGCGGCCATGCTCAAGCACGGGGTGGCGCGGCGGTTCGCGATGTTCATCCTGTCGCTGACGTGGGTCGGCGCCTCCACCGCGCGCGTCATCATCGCCTTCGGATTCATCACCGCGGTGCTCTCGGCGTTCGTGTCCAACACCGCGACCGTCGCCATGCTGCTGCCCACCGCCATCGGCATCCTGTCGGTCATCGCCAAGCTGCTGCAGGACAAGGAGCTGGTGAAGCCCGACTTCGACCCGCTGCGCCTGCGGGTCGGCGTCGCGCTGATGCTGATGCTGGCCTACGGCGCCGGTGTCGGCGGCCTGCTCACCCCCGTCGGCAGCCCGCCGAACCTGATCGGCCGCGGCCTCATCGAGGAGGCGACCGGCGAGCGCATCGGCTTCCTCGACTGGATGCTCATGGCGCTGCCGATCTGCGCGCTGATGTTCGTCGCGCTCGTCATCGTGCTGCTGCTGGTCAACAAGCCGGAGATCAAGCGGATCGAGGGCGTGCACGAGTACGTGCAGAAGGAGCGGGGCGAGCTCGGCCGGTTCTCCGGTGCCGAGCGGAACACGCTCATCGCCTTCGGCGTCACCGTGGCGCTGTGGATCTTCCCCGGCGTCATCGCGCTGACCGCCGGGACCGAGTCCGACCTGTACGCGACGATCAGCGACCGCCTGGACGAGGGGATCGTCGCCGTCCTCGGGGCCTCGCTGCTGTTCCTGCTGCCCACGGACTGGAAGCGCCGGGAGTTCACGCTCAACTGGAGCGACGCGGCCACCATCGACTGGGGCACGATCCTGCTGTTCGGCACCGGCATCATCTTCGGCTCGCTCCTGGCGAGCACCGGGCTGGCCGAGACGATCGGCCAGGCCTCCGCCGACGGCCTGGGCCTCACCAGCACGATCGCGATCACCGTCTTCGCGGTGATCCTGGCGATCATCATCAGCGAGACGACCTCGAACACGGCATCGGCCGCCGTCGTGGTGCCGATCATCATCCCGGTGGCCGTGGCCGCGGGCATCAACCCGTTCGTGCCGGCGCTGGCGGCGACCTTCGCGGCGTCGTTCGGGTTCATGCTCCCGGTGTCGACGCCGCAGAACGCGATCGTCTACGGCTCCGGCGTCGTGCCGATCACCAAGATGATCCGGTCCGGCATCTCCTTCGACGTCCTGGGCGCGATCCTCATCGTGCTGCTGCTCCCGCTGCTGGTCGACCTCGTCCTGGGTGCGGTGGGCTGACGCCACGGGCTCACCCGTGTGGGCGATCGCACGTCCGGCGATCGGCGCCGGACGTGGGACGATGGTCGACGGCCGAGAACGCGCGGGCGAGGGCAGCCCGGACCGGGAGGGGGGACGTTGTGCGCAGCGAACCTCCCAGTACCGATCCCGAGTAGAAGGACCACCCTTCCCCCCACGCCTCGCAGGCTCGCCGCGGGCCCCTGAAGGGTGGCCGTTCAGCGCCTCGCCGCTTGCGCGAGCACCTGTCGCCCTCGCCGTCCCTCGCCCCGGGAGCCCGTCATGACCGAGCGCCGACTTGCGCCGCTGACCGCCCTGACCACGCTGACCCGCCGTCCCGCCCGACCCGGACCGGCGCAGCCACCGAGTGGCGCCACGGCGTCCGCGGTGCTCTCCGACGCCCCGGCCGTGCCGTCGCGGATCGTGGACAACGCCGTGTACTCCGAGGGGCGCCGCGTGGCGACGCCGGACTCTCCTGCCGACAGCCGGGAGGAGCTCCTCCACGGGGAGGGGCGCCTGGCCTGGCTCGGGCTCTACCGGCCGGGCCCGGGCGAGCTGGGGACCCTCGCGGAGCTGTTCGACCTGCCGGAGCTGGCCGTCGAGGACGCGATCAAGGCCCACCAGCGGCCGAAGTTCGAGCGGTACGGCAGCACGGTCTTCGTCGTCCTCAAGGCCGCGCGGTACCTGGACGCCGCCGAGGAGGTCGAGTTCGGGGAGCTGCACCTGTTCCTCGGGCAGGACTTCGCGATCACCGTGCGGCACAGCGAGTCGCCTGACCTGTCGCGGGTCCGGCGCCGGCTGGAGAGCGACCCGGAGCTGCTGGCCAAGGGCAGCGAGTCGGTGCTGTACGCGACCCTGGACGCCGTCGTCGACGGGTACCGCCCGGTGGTCGACGGGCTGGCCAACGACATCGACGAGATCGAGACGCAGGTGTTCGGCGGGGACCCCGGCGTCTCCCGGCGCATCTACGAGCTCTCCCAGGAGGTGCTGGAGTTCCAGCGGGCGGCCCAGCCGCTGAGCGGCATCATCGCCGCGCTCACCGCGGGGTTCGACAAGTACGGCGTCGACGAGGAGCTGCGCAGCTACCTGCGCGACGTCGCCGACCACGTCATCCAGGTCAACGAGCGCGTGGAGGGCTTCCGGCTGCAGCTGCGCGACATCCTCACCGTGAACGCGACCCTGGTGGCGCAGCGGCAGAACGACGAGATCCGCGAGCTCACCGAGGCCTCGATCGCGCAGGGCGAGGAGGTCAAGAAGATCTCGGCCTGGGCCGCCATCCTGTTCGCGCCCACGCTGGTCGGCACGGTCTACGGCATGAACTTCGACCACATGCCCGAACTCGACGAGGTGTGGGGCTACCCGTTCGCGCTGCTGCTCATGGTCGGCGTCAGCCTGACGCTCTACCTGGTCTTCAAGCGCCGCGACTGGATCTGAGGACCCCGATGCTCCGTCAGGTCACCAGGGTGCCGCTGCTGGCGGTCAGCTCCCCGTAGGCGGCCGACAGCTGCCGCGTCAGGGCGCCCGGCTCACCGGTGCCGATGCGCCGGCCGTCGACGGCGAGGACGGGCGTGAGCTCGCCCATCGTGCCGGTGACGAACACCTCGTCGGCCGCGTAGAGCTGGGTCGTCGAGAAGTCGCCGACCTCGGTGGGGACGGCAGCCCCGGCGGCCAGCCGCAGCACGGTGGCGCGGGTGATGCCCTCGGGGCACGCGCCGGTCGTCGGGGTGCGGAGGACACCGTCGGCCGCGAAGAAGACGTGCGTCGCGTTGGTCTCGGCGACGAAGCCCCGGGCGTCCAGCATCAGCGCGTCGTCGGCGCCGGCGACGTTGGCCTCGATCTTGGCGAGGATCGAGGTGAGCAGGTTGTTGTGGTGGATCTTCGGGTCGAGCACGTCGGGGGTGGGCCGGCGGACGCTCGACGTGATCAGCGTGATCCCGCCGGTGTCGTAGACCGGCGGCTTGTGCTCGGCGAGCACGATGAGCGTCGGGCCGCTCCGGTTGAGCCGCGGGTCCATGCCGCTGGTCACCTTGACGCCGCGGGTCAGGGTGAGCCGGATGTGCACGCCGTCGGTCATGCCGTTGGCGGCCAGCGTGGCGCGGATCTGCTCGACGATCGCCGCGTCGTCCGGGATGTCGGTGAAGGCCAGCGCCTGCGCCGAGCGGCGGAGCCGGGCGAGGTGCTCCTCGAGCGCGAAGATGCGGCCGCGGTAGAGCCGCAACCCCTCCCACACCGCGTCCCCGCCCTGCACGACGGAGTCGAACGGGCTGACGCCGGCCTCGTCGCGGTGGGCCAGCCGGCCGTTCACGTTGACCACCAGGTCGCGGTTGCGCTCGTCGAACTGCTGCAGCACGGGGTCAGCTCCTCAGCCGGTTCTCGGCCAGCTCGTCGTAGTAGGGGAGGCACTCGGCGGCGAGACCGGCCAGCGACCCGGGCAGCTGGACGGGGGAGTCGCGGTACGGGCCGAAGCCGGTGGACGCCTCGACGCTCGCGTACCAGTGCGGCGCCCACACCCCGTCGCTGTCCCGCGGGCCGGGCGGCCAGGAGAGCATCCGCTCGTCGAACGGGACCTCCAGCGCCGAGCAGAGGGCGGTGAGCACGCCGCGCGGGTCGCGCAGCAGGTCGTCGGAGTCCACGACCGGTCCGCCGAAGCGCCGGTGCAGCGCGACCTGCTGGGCGAGGCCGAGGTCGGCCAGCGTGGGGCGCTCGCGCACCCGGGCGTAGGAGGCCAGCAGCCGGCGCGCGTCGCGGATCAGGAAGGCGTGCCGCAGCCCGGCGAAGGCGTCGAGGTCGACCTCGGGGAGCACGTGGTGGGTCATGTGTTTCTGGTAGGAGATCGTGGCGTCGTCGGGCAGGTCGCCCTCGGTCAGCGTGCGGACGACGGTGCGCCAGTCGGTCGGCTGGCTGGCGACCACCTCGTCGCGGCCCGGGTGGTCCAGGCCGGTCGCAGCGAGGTAGTAGGCGTACAGCGGCTCGTCGACGACGACGGTGTCGGGACGGTTCTCCCAGGCGCGCATCGTCGCCGTCGACAGGGTGCGGGGCCCCGACCACATCGCGATGCGCACCGGCGTCGTCGTCCGGCCGGCCCCTGTCATGCCCGCATCGTGCCGGACCCCGAGCCCGGGGGCACCCGGCGCGGCCGGCGTCCCGCCGGGAACATCCGGCTGGACAGGGCCGTTACCATGACTGCACAACTACACAGGGGGTGAATGGTCTCGACTTCGGTCGGGTGTCCAGGGGAAGCGAGCCGAGGAAGCCGACGATGAGCTCGTTAACCATGCGTCGGAAAAAACACAAGCGCCGACTCTGATCGCGCTGAGCACTACGCCCTCGCTGCCTGACAGCGGGTCGTAGTCTCTGTCAGCCCGGGTTCGTCATCGGCCCGGATCCTGGCATCAGCTAGATGACTCACCGTGCGTGCCGGTCGCGGGTGCGCGCGGGACATCTCACAGCGACTGGGCCCGTCACACCGACTTGTCCGTGTGATCGGTGGGGCCGAGAGAGGCATAGCGGACTGCGCTCGGAGAAGCCCTGGTCATGCGTCGAAGGACGCGGGTTCGATTCCCGCCACCTCCACCACACCACCACCCCTGTTGCACCACGGAGGGCCCGGTCAGCTGACCGGGCCCTCCGCGCGTCCGGGTGCGGTCGCGCCGGTCAAGAACTCCGTGACCAGTTGCTCCACGGCGACGGGGTTCTCGAGCATCGGCCAGTGCCCGCTGTCGTCCAGCACGACGACCTGCGCCCGTGGGAAGGTCTCCCGCTGCCGTTCGGCCCAGCGGACAGGTGTGTACGGGTCCCGGGCACCCCAGAGGACCAGGACCGGGCGGTCGAACCCCCGCAGCCTCCGGTGGAGGTCCTCGGACACCGCAGCGAGGTCGGTCGCGCGGTAGAGCCGGAGCACGGCCCGGCAGGCAGCCCTGTCCCGGGAGGCGCGGTAGATGCGCTCTACCGCGTCCAGCGGCATCCCGCGCGGATTGCCCCGGCGGAGGAGTGCCTTGATGGCGGGGAGGGTGGTCGTGGCCATGAAGGCTTCGCCGAGCCCGGTCGTGCGCCAGATCCGCGCCAACGAGTGCCACGAGTAGTCGCGCATCACGCCGATGTCCACCAGTGTCAGGCTGGCGCACTGCTCCTGGTGGTCGGCCGCCCAGGTCAGGCCCCAGGGGCCACCGAAGTCGTGGAGGACCAGGTGCACCCGGCGGATGCCGAGCTCGTCGAGGAACACCTGCAGGTGCCGGGCGTAGCCGTCCACGGTGTAGACGAACCGGTCCGGCTTGTCGGACTCGCCGAAACCCGGCATGTCCGGAGCCACCCCCCGTGCGAAGGCGCCGGTGCGGGACACCAGCCGGCGCCAGTCCTCGGCGGGGCCGGGGTTGCCGTGGAGGAACACCACGGCCTCGTCGGCATCGGCCTGGCCGGCGTGCAGGAACGACGTGCGGACGCCGGCGACGGCGATCTCGGAGCGCCCGACCTCGGCCAACCGCGTCAGCGTCGTCACGGGAGCGTCCTCGCTCAGTGCCGGGCGTGAGCCGACGTGGGCCCGGTCGCGGCGGATGTGGACTCGGCCGCCCGCCGAGGAGGCGGGATGACCGCGCGGTGGTCGTGGTCCGGAGGGGCGCCGGCGCGGGCCGCTGCGGCTAGGACTCGCGGGCTGAAGACGGCGGTCGGTGCCGCCAGCATGCCCAGCAGTCGGACGTAGACATCGGCCACCGCCGGGTCGTGGGTCGCGGCGGCCACCACGCGGTCCAGGTAGCGGTGCTGCGCGCGCATCGCGGCGCCGGCGTGGGCGCCGGTGGTCGTCGGGAACCGCAGGTCCTCCCCGGTGGAGAGCATCCAGGGAGCCGCCATCGCGCGCGCCAGCGCCCGTTGCGTTGCGGCCGCGAGGCCGGCTCGGTCGTCGGCGCGGTGATCTCGCCGGTGCTGCCGCAGGCGGCTGCCGAGGGTGTCGGCGGCGACCGCGGCCACGCTCATCCCCTGCCCGTAGATCGGGTTGAACGCGCAGGCGGCGTCTCCGAGGACGATCAGTCCTTCCGGCCAGCGGGCCATCTTCTCGAAGCGCAGCAGCCGGTTGGTGGTGCCGCGGTGGGCCCGGATCGGCGACACCGGCTCTGCGTCGGCGACGGCATCCGCGATCACCGGGTGGCGCAGGCTGCGGGCGAACGCCCTCCAGCCGTCCTCGTCCGTCGGCGGGTGCTGGCCGGCCGCGCCCATCAGGCAGACCATCCACTGCCCGTCCTCGATCGGGAACAGGTAGCCCGTGCGTGGGATCGACGGCGGCTTGGAGGAGAGCATCACCGCCTTCCAATCAGCGCTGAAGCCGTCCGGCATCCGGAAGACCCGGGTGGCGTAGGCGATCTTCGGGTCCACCTCGGTCACCGGTGGAGAGGGATGACCCAGCTCCCGCAACCAGGCCACGGCTCGAGAGCCCCGCCCGGCGGCATCGACCACCACGTCGGCCGGGAGTTCGAACGGGGATCCGGCCCCGCTCACCGGACGCACCCTGACGCCGGTGACACCGCTGCCGTCCCGAGCGGGACGCACACCGGTGACCTCGTGGCCGTCCAGGACGTCGACCCCGGGCAGCTGCCTGACCCGGCGGCGCACCGTCGTCTCGAACACCGGACGGCTGGCCGAGACCACCTCCCAGCCGGGCGCCCCCCGGTCCAGCCACCCCGCCGGCGTCAGGATCAGGATGTCGCTGGGGACGCGCATCTGCACGGCGCCGGCCGCCTGCAGCTCGGTGACGTATCCCGGGAGCAGGCCGTCGATGAGCCGCAGGCCCCGAGCGAGCATGACGTGGAACTGGTGATCCTGCGGCACGCCGCGCCGGTGCTGGGTCCCGTCGGGCAGAGTGTCCCGGTCCACCACGACGACGTCCTCGAAATGGTCGGCGAGCACACGCGCGGCCAGCAGCCCCGCCATGCTGCCGCCGACCACCACCGCACGGCCCGTTGCCTGCTCCTGACCACCCGGAACAGCCATGGTGCCCTCCTCCGGTGCGAAGCCGGTCCCGAGGCGGCAGCCTGGCACGGGCCCGGAGGCGGTGACAGGCCTCCTACCACGCACCACCGCCCGTCCGCGTGGTCCTCACCGTCACGGAGAGGCGCGGAGACGCTCGGTGAGACGGCGGCTCCGGGGCGGCGCAACGACCACTCGGGTGCAGCCGGCCGCACGTAGCCGGATCGAGGGGCCTGCGTGACGATCGAGCCCATGCACGCCGGATCGGTCGCGAGGTCTCATCCGGCGGTGACGCGGCCACGGGTCCGAGGCGCCTGATCAGAAGCCACCCACACCGCCACCGCCGAGGACGGCTCCCGGTACGTCTCCGAACGGGGCGCCGGTGCGCTTCCCGCACCGCCGGCAGATCTTGTCGTCCGGTCCCGACGGCCGCTCGCTGCCCGGGTGTCGCTGGACGTAGGAGTGGAAACCGAACCGACACCGCAGTGGCTTCCGAGTCATGGGCGAATGCTAGGAGCCGCCGGTCCCGCCAGGGAGGGTCGTACGGCCCGGCGAACCGGGCCTGCGCCGAGGACGTCGGGCCGGTTGGATCCGTCGCCCGGGTAGGGGCCGGCGGTCTCGTCGGGGATCTCGCCGGACGCCGTGGTCGCCGACGCCGACGATCCGGCAGCGCCGGACGAGCCGCCGGAACCGGTACCGCAGGCGGCCAGGCCGACCCGCGGGCTGAGCAGCGTGACATGGCTGCTCCTCGGTCGGGGTGGTCGGGATCGCGGACCACGCTCGGGCGCCGGCCCGCCCACCGGCTGCAGATCTGCTGTGTGAGTGACGTCGCAGGTCGCGGACGGGAAAGCCTCTGATCCGCTCCGTAGACTCGGCCCCGCAACCATCCGGAGCGGCTGAGAGACCTGGCTCGTCGACGTCGCAGCAACCCCCCGCATCGGCGGGCGCGGGTGCTACTGCCAGGACCGATGGAGGAACACCATGCGGTACGAGCTGCTCTCGTGGGCCCGCCGGCACGTCGACCTGTGCCGCACCGGCACAGCCATGTGCCGCTGAGGCCTCCCGCCTCCTAGCGACGCCCGCCCTGCTCGACGGCGGGCGTGCAGCCCCAGCCGCCACGCACCGCGGGCCGCCACGCCGTCGCCGGCGTCGCCGCCCGCCCGTGCCTGCTCAATCCCCGAGGACCGCATCCCGTGATCGAACTGAAGGACGTCCGCAAGGTCTTCCCCGCCCGCGGGCGGGCCGGCGAGGTCGTCGCCGTCGACGGCGTCAGCCTGTCCGTGGCCCGGGGCGAGTTCGCCGGCGTCGTCGGCCCCAGCGGCTCGGGCAAGAGCACGCTGGTGCGCCTGGTCAACCTGCTGGAGCGGCCCACGTCGGGCTCGGTGACCGTCGACGGGCAGGTGCTCACCGAGCTGCCCGACGAGCAGGTCCGGCAGGCGCGGCGCTCCATCGGGATGGTCTTCCAGCACTTCGAGCTGCTCGACTCGCGCACCGCGGCGGGCAACGTGGAGCACCCGCTGGAGCTCTCGGGCGTGGGCCGGACGGAGCGCAGACGGCGGGCCGGCGAGCTGCTGGACCTCGTGGGGCTCGGCGACCGCGCCGACGCCCGCCCCGCCCAGCTCTCCGGCGGCCAGAAGCAGCGCGTGGCGATCGCCCGCGCGCTGGCCGTCCGCCCGAACGTGCTGCTCTGCGACGAGGCCACGTCCGCGCTGGACCAGGCCAGCACCACCGGTGTCCTGGAGCTGCTGCGCCGGGTGCGGGACGAGCTCGGCCTCACGGTCCTCCTGATCACGCACGAGATGTCCGTCGTCAAGGCCGTGTGCGACAGCGCCGTGCTCCTGGACCGGGGGCGGGTGGTCGACGGCGGCCGGCTGGCCGACGTCCTCACCCGGCCGGGCTCCCCGCTGGGTGATGCCCTGCTCCCGGCACCGGTCGCGGACGCCGGTGCCGGGCACGACGGCGCCCTGCTGCGGGTGACCGTCACCGACCGGACCCCGGAGACCGTCGTCCTCCGGACGTTGATCGGGGAGCTCGGCCTGGCCGTCGAGATCGCCGGCGGATCGGTGGAGACCGTCGCCGGTGGCCGCTACGGCCGGCTGCTCCTGCGGGTCAGCGGGGGGATGGCGGGCCTCGACGACGCCGTGCACCGGCTGCGGGCCGGCGGCGTCCTCGTCGAGCGCGTGGCCGCGACCGCCGAGGTGGCCCGGTGAGCGACTGGAACCGCATCTGGCCGCAGCTGCTGGACGCCACCTGGGAGACCCTCTACATGGTCGGCGTCGCGGCGCTGGTCACCGTGCTGCTCGGCGTCCCGCTGGGCGTGCTGCTCACCGTCACCGCGCCGGGCGGGCTGGCCCCGCGGCCGTTGCTGCACCGGCTCGTCGGCCTGGTCGTGAACCTCGGCCGTGCGCTGCCGTTCATCATCCTGCTGGTCCTCGTCGCCCCGGTCACCCGCGGCATCGTCGGGACGACGATCGGCTCCACCGCGGCGATCGTGCCGCTGACCATCGGCGCCGTCCCGTTCCTCGCCCGGCTGGTGGAGACCAGCCTGCGCGAGGTCGCGGAAGGCAAGGTCGAGGCGGCGCTGTCCATGGGTGCCCGCCGGCGCGACGTCGTCCGCACCGTGCTGCTGCCGGAGGCCCGGCCGTCGCTGGTCGCCGGCGTGACGATCACCGTCGTCGCGCTGATCAGCTACTCGGCCATGGCCGGTGCGGTCGGTGGTGGCGGGCTGGGCGACTTCGCCATCCGCTTCGGCTACCAGCAGTTCCGCACCGACATCACCCTCGCGACCGTCGTCCTCCTGCTGGTCATCGTCCAGGCCCTCCAGTGGGCCGGCGACCGCTGGGCGCGCTCGCTCGCGCACGCCTGACCCGACCTCCACGGCGGCCACCCGGCCGCCGTCGCACCCCACTCCCGAGGAGAACCACCACCATGCGCACCCGCTTTCCCGCCCTGCTCGCCGCCTCGGCGATGACGGCCCTGCTCGCCGCCTGCGGCGGCGACGCCGAGCTCTCCGCGGCCGACGAGCCGCTGCGGGTCGGCGCTTCCCCGGTCCCGCACGCGGAGATCCTGCGCTACATCGACGAGAACCTCGCCGAGGACGCCGGCCTGGACCTGGAGATCGTCGAGTTCACCGACTACGTGCAGCCCAACGTCGCCCTGGACGACGGCTCCCTGGACGCCAACTACTTCCAGACCATCCCGTACCTGGAGGAGCAGGAGGCCAGTGCCGGCTACGACTTCCAGGCGCTGGAGCCGGTGCACATCGAGCCGCTCGGCATCTACTCGAGCACGCTGACCGACCTCGCCGACCTGCCCGACGGCGCGACCGTGGCGATCCCGAACGACCCGACCAACGCCGCGCGGGCGCTGCGGCTCCTCGAGGCCAACGGCCTGATCGCCCTCGCCGACACCGGCGACGCCGCGCCGACCTCGCTGGACATCGAGGGCAACCCGAAGAGCCTCGAGATCTCCGAGGTCGAGGCCGCGCAGGTGCCCCGGTCGCTGGCCGACGTGGACATCGCGGTCATCAACGGCAACTACGCCATCGAGGCCGACCTGGTCCCGGCCGAGGACGCACTGGCGCTGGAGGAGGGCGAGGGCAACCCCAACGCCAACCTCCTGGTGGTGCGCACCGGCGACGAGGGCGACGAGCGCATCCAGGAGCTGGAGGAGCTGCTGCACTCGGAGGACGTGCGGCAGTTCATCGAGCAGAACTACGAGGGCGCCGTCCTCGCCGCGTTCTGACCGGGGCATCCTGACCGCCGGGGCGGGGCGCCCGCTCGGACGCCCCGCCTCGCGCACCGCCCCGGGGCGCATCTGTACGCTCGTTCCTATGAGATCTCCGCCGGCTGGACGAGCCCGCCCCGTGGGCGCCGGTCCGGCGCCGGTCCGCCGTCCGCGCCGGCACGACCCCGGCCGGCGCGACCGCCTGGTCGACACGACCCTCGACGTCATCGCCGCACGGGGCGTCACGGCGGCCACGCACCGGGCGATCGCGCGCGCCGCCGACGTGCCGCTCGGGTCGCTGACTTACCACTTCGGCTCGCTCACCGAGCTGCTCGCCGCTGCCTTCACGCGGCACGTCGACGACGTCGCCGCCCGGTTCGACGCCCGGATGGCGGCCGCCCCCGACCGCGCGGCGGCGCTAGACGCGCTGGTCGAGCACCTCACCGGCGACCTGCTCGGCTCGCAGCGGGACCTGGTGCTCGCCGTCGAGCTCTACGTCGCCGCGGCCCGCGACGCCGACCTGCGCGCGGTGACCCAGGACTTGATGTCCCGGAGCCGCCGCAGCCTGGAGCGCCACCTCGACCCGGTGACCGCCCGGGAGGTCGACGCCCTCGTCGAGGGGCTGGTCCTGCACAGCGCCCTCTCCACCGACCCGATGGACGCCGCGCAGATCCGCGCCGCGCTGTTCCGGTTCGCCGGCTGAGCCCAGGAGCCCCGACCCCGCCATGTCCTCCGCCTCCGCGACCGTCGAGCCCGCGCGACTGCGCCGCGTCCGCATCGCCGTCGCCGCCTGCTTCTTCCTCAACGCCGTCTTCTACGCCGGGCTCGTGCCACGGCTGCCGGCGGTCAAGGCCGAGCTCGAGCTGAGCAGCACCGCACTGGGGGCCGCGCTGGCGGCGGTGCCGCTGGGCGCACTGCTGGCCGGGCTGTCCTCGGCCGCGCTCAACCGCCGGTTCGGCTCCGGCCGGGTCGCCTCCTACGGGCTTGCGCTGCTGGGCGTGGTCGTGTGGACGGTCTCGGTCGCGCCGAACTGGCCGGCCCTGGCCGCCGCCTTCCTGGTGGTCGGCGCTCTGGACGCGGTCGTGGACGTCGCGCAGAACGCGCACGGCCTCCGGGTCCAGCGGCTCTACGGCCGCTCGATCATCAACTCGCTGCACGGCGTCTGGAGCATCGGCGCGGTCACCGGCGGGCTGCTCGGCGCCGCGGCGGCCGGGCTCGACATCCCCTTGACCGTGCACCTCGGCGTCTCCGCCGTGGTCTTCGGCGCGGCCGCCCTGGTCGTCTCCCGCGGTGTCCTCCCCGGCACGGACGAGCCCGAGCCGGTCGCCGAGCAGGTGCCGCTGGCGCGCCCCAGGCGTCGGGCCGCGGTCCCGGCGCTGGCGGTGCTCGGCCTGCTCGCCGCCTGCGGCGCGCTGATCGAGGACGTCGGTGCGTCGTGGAGTGCCCTCTACCTGCGCACCGAGCTCGACGCCGGCGCCGCGACGGCCGGCCTGGGCTTCGTCGCCCTCATGGCGGCGATGACCGTGGGTCGGCTGACCGGCGACCGCGTCGTCGACCGGTTCGGGGAGCGCCGGGTCGCGCGGGCCGGGGGAGCGATGGCCGCGGTGGGTCTCGGGCTGGCGCTGGCCGTCCCCTCGGTGGCCACCACGCTGGTCGGCTTCGCGCTGGCCGGCCTGGGCGTCGCCACGCTCATCCCCGCCGTCTACCACGCCGCGGACGAGCTCCCCGGCCTCCCGCACGGCCAGGGCCTGATGGTGATCAACTGGCTGCTGCGGATCGGGTTCCTGCTCTCCCCGCCGCTGATCGGGATCCTGGCCGATGCGTTCAGCCTGCGGGTCGCGCTGATCGGCGTCGTCCTCGCCGGGATCGGCGCGCTGGCGCTCGGGCGCACGCTGCCGGGGCGGCCCGCGGCCGCCCGCCCCGCCCCGACCGGGTGAGCGGCCGTGCCGTGCGCGCCCCGCGCTCGTTGAGCCGGTCGTGACCATCGCGGGTGACGACGTGCGCCGTCGGCTCACCGACATGGCCGAGTGGGCGCCCAGCGGCCGCCTCGCCGTCCCGGTCATCGTCGGACTGGTCGTCGGCGCCAACCTGATCGGCGTCGGCACCGTGGTCCTGCTGCTCCTCGGGGTGGAGGGCAGCCGGGGGAGCGGTGGTCGCGCCGAGGTGCTCTGGGCGGCCGCGGGCTACCTCGCCGTCGCCCTGCCGCTGGCGGTGGTCGCCGGGCTGCGGCGGCAGCGCGCCACCAACCGCTGGCTCGTGGCCGGCCGCGAGCCCTCGGGTGAGGAGGCGCGGCAGGCGCTGCGGCTCCCGCTGGACACCGCCCTCGTCGCCGCCGTCGTCTGGCTGCTGGGCGCGGTGCTCATGGGGGCGGTCGCGGCGGTCACCTTCCCCGACGCCCGGGTCGGCGCCCGGATCGCCGTCGCCGTCGTGCTCGGTGGCGTGGTCACCGCCGGCGTCACCTACCTGCTGGTCGCCCGGGCCGCCCGCGCCGTCACCGCCCGCGCGCTGGCCGCCCACCCGCCCGACGGGGCGCTGACCCTCGGGGTGCGCATCCGGTTGCTGCTGACCTGGGGGCTCACCAGCGGGGTGCCGATGATCGGCGTCGTCCTGCTGTACCTGGACCCGAGCAACCCCGAGGGGCCCGGTCGCGCCGCCGTCGTCTTCCTCGTCGTGGTCGCGCTGCTGGTCGGCGCGCTGGCCACCGTGCTCACCGCTCGCGCCGTGGGCCGGCCGCTGCGCGACCTGCGGCGCGCGGTGCAGCGGGTGGGGGCGGGGGACTACGACGTCGACGTCGTGGTGGACGACGCCGGGGAGATCGGCCTGCTGCAGGAGGGGGTCAACTCCATGGCCGCCGGCCTGGCGGAGCGGGAACGTTTGCGCGACCTGTTCGGCCGGCACGTCGGGACGACGGTGGCCCAGCGGGCGCTGGCGACCGGGGTCTCGCTGGGCGGGGAGGAGCGCACCGTCGCGGCGCTGTTCGTGGACGTCGCCGGCTCCACCGCGCTGGTGCGCCGCACGGGCCCCGAGGAGATGGTCGGCCTGCTCAACCGCTTCTTCGGGATCGTCGTGGAGACGATCGAGGGCGAGGGCGGCCTGGTGAACAAGTTCGAGGGCGACGCCGCGCTCTGCGTGTTCGGCGCCCCGGCCGACCACCCCGACCCGGCGGGTGCCGCGCTGCGGGCGGCCCGGCGCATCTGCGACGCCGTCGCCGCCGCCGGGGAGGTCGACGTCGGGGTGGGCGTGGCGTGCGGCCGGGTGTGGGCCGGGCAGGTGGGGGCGGCCAGCCGGCTGGAGTACACCGTGATCGGCGACCCGGTGAACGAGGCGGCGCGGCTCACCGACCTGGCCAAGGACCACCCGGGCCGCGCGATCGCCAGCGAACCGACCGTGCTGGCAGCGGCACCGGAGGAGCGGGGGCACTGGCACCCGGCGGGCGAGGTGGAGCTCCGCGGCCGCGACGAGCCGACCCGCACGTGGGTGCGGGTCCTATAGATCGCCCCCCGACTGCAGGGTCGCGCAGGCGCGACGGACGCGCTCGTCGCAGCAGGGGAACGGCACCTGGCGGCGGTGTCGTCCGGAGGACGACAGAACTACTGCGTGGGCGGCTGCATCGTCTTCCCGGGCTCGTGCGCCTTGACGACGACGAGCACGTCCTCGGGCTGCAGGGTGCCGATCAGCGGGTCGTCGAAGCGCAGCGTGCGCCCGCCCCGGGTCACCGAGAGCACGATGTCGCGCAGCTGCCGCGGCCCGAGCCCCACCTCGTCCCTGGTCGCGGTCCGCTGGTGCAGGTCGAGGCCCTGGCCACCGGTCACGAGGTCCTCGACGACGGCGACCACGCGGGGGCTGTCGGTGGAGAGGCCGAGCAGGCGGCCGGACGTCGCCGAGGTGGTGATGACGGTGTCCGCGCCGGACTGCCGCAGGAGGTTGGCGTTCTCCTCCTCGCGGACGCTCGTGGTGATCGGCACGCTCGGGTTGAGCTGACGCACGGTGAGGGTGATGAGCACCGAGGAGTCGTCCCGGTTGGCCGCCACGATGACCGACCGGGCGCGCTCCACGGCGGCCCGCCGCAGCACCTCGGTGCGGCCGGCGTCGCCGACGATGCCGGTGAGGCCCAGAGCGTTGGCCTCGTCGATCGCCCGTGGGTCCGGATCGACGACGACGATCTTCTCCAGCGGGGTGCCGCTGGCCTGCAGGGAGCGGATGGCGCTGCGGCCCTTGGTGCCGTAGCCGCACACGATGACGTGCTGGCGCACGCGGGACCTCCAGCGGTGGATGCGGAACTCCTCGCGCGAGCGCGCGGTGAGCGCCTCGAGGGTCGTTCCGATGAGGACGATCAGGAACATGATCCGCAGCGGCGTGATCAGCAGGACGTTGGTCAGCCGCGCGCCCGGGGTGACCGGTGTGATGTCGCCGTAGCCGGTGGTGGAGAGGCTGACCGTCGCGTAGTAGGCGGCGTCGAGGAACGAGATCTCGTCGCCACGGCTGTCGGCGTAGCCGTCGCGGTCCAGGTAGACCACGACCACGACGACGAAGAGGACGACCGCCGCGATGACGACGCGACGCAACACCTGGCGGACCGGCGACTGCTCGGTGTGCGCGATCCGCACACCGGTGTGCTCGGTCTCCAGCCCGTTCCGCTGTTCCTCCACGCCGCGGACGATAGTGAGCGCAGAGCGCGGCCGCGTGCCGCCGCACCCGAACGGGGTGCGGCGGCACGCACCGGCTCAGCCCCCGACGGCCTCGCGCTCGCGGGCGGCGAGCTCCCGCTTGAGCACCTTGCCGGCCGCCGAGACGGGGATCGCATCGATGAACCGCACGTCGCGCAGCCGCTTGTACGGGGTCACCTTGTCGTTGACCGCGGCCATGACCGACTCTGCGGTCAGTGCCGCGCCGGTGGCGTCGTCCTTGCGGACGACGTAGGCCACCGGCAGCTCCCCGGCCTCCTCGTCGGGCCGGCCGACGACCGCGGCGCCGGCGACGCCCGGGACGCCGAACAGGATCTCCTCGAGCTCGCGGGGGAACACGTTGTAGCCCTTGTAGAGCAGCATGTCCTTGGTGCGGTCGACGATCGAGAGGTAGCCGTCCTCGTCGAGGATGCCGACGTCGCCGGAGTGGAACCAGCCGTCGGCGTCGATCGACTCGGCCGTGGCCTCGGGGCGGTGCGCGTAGCCCCGCATGACCTGGGGCCCGCGGATGCAGACCTCGCCGCGCTCGCCGGCCGGCAGCGGGTCGCCGCCGCCGATCGGCCGGATGCTGATCTCGGTGTCGAAGATCGGCACGCCGACGGTGCCCGGCTTCCGGGTGCCCGAGCGGAAGGACGGGTTGCCGGTGGCCATCATCGTGACCTCGGTCAGCCCGTAGCCCTCGCCGATCGTGGCGTTCGGCATGAGCGCCTGCATCCGCTCGATCAACGTGACCGGCAGAGGTGCGGCGCCGCTGCTGATCCCGCGGACGTGGGAGAGGTCGGCCTCGGCGAACCCGGGCACCTGCAGCAGCGCCACGAAGACCGGCGGCGCCCCGCCGATGGAGGTGACCTCGTGCTTGATCATGTCCTCGACGTACTTCGCCGGGTCGAACCGCATGTGGATGACGGTCATCGTGCCGCCCATGACCATGCCGTTGAGGTAGCCGATCGCCCCCATGGCGTGGAACCAGGGCGTCAGGTTGATGATCCGGGCCTCGCCCAGGCGGGTGGGGCATTCGTCGGGGCCGAGCACCTGCTGCAGCGTCACGTCCCCCTCCTCGTCGAGGGCGGGGAGGCTCCCGGAGGTCCAGCAGCCCGACTGCAGGACGTTGGTGACGACCTGGCGGTGCGGCAGCTCCACGCCCTTGCTGACGCCGGTGGTGCCGCCGGTGTAGGCCAGGTGCGCGAGGTCGTGCTCGACGTCGACGCCGGCGTCGAGGTGCCGGTCGGTCGGGTCGCCGGCCAGCAGGTCGGCGAGGTCGACGTCGGTGGGCTCGAGGCCGTCGATGCGGGCGGCGAAGTCGAGGATGTGCGCCTCGCCGGTGACGACGACCGTCCCGACCCCGGTCTGCCCGATGGCGCCCCGGACGAAGGGCAGCACCTGGTCCCAGGTGACGACCACCGTCGCGCCGGCGTCGTCGAGCTGGGCGGCGAGGTCGGCGGCGGGCAGCAGCGGGTTGGTGGGGGAGAAGGTGGCTCCGGCCAGCAGGATCCCGTAGTAGAGCGGCGGGTACTGCCGGCAGTTGGGGATGTGGACGGCGACGACGTCGCCGCGCCCGATGCCGTGGTCGGCCAGCCAGCCCGCCACCGCGTGCGCGCGGGCCCCGAGCTCGGTGAACGTGAGCGGCACGTCGTGGTCGACGAACGCCGTCCGGTCGCCCCACCGTCGCACGGCGGCCCGGAGGACGGAGCCCACCGGGACGCTCGGGTAGTCCAGGGACCGGGGCAGCCCGGGCGGCCAGCTGGCCGCGGTGGGTGCCGGGGCGGACTGCACGGTGGTCATTCGTTTCCTCTCGTCGGGTGACCTGAGCCACAGGGTGGCCCAGCTCACAGGCTGTGTCGAGGATTCTGTGAGGATGTCGCCCATGAGCGACCAGCGGACCGCCCTCGTGCTCGGCGGGGGCGGCATCACCGGCATCGCCTGGGAGATCGGCGTGCTCGCCGGCCTGGCCGAGGCGGGTGTCGACCTCACCGGGGCCGACCTCGTCGTCGGCACGTCGGCCGGCTCGGTCGTCGGCGCGCAGCTCACCGGCGGCGCCCCGCTCGAGGCGATGTACGCCCGGCAGCTCGAGCCGCCGACGCAGGAGAAGGTCGCGCGGATGACCCGCGGGAACCTGATTCGGTACGGCTGGGCGATGGTGGCCAGCCGCGGCCGCGACGTGGAGTTCCGCCGGCGGATCGGCACCCTGGCGATCGCCGCGGAGAAGGCGGGGCTCACCCCGAGCGAGGAGGAGCGGATCGACGTCATCGGCTCCCGGCTGGTCTCCCGCGACTGGCCCGAGCGGGCGCTCGTCATCACCGCGGTGGACGCCGCCACGGGCGAGTTCCGCACCTTCGACCGCGAGTCCGGCGTCCCGCTGGTGCAGGCGGTGGCCGCGAGTTGCGCGGTGCCCGGGGTCTACCCGCCGGTCACCATCGACGGCCGCCGGTACGTCGACGGCGGGATGCGCTCGGCGGCCAACGCCGACCTCGCCCAGGGCTACGACCGGCTCGTCGTGCTCGCCCCCATCCCGCGCGGGGTCGGCCCGCTGGCCAGCGTCGACGCCCAGGTCACCGGCATGGTGTCGCGCGTCGCGGTCGTCTCGCCGGACCAGGCGGCCCGGGCGGCGATCGGCCGCAACGTCCTCGACCCCGCCGCGCGGGAGCCCGCGGCCCGGGCGGGGCGGGTCCAGGCGGCCGCGGTCGCGGCGCGGGTCGGCGAGGTCTGGGCCGGCTGAGCGGCGGCAGGTGAGGGTGACAGATTGGGCCAACTCCGGGGATGCGACCGCCGGAGGTGCCGCTAGGGCGTCCGTTGGGGGGAGCCTGCGGATCGCCCTAGCGGCCCGCTCTGAGGCGGCTGATCGAGTGGTCCGGCGGCCAGTGCCCAACTGGGGAAAAGGGGCCCGGGTGAGCGTCCGAGCATCAGCACGCCGGACGACGCAGACGGCCAGTCGTCGGTCTGAGCTCGTCTCGAGCGCGTGGATGGGGAAACGCCGATTGGATGCCAGGCCCCATGGCGCTCATCTCGGCGGGTTTCACGGTCCTTGTCATCCCGATGCTGGCGCGCACTCTCGGTCAGTCGTTGCCTAATGCGGCCTTGCGGGTGTCATCTGCTTGCCCGCGGGCTTCGGGATCCGTCGACTGGCTCGGTACTGGTTGAGCCGGCGCAAGCCCTGAGCTCGAGTGGTCTGCCCTAACTCCAGCCGTGTCGTCCCAGATCCAACTGCGGCAGAAGGCGCCGTGAATCAACACGAAGCTGGTCATGGGGAGAGGGTCCTCCCGCCAGCGTTGCGCCAACAAGGGCTGTCGGTGCGACCGGTGTCGCCACTCCTCTGAAGCCGCCTTCTGGGCGAGTCCGCGACGGACTGCTAGCCCGATGCCATCACCCTCATGGGCCGTACTCAGGGGCTGGCTGAGGGGCGGCACCTGGGTGCCACGCGTTGGTCACCGGGAGTTGCTGCTCACGACTGGCCCCGGGCACCTGGTGCCGCTGGGATGACCTCGCGGAGCCGACGGCGATGGTCGCCGTCCGAGCCCGCGGGAGCCCCCATGTCCCCAGCACGCCGCCTGCGTGCCGCGGTCGCCGCCGTCGCGGTCGCCGTCCCCCTGTCCCTCGCCGTCCCGGCGGCCGTCCCCGCGACCGCGGCGCCGCGGCCGCCGGTCCCCGAGCCGGCGACGGCGCTCGCCGAGGACCTGCTCGTCGTCGGCCACCGCGGCGCCTCCGGCTACCGGCCGGAGCACACGCTGGCCTCCTACGAGCTCGCCGCCCGGATGGGGGCCGACTACATCGAGCCCGACGTGGTGAGCACCCAGGACGGCGTCCTCGTCGCCCGGCACGAGAACGAGATCTCCGGGACCACCGACGTCGCCGACCGGCCGGAGTTCGCCTCCCGCCGCACCACCAAGGTCATCGACGGCGCCCCGCTGACCGGCTGGTTCACCGAGGACTTCACCCTCGCCGAGCTGCGCACCCTCCGCGCCGTCGCGGCTTCCCGAGGTGCGCGAGGAGAACACCCTCTACGACGGCCTCTACCAGGTGCCGACCCTCGACGAGGTGCTCGAGCTGCGGGCCCGGCTCTCCAAGGAGCTCCGCCGAGAGATCGGCGTCTACGTCGAGACCAAGCACCCCACCTACTTCGACGGCATCGGGCTCTCCCTCGAGGAGCCGCTGATGACCGACCTGCGCGAGGCGCGCGTGCACAAGCACACCTCGCCGGTGTTCATCCAGTCCTTCGAGACGGCGAACCTGCGCGAGCTGGAGGAGCAGGGGGTGCGCGTGCCGCTGGTCCAGCTGCTGTCGGCCTCGGGGCAGCCCTACGACTTCACGGCCGCCGGTGACCCGCGCACCTACGCCGACCTCACCACCGCCGAGGGGCTGCAGGAGATCGCCACCTACGCCGAGGGGGTCGGGCCGGAGAAGAACCAGGTCATCCCGCGCGAGGCCGACGGGACGCTCGGCACCCCGACCGCGCTCGTCGACGACGCGCACGAGGCCGGGCTGCTGGTGCACCCCTACACGTTCCGCAACGAGAACGTGTTCCTGCCGCCGGCGCTCCAGGACGGGGCCGCCCCCGACGACTACGGCCGCGCGCTGGCCGAGCACGTCGCCTTCTGGGAGGCCGGCATCGACGGGATGTTCACCGACAACCCGGACACCGGCGTGGTCTCCCGCGACCTGTTCGACACCGCCACCGGCTGACCAATTCCCCGTGATCATGGCGCCGTGACCACTCCCCGGGGTCCCGGGGCGGTCACGGCGCCATGATCGCCGGGAGAGGGGGGCGGGTTCAGACGACGGGCTCGGCGACCAGCGACCCGGCCGAGTGCTCCTGCCGCAGCGCCGTCTTGAGCACCTTCCCGCTCGGGTTGCGGGGGAGCGCGGCCACCACCGAGTACTCCCGCGGGTTCTTGTAGCGGGCGAGCCGCTCCCGGCAGAACGCCGCGAGCTCCTCCGACGTCGGGGGGTCGGCGGCGTCGCGGGGGGCGACCACGGCCAGCGGCGCCTCGCCGTAGCGGGTGTCCTGCACGCCGATCAACGCGACCTCGGCGACCTTCGGGTGGGCGGCCAGCACGTTCTCCACCTCGGCGCAGTAGATGTTCTCGCCGCCGGAGATGATCATGTCCTTCTTGCGGTCGACGACGTAGAAGTAGCCGTCCTCGTCCTGGCGCACGAGGTCCCCCGAGTGGAACCACCCGCCGGCGAAGGCCTCCGCGGTCGCCTCCGGCTTGCCCCAGTACTCCTTCATCACCATCGGGCTGCGGTAGACGATCTCGCCGACCTCACCCCGCGGCACGTCCTCCATCGCCTCGTCGACCACCCGCACCTCGACGTTCAGGATCGGCGTGCCGACCGAGCCGATCTTGCGCACGGAGTCCTCGCCGCGGAGCAGGCAGGTGACCGGGCTGCACTCGGTCTGCCCGAAGGCGGTGACCACCTCGGCCTGCGGGAAGGCGTCGATCAGCGCGCGCAGCAGGGTGGTGGAGGCCGGCGCCGCGCCCCAGGAGATTCGGCGCAGGGAGGAGAGGTCACGCGCGGCCAGGTCGGGCACCGCCAGGACGGCCGCCCACATGGCCGGCACCAGGAAGATGCTGGAGACCTCCTCCCGCTCCATCAGGTCGAGGGTCGCGGCCGGGTCGAACGCGCCGGACCGGAGGATCACGTGGACCCCGCCGAGCAGCAGCGGCGGCAGCCCGCCGGCCAGCCCGGCGATGTGGAACAGCGGCGCCCCGGGCACGGAGACGCGGTCGGCCGGGTCCCAGCCCAGCGTGGTGATCTGGCTGAACACGTGCATGGTCAGGTTCCGGTGGGTCAGCACCGCGCCCTTGGGCCGCCCGGTCGTGCCGGAGGTGTACATGATGAACGCGGCCTCGTCCTCGTCGACGACGACGTCGAGCCGCTCGCCGTCGGCCGTCGCGAGCGCGGCCGCGTAGTCCTCGCTGCCCGGCCCGGCGTCCCCGCCGCCGATCACCAGCGCCGTCGTGACCGCCCGTGCCTGCTCGCGCGCCTTGGCGGCGACCTCCGCCAGCGGGTTGTCCACGACCAGGGCGACGGCGCCGGAATCGGTGAGCACGTAGGCGACCTCGTCGGCCACCAGCCGGAAGTTGACCGGGACGACGACCGCGCCCAGTCGCACGCCGGCGAGGTAGGCCTCCCACGTCTCGGGGCCGTTGAGCGCGAGCACGGCCACCCGGTCGCCGGTGCGCACCCCGCGCGCGTGCAGCGCCCGGGCCAGCCGGTCGACCCGCTCGTCCAGCTCGGCGTAGGAGCGGCCCGACCCCTCGAAGCGCAGCGCCGGCGCGTCCGGGGTGGTCCGGGCGTGCCGGGCCAGCATGTCGCTCATCGTCATGCCGCGGCCCTGCAGGACGGGGATCTGGACGCTCACGGGCTTCTCCTCAGCCAGGCACAGTGTGACCTGCGTCATGCTGGTGGCCGGGGAAGGGGCGGTCAACCCTGACTGTCGAGCGCGAGCAGCCGCGCGGAGAGCCGCTTCCAGAGCGCCAGGTGCGGGTCGGTCGCGGCCGGCCGGTCCTCGAAGGCGTAGACCAGCGCCACCCCGCGCATGCTCGTGAAGAGCAGTTCGCAGAGGTCGGCGTACACCGGGGCGCCGGCGATCTCCGGGCCCCAGATCCCGTCGGCCACCGCGGCGATCGAGGCGCGCAGCCGGCGCTCCTCGCCGCGCAGCGCCGCCCGGAGGTCGGGGTCGGTGCGCGCCGCCGTCCAGAGCTCCATCGCCGCCCAGAACGGGGGCTCCTGGAACGTCGCCCACATCAGGTCGATGGCGCGGTCGACCCGCTCCCGCCCGGTCGGCTCGTCCTCCATCAGCGCGGCGGCCCGGCGCCGCACCTCGTCCAGCTGGGTCGTGGACAGGTGCGCGGCGGCGGCGACCAGCAGCTCGGCCCGGGAGGGGAAGTGGTGCAGCAGCCGGCCCCGGGACACCCCGGCCCGGGCCTGGACGGCGAGCGTCGAGGCCCCGGCGAAGCCCTCCTCGACCAGGCAGGCGACGGCGGCGTCGAGGATGAGCAGGCGGCTGCCGGCGGTCCGCTCCGAGCGGGAACGCGGCCCCGGGGCGGGGGCGCTTCCGACGGGCTCGGCGCTCATCCGCGGAACAGTAGGCCGCGCGGGGCGCCCGCAACAGTCACCGTTGACCGCTCCGGGTGACGCCTGTCACGCTGCGGCCGACCCGCCCACCCGACGAGAGGCGTGCCCGTGGACTTCGACGACAGCCCCGACGAGGCCGAGTACCGGGCGCGGGTGCGCGCCCTGCTCGAGGAGCACGCCGGCGAGCTGCTGCACCTCGAGCCGGGTCAGGAGGGCATCGACGCCCGCACCCACGAGGCCGAGATGCGCCGCACCCAGCGGGTGCTCGCCGAGGCCGGGCTGGTCGGCGTCACCTGGCCCCGCGAGTACGGGGGCCAGGGCGGCACGCTGGTGCAGCAGGCGATCGTCGGCCAAGAGCTCGCCCGCTCCCGGGTGCCCACGCTGATCAACCACATCGGCATCGGCATGTGCGGGCCGACGGTCATCGCCCACGGCAGCCCGGAGCAGCGCGAGCGCTACCTCGCCCGGCTGCTGCGCGCCGACGACGTGTGGTGCCAGCTGTTCAGCGAGCCGGCGTCGGGCTCGGACCTCGCGGCGCTGCGCACCACCGCCGTCCGCGACGGCGACGGCTGGGTGGTCAACGGGCAGAAGGTGTGGACGACGCTCGCGCACGTCTCCGACTTCGGGATCCTGCTGACCCGCACCGACCCGGAGAAGCCCAAGCACGCCGGCCTGACGATGTTCGTCGTCGACATGCACGCCCCCGGCGTGACGGTGCGCCCGCTGCGCCAGATGGGCGGGCAGGCCGACTTCAACGAGGTCTTCTTCGACGACGTCCGCATCCCCGACGAGGAGCGGCTCGGCGAGCCGGGCGAGGGCTGGCGGGTCGCGCTGACGACGCTCATGAACGAGCGGGTGGCGATCGGCGGGGCCGGGGGCGCGATCGGCGCGCCGGTCGAGGAGTTCGCGCGGCACGCGCGCGAGCGGCTGCCGCACCTGCCGCCGGAGCGCCAGGTGCTGGCCCGTCAGGCGGTCGGGCGCGCGGTGGTCGCCGCGCTCGCCGCCCGCTACACCGGCTACCGGCGGCTCACCGTGCTCAGCCAGGGCGGCATCCCCGGGCCGGAGGCCAGCGCCGGCAAGCTCGCCGGCACCGAGGCCGGCCTGCTCATGGCCGACGCCGGGGTGCGGCTGCTGGGCGACGACGCCGTCTACGCCGCCACCACCGACGGCGACGACCGCTGGCAGCGGACCCAGTCCTGGCTGCCGGGCATCAGCATCGCCGGCGGCACCGACCAGGTGCTGCGCAACATCCTCGGCGAGCGCGTGCTGGGCCTGCCGCCGGAGCCCCGCAGCGACAAGACCGCTCCTTTTTCGGGAGGGACGCGATGAACTTCGACCTCGACGCCGACCAGCGCGACATCGCCGACGGCGCCCGCGAGTTCTACCGCGGCAACGCCTCGCCGGCCGCGGCGCGGGGGGGCCTGGAGGGGGGTCGGCTCGAGCCCGGGCGCAAGGCGCTGGCCGACATCGGCTTCCTGGGCATCACCGTCCCCGAGTCCGCCGGCGGTTCGGGCCGCCCGCTGCTGGACCTCGCCGTGGTGGCCGAGCAGGGCGGTGCCGTGCTCGCGGCGCCCTCGCTCGTCACCGCCGCGCGCGCCGCCGTCCTGCTCGCCG
The DNA here is from genome assembly GCF_054050875.1 of Blastococcus sp. SYSU DS0541. Classification (NCBI taxonomy): domain Bacteria; kingdom Bacillati; phylum Actinomycetota; class Actinomycetes; order Geodermatophilales; family Geodermatophilaceae; genus Blastococcus; species Blastococcus sp. SYSU DS0541. The sequence continues at coordinate 138,520 of NZ_JBJHAD010000005.1, read as the reverse complement.
ACGCCCCGGACCTGGCCGCGCAGCTCGCCGACGGCTCGACGGCGTTCGCCGTGCTCGACGGAGGCGTCGACGGCTCCGCCCCCTCGGTGGACGCCGCCGACGCCACCCTCTTCCTGGGTCTGGACGGCGGTGACCTGGTCGTGGGTGAGGGCGAGGTCCTGGCCGGCCGGCCGATGGACGCCACCCGCGGGCTGGCCTCGGTGCGGCTGACCTCCCGCCGGGTGCTGGCCCAGGACGCCGGGGAGCTGTGGGCCCGCGCCCGGCAGGTGGGTGCCGTCGTCATGGCCGCCGAGGACCTCGGCGGCGCCGAGCGGTGCGTGCAGCTGGGCGTGGCCTACGCCCAGGAGCGCGAGGCGTTCGGCCGCCGGATCGGCTCCTACCAGGCGATCAAGCACATGCTGGTCGACGCGTGGGTGGGCGTGGAGCAGCTGCGGTCGCTGGTCTGGTGGGCGGCGTGGGCGGCCGACTGCGACCCGGCCGAGCTGCCGCTGGCGGCGTCGGCGGCGAAGGCCTGCGCGGCGGCGACCTTCGAGCGGGCGGCCACCACGCTCATCCAGGTGCACGGCGGGATCGGCTTCACCTGGGAGCACGACGCCCACCTGTACTGGCGGCGGGCGAAGGTGGACCGGCTGTTGCTCGGCGACGAGGCCGAGCACCTCGACGCCGTCGCCCGCCTGGCCGTCACCGGAGCGCTGGGAGCAGGCCGGTGACCGACCAGCTGACCGAGCTGCGGTACGAGGTGGCCGACGGCGTCGCCACGGTGACGCTGCACCGACCCGACCGGCTCAACGCCTTCACCCTCACCATGGCCGATGAGCTCGCCCGGGTGGCGGCGGCCGCCGACGCCGACGCCGACGTCCGCGTGGTCGTCGTGACCGGTGCCGGCCGCGCGTTCTGCGCCGGGGCCGACCTCGCGGGCGGGCCCGACACCTTCGGCGACCGGCGCACCCGCGTACGCCCGCCCGGCCCGCTCAGCGAGGACATCGGCGGCTACCCGCGGGACGCCGGAGGGGTCGCCTCGCTGCCGTTCGCCGCGCTGCGCAAGCCGGTCATCGCCGCGGTCAACGGCCCGGCGGTGGGCATCGGGGCGACCCTCACCCTGCCCATGGACATCCGGATCGCCGGGGCGTCGGCCCGCTTCGGCTTCGTGTTCGGCCGGGTCGGCATCGTGCCGGAGGCGGCGTCCTCGTGGTTCCTGCCCCGGGTGGTCGGTATCAGCCAGGCGATGGAGTGGGTGGCGACCGGGCGGGTGTTCGACGCGGCCGAGGCGCTGCGCGGCCGGCTGGTGTCCCGCGTGGTGCCCGACGACGAGCTGCTGCCCACCGCCCACGCGCTGGCGCGGGAGATCGTCGCGAACACCAGCGGTCTCGCCGTGGGCGCCGCCCGCCAGCTGCTGTGGTCGATGCTCGGCGCCGCCTCGCCGTGGGACGCGCACCGGGCCGAGTCGCGGGCGCTGGTCGAGCTGGGGGAGGGGCCGGACCCGGCCGAGGGGGTGGCCGCCTTCCTGGAGAAGCGTCCGCCGCGCTTCGCCGGCCGGCTGCCCGACGGCGCCGTCGCCGGGGTGCCGCGCTGGCCGCTGCCCCCGGACGACGTCACGCCGGCCTAGCCCCCGCCGGGAACGTCACCGCACCGGTGCCGGTCGCTGGGCCCGCGCCCGGCGTGCCGCACCCGCGATTCCTCGGCCGGCGGGCGTGGTCAGCGGCCGAGCCCCGCCTCGCGCGCGCGGATCATCGCCTCGGCCCGGTCGGTGACCTGCAGCTTGGCGAAGATCGCGGAGACGTAGTTCGCGACCGTCTTGGGGCTCAGCGACAGGGCGCGGGCGATGGACGGGTTGGGGTGCCCCTGGGCCAGCAGTTGCAGGATCTCCCGCTCGCGGTCGGTCAGCGACGGGAACACCTTGGGAGCCGGCCGGGGCTGGGCGAAGTACGCCAGCACCCGGCCGGCCACGGGCGGGCTGAAGATCGCCTCGCCGCGTGCCACCGCCCGGATCGCCCCGGTCAGCTCCTCCTCGTCGGCGTCCTTGAGCACGTAGCCGCGGGCGCCGGCCCGCAGCGCCATGAACACCGAGTCCTCGTCCTCGAACAGGGTGAGCACCAGCACCCGCACGTCGGGGACAACGGCCGTGATCGCCCGGGTGGCCTCGATCCCGCTCATGCCCGGCAGCTGCAGGTCCATGAGGACGACGTCGGGCCGCAGCTGCGCGGCCTGCGCCACCGCCTCCTCGCCGGAGACGGCCACCCCGACCACCTCGAGGCCGGCCGCGGTGTCCAGGAGCGCCAGCACGCCCTTCCGGAACAACGGGTGGTCCTCGACCACCAGCAGGCGTGCGACCACGTCAGTCCCCTCCGCTCAGCGGGAGCCGTGCGAGCACGCGGGTGCCACCGCCCGGCGCCGGTAGCACCTGGCACCGGCCCCCGGTCTCGGCCGCCCGTTCCCGCATCGACGACGTCCCCACACCGGGGACCGGCTCGGCCGGCAGACCGGCCCCGTCGTCGAGCACCTCGATGGTCAGCTCGGCCTCGTCGGCGGCCAGCCGGAGCGTGCAGGTGCGGGCCGCCGCGTGCCGGACGACGTTGGCCAGCGCCTCCTGCGCGATCCGGTAGGCCGCCACCTCGACCGCCGCGGGGAGCGGGGGCAGCTCGCCGTCGACCTCGACGCCCGCCCGGAGGCCGTCGCCGTCGGTGCTGCACCGTTCGGTGAGGCGCTCCAGCGCGCCGACCAGCCCCAGCTCGTCGAGGGCCGGTGGGCGCAGGTCGTGCACCAGCCGGCGGACGTCGGCGATCGCGGTGCGCAGCTCGCCGCGCAGCTCCCCGGCCAGGGCCTCCGCGCGCGCCGGGTCGCGGGGGATGAGGGCGCGGAGCACGCCGGTCTGCACGGTGAGCCCGGCCAGCTGGGCACCGAGGCCGTCGTGCAGGTCCCGGCGCAACCGGCGGCGCTCCTCCTCCCGCGCGGTGACCAGCCGTTCCCGCGAGCGCCGCAGGTCGGCGGTGAGCCGCACCGCGGAGACCGCCACCCCGGCCTGGCGGGCGAGGTCGGACAGCAGCCGCCGGTCGGCGGAGGAGAACGCGGTCTCCCCGGGGCGCAGGCCCAGCCGCAGCTCGCCCACCTGCTCGCTGCGGTAGAGCAGCGGCAGGGAGCGGGTGCCCGACACCGGTGAGCCGGACTCGACGGCCGGCTCGTCGTCCCCCAGGACGATCGCGGCGTAGGGCAGGCGGAGGGACTCCCGGACGGTCGTGACGATCGCCGGCAGGACGTCGTCGGGAGCCAGGGTGCCCTCCAGCCGCGCGCCGAGGCGGGACAGCGCGGCGTAGGGCTCGGACCGCCGGCCGTACATCAGCCGGTTCACCGCCCGTTGCAACCGGTCGTGCGCCGGGGCGAAGAGGACCGCGACCAGACCGGTCGCCACCAGCGAGACGAGCAGGTCGTCGTCCCGGTGGAGGAGGGCCCCGAGGTAGCCGACGACGAGCACGTACCCGCCGACGACGAGCGCGGTGAGGCTGCCGAAGACCAGGGTCCGGTTGAGGACCACGTCGATGCCGTCGAGCCGGTACTTCAGGACGGCGACCGCGATCGCCACCGGCAGGGCGAGCATCAGCCAGGCGAACACCGCGCCGCTGACCAGCGGGAGGACGCCGTCCAGCGGCGCGAGGACCGCCGGCGCCACGGCGAAGACGAACCACTTCATCTGCAGCCGCTCGTCCCCGCGCGAGCGCCGGAACCGCACGACCACGGCGACGACGGCCCCGACGATGCCGGCGGCCAGGACGATGCCGAGGACGGCGAAGACGGGCAGCTGCTCCACCGGCGCCAGGCCCGGGAGCCCGATCGGGTTGTCGATCCGGTAGTCGACGTCCTGCCCGCTGAGCGAGTCGGTGAGCATCCCGAGGACGCACGTCGCGCCCAGGGCCGCGCCGGGCAGCACGGCGACCGGCCACCAGCGAGGGGAGGGCAGCCGCCCGTCGGGGAACAGCAGCGGCAGGTAGAGGAAGAGCAGCCCGAGGACCACGTACCAGTACCAGCTCTGCATCCAGGCACCGGCGACGGCGAGGGCGTCGGGCCGGCCGCTGGTGGTCATCACCCAGGCGGCGTAGGCGTCACCGGCCGGGACGACGCCGACGAGCAGGGCGGCCCAGGCCATGAGCCAGCCGACCGCGTTGTGCGGGCGGCGCAGGACCAGCAGCGCGCCCAGGGCAGCGAAGAGGCCGAAACCGCCGAGGACCGGGACCGCCTCGGCCGGATCGAGGCCCGGGCCGCCCAACCGGGTGTCGAGCACGGCGTACGCGGTGGCACCGGCCACGTACACCGGGACGACCGCCCAGGCGAACAGCCGGGGCAGCACGGCGGCGCCCCTCCGTCGGCCGCCGGCAGTCCGACCGGGCGGGACGGGGACGGGGGCGGTCACCTGGATCGTCACCTGGTCGCTCCCTTCGGCCTGCGCACGATGCGCGCCGGGACGGCCCGGCGTCAACGGAGGGCCGCGCCGTGCGCGCGGCCCTCCGCGAGGGCGCCGGTCAGAACGCCGGTGCCGGGTCGTGCCGGGTCGCCGGAGCGACCTGCAGCGACCGGCCGAGCAGCACCCAGGCGAGGCCGGCGGGCACGCTGATCGCCGCCCAGAACCACGCGTCGTTGTCGGCGCTCACCAGACCGCCGAGGGCGCCGATCGCGATGCCGAGCGGGAGGGCGGCGGCGAGCAGCGCGCCACCGGTGCGGGGCAGCGATCCGGCGCACCGCCGGATCACGACGACGCCGAGGAGCAGGCCGCCGACGGTGGAGACGAGGAACCCGAGGAGGAAGATGACGTGCCCGAGCGCCACCTCACCGCCGCCCGCGGTGATCGACGCGACCTCGATCCCGTTGCCGACGGCCATGGCGGCCAGCCCGACCCCGGTCAGCGCCGTTGCCACCGCGCCGACCCGTCCCGCGTCGCCGCCGAGCGCCCGGCGGAGCGCGGCCAGCCCGGCGAGGATCAGCACCGGTGGCAGGACGAGGAAGACCCAGGCGGCCGTCGCGGCCGCGAGGGAGACGGAGTCGGCGTCGTCGGCAAGGACGGTGGCCCAGGCGACCGGCAGCAGCGCCCAGAGGGCGCCGCCGACGAGGCCGGCGGTGGCGCGCCGGTGAGCGGTGGTCTCGGGGGCGGTGGTCGTGGTGGTCATCGCGGAACTCCTCCGTGGTCGGGACTCGCTGGTGTCGATCACGGTCCGGTTCGGGAACTCCCGGGCGACAGGGGACGGACTCCCGGATCGACCGGGAAGTCCGTCCCTGCTCGCCGTGCTCAGGCGTGCGTGCGCGCGCCCTCGGACACGGTCGCGGGGTGACCGGACAGCAGCCGGAGGCCGAGTGCGGCCCAGGCGGCGTCGAAGGTGAACAGGCCGATCTCGTGCAGCGGTGCCTGGGCGGACATCGCGACGGCGGCCGCGATCCCGGCGACGAGCACGGTCACCCACCAGGCGCCGACGACGGGGGAGCGGCGCAGCCCGAGGGCGAGCGGGACGGCGCCGGCGATCAGCAGCAGGAAACCGAGGAAGAAGGCCCAGAACGAGGCCTCCAGCGGGGTGCCGGTGGCCAGCCCCGTGCCGAGGTGGACGACGGCGAACACGGTGAGCAGCCCGGCGCCGGTCAGGCTGATGGAGCGACCGATCCGGCCGGCGCGGGAGAGCGCGGCCCCGGTCCGGCCGCGGCCGAGGCCGTGGACGGCCACCGCCAGGGCCACCGTGCCGAGGGCGAACCCCCCGAGGAAGAGGACGTAGCCCGGCACGTCGGACACCGAGCCGTCCGGCCGCTGCACGTTCCAGATCAGTTCCGTGGCGACGGAGACGAACATCAGGACGCCGGCGATCAGCGCGGCTGCCCCGGTACGGCGGTCGACGGCGGTGGGGTCGGTCATCGGATCTCCTCGGTGGGCGGACCCACGGGCGGGTCCGGGCAGGGACGAGCCTGGGCGGCGGCGGCCCGGCAGTCGTCGGGCCCGCGGGCGACTCGCGCCGTCCCCCGCAAGGCGGAGACGACCGGCCGGATCCGTCGTCCGGAGGACCCGGGAACGGCCTCCGGCTGGCTACCGTTCGCCGCATGGACTGGGCCCGGTCAGCGCGGGCGGCGGACGCCCTCGTGGTGGCGGTGCTCGTCGTGTGGGGCCAGGCGTCGGTGTGGTCGACCGACGTCCCCTCCGCCGTCGCCGCCGACCGGCCCGTGCACGCGCTGCTGGCCTTCGCGGCGACGGCGCCGCTGTTCGTCCGCCGCTACCGGCCTCTGCTCGCGCTGCTGCTCGTGCTCGGCGCGGGGTGGCTGCACGACCAGCTCGGTGGCACGTCCGGTCTGCTGTGGTTCGGCCTCTGCCTGGCTCTCTACGCCCTCGGCGCCCACGCCGACAGGTGGTCGGTCGTCGTGGGCTCGGGAGTCGTCGCGGCGGGCATCCTCACCTACGACGTGCCGCGGTTGCGGGCCGGTGACCCGCTCGACGAGGTGCTGCCCGCGTGGTTCATCCTCGCCGGACTCGTGGGCCTCGGGCGCTGGATGCGGTACCGCCACCGCGAGACCCGACAGCTCCAGGCACGCGCCTCCCTGACCGACCGGGAGGTGGCCGAGCAGGCGGCCCGCGCGGTCTCCGACGAGCGCGCCCGCATCGCCCGGGAACTGCACGACCTCGTCGCCCACAGCATGGGGGTGATCGTCATCCAGTCGCAGGCGGCCCAGCGGGCGATGGAGGGCCGTCCCGACCTGGCCCGCAGCGCGCTCGCCTCGATCGAGACCGCGGGTCGCCAGGGCATGGCCGAGATGCGCCGGCTGCTGGGCCTGCTCACGGGTGGGGACGACGGTGCGGTCGCCCCCCAACCGGGCCTCCGGGACCTCGGCGGACTCGTCGCCCGCGTCCGCGACGCCGGCGCACCGGTGCGGTTGGTCGTGGAGGGTGACCTCGCGTCGCTGCCGGCGGGAGTGGACCTGGCCGCCTACCGGATCGTGCAGGAGGCCCTGACCAACGTGCTCAAGCACGCCGGGCCGGCCACCGTCCAGGTCACCGTCCGCGCGGTCGGCGGGGTGGTGGACGTCGAGGTCCGTGACGACGGCCGGGGGAACCCCGGGGAACAGGGGACGGGCACCGGCCACGGCCTGGTGGGCATCCGCGAGCGCGTCGCTCTCTACGGGGGCACGGTGGACGCGGGCCGGCTGCCGGACGGCGGCTACCGGGTACGGGCGCGGCTCGCGGTCGACGGGACGCCGGTGTGACCATCCGCGTGCTGATCGTCGACGACGAGGAGCTCGTCCGCACCGGCCTGCGGCTGATCCTCGAGGCCGAGCCCGACCTGACCGTCGTCGGCACCGCCGCGGACGGCGCCTCGGGGGTGACCGCGGTGCGGCGGTTCCGGCCGGACGTCGTCCTCATGGACATCCGGATGCCGGGCACTGACGGGCTGGCCGCCACCCGCCGGCTCCTGGGGGACCTCGACGGCGTCCCGTGCAAGGTGGTCGTCCTGACGACCTTCGACGTCGACGAGCACGTCTACGAGGCGCTCTGGGCAGGGGCCAGCGGCTTCCTGCTCAAGGACGTCCCGGCCGATCAGCTCGTGCACGCGATCCGGGTCGCGGCGGCGGGGGAGGCGCTGCTCGCACCGTCGGTGACCCGGCGGCTGATCTCCGCGTTCACCCGCCGCGCGCCGGTCCCGACCGGGTCGCCCCCGGCCGGGCTGGCCGACCTGACGCCCCGGGAGGTCGAGGTGCTGGAGCTGCTCGCGGAGGGGCTGTCCAACGCCGAGATCGGCCGCCGGCTGTTCGTCGGCGAGGCCACCGTGAAGACCCACGTCGCGCGCATCCTCACCAAGCTGGGCGTGCGCGACCGCGTCCAGGCGGTGATCGTCGCGTTCCGCTCGGGGCTGGTGCCCGTCGACCGGGATCCGTCCGTGTGATCCGGTGTCAGGGGATCCGCGACGGGTCGAGGTGCTGCAGCAGGGTCTCGCCGAGATCGCGCATGGCGACCACCTGGGCGGGGGAGAGCTGGTCGAACAGCTCCCGGCGCACCCCCTCGACGTGCACCGGCGCCGCGCCCTCCAGCGCGGCGAAGCCCTCCTCGGTGAGGACGGCGAGCTGGCCGCGCCCGTCCTCGGCGCACACCTGCCGGCGCACCCAGCCGCGCTCCTCCAGGCGGGAGACGGCGTGCGAGAGTCGGCTGCGGGAGGAGAGGCACCGGTCGGCCAGCTCGCTCATCCGCATCATGCGCTCGGGGGTCTCGGAGAGGGCGACGAGGATCTCGTAGTACGCGTGCGAGATCCCGGTGCGGTGGTTCAGCTCGCGGTCGAGCCGGTCGAGCAGCAGCTGGGCGCTGTAGAGCCAGGCGCGCCAGGCCTTCTGCTCCTCCGGGTCGAGCCACCGCGGCTCACCCGTGGGGAGGGACTCCGGCGACACCGACGTGGTCATGCCCTCAGAATACTGGCGGAATAGTCAAGCGCTCAACTACGCTGTCGGCGGAGACCCACCCCGCAGGACCAAGGGAGACACCATGACCACCAGCAGCAGCACCACCGTCCAGATCCCCGGCTACATCGCCGGCACCTGGGACATCGACGCCAGCCACTCCACCGTGGGCTTCTCGGTCCGCCACATGATGGTGAGCAAGGTCCGCGGCTACTTCCGCGAGTTCTCGGGCGAGATCGTGACCGCCGAGGACCCGACGCAGTCCCGCGTCACCGCCCAGGTGAACATGGACTCGATCGACACCCGCCAGGAGCAGCGCGACGCGCACATCCGCTCCGCCGACTTCTTCGACGTGGGCAACCACACCGAGATGACCTTCCGCTCCACCGCGGTGAAGACCGACGGCGCCGACTGGACCGTCGAGGGCGACCTGACGATCAAGGGCATCACCAAGCCCGTCGTCCTGGAGCTCGAGCTCAACGGCTTCGGCCCGGACGCCTACGGCGGCACCCGCGCCGGCTTCAGCGCCAAGACCGAGATCTCCCGCAAGGAGTACGGCGTGGACATCGACATGCCGATGGACGGCGGCGGCGTCGTCGTCGGCGACAAGATCAACGTCGAGCTCGAGATCGAGGCCGTGCTCCGCACCGCCTGAGAGAGGACCCTCTGCCCCCCGCGCCTCGCAGGCTCGCCGAGGGACCCTGCAGAGGGGCCGTTACAGCACGTCGCCGGGGCCCCGGACGGTTCGCCGTCCGGGGCCTCCTGCACGTCCCGGACGGCTACGGCGTCGCGGGGTCGAGCACCTGGAACAGGACGTGGTCCTGCCACCGGCCGGCGATGCTGAGGTAGCGCGGCGCGAGCCCGTAGCGGGTGAACCCGTTGCGCTCGAGCACCTTCTGCGAGGCGGCGTTGTGCAGCAGCGTGCCGGCCTCCACGCGGTGCAGGCCCAGGTCGCCGAACGCCCGCCGCAGCATCTCGCCGACCGCGCGGGTGGCCAGCCCCCGGCCGTTGGCGGCCGAGGCGACCCAGTAGCCCAGGCTGCAGGACTGGAAGGCGCCGCGGACGACGTTGTTCAGCGTGACCCGCCCGACGACGGCACCGTCGTCGTCCAGGACGACGCAGGGGAGTGACAGCCCGGCCGCGTGCCGCTCCAGGGCGGCCCGCACGTCGGCCCGCTGGCCCGCCTCGGTGTACCACCGCTCGTCGCGGGCGGGCTCCCACGGCGCCTGGAACTCCCGGTCCTCGACGACGAGCCGGGTCAGCGCGGGGGCGTCGTCGAACGTCAGGAGGCGGGTCCGTGCGGGCACGCCCGCGACCCTGCCAGGTGGCGGCGCGGTCGACTCGTCGACAGGGACACTGGGGAACATGTCGACCTCCGCTCTCGCCCGCGTCCCCGCCTCGCTCCTGGTCGCCGTCGGGCTGGCCGCCGGCTTCGGGATCGCGCAGGGCACCGGCATCCGCGCGCTCGGCGGGGCGGTCTTCGCCGTCTGCGGCGTCGGGGCCGCCTGGATCGCCGCCCGCCGGCGCGGTCCCGCCGTCACCGCGGGGCTGGCCGCCCTCTACGTCGGTGCCTTCGTGCTCGCCCACGTGCTGGCCCTGGGCGCCGGGTTCCCGGCCTGGTTCGCCGTGAGTCTGGTCACTGTTGCCGCCGCAGGCCTCACCTTCGGGGTGGTCGACCGCTCGCGGGAGACGGCGCCCGCCCGCTGAGCACCTAGAGTGGAGGGAAGGTCGCGGCTCCGGTTGCTGTTGACCTGATGCCCGCGCGCGTCCGCGCGGCGCCCCCGACCTGCCTGAGGTGCCCTTCCGCATGCCCACCCGCAACGACCTGCGCAACGTGGCGATCGTCGCCCACGTCGACCACGGCAAGACGACCCTGGTCGACGCCCTCCTCCGTCAGGCCGGCGCGCTCGGCCGCGCCAAGGGCGAGGGGACGGACAACGACTCCACGCAGGACCGCGTGATGGACTCGATGGACCTCGAGCGCGAGCGCGGCATCACCATCCTGGCCAAGAACACGGCGATCCGCCTGGCGGACGAGGACGGCAACCCCGTCGTCGTCAACATCGTCGACACCCCCGGCCACGCCGACTTCGGTGGCGAGGTCGAGCGCGGCCTCTCCATGGTCGACGGCGTCGTGCTGCTCGTCGACGCCTCCGAGGGCCCGCTCCCGCAGACCCGCTTCGTGCTGCGCAAGGCGCTCGGCAAGGGGATGCCGGTCATCCTCGCGGTCAACAAGACCGACCGCGGCGACGCCCGCATCGAGGAGGTCGTCGACGAGAGCTACGAGCTGTTCATGGAGCTGCTCGAGGACACCGGCCTGGACGTCGACGCGCTCGAGTTCCCGATCGTCTACTGCAACGGCCGCACCGGGCAGGCGTCGCTCAACCGCCCGGAGAACGGCACCGTCCCCGACAGCCCGGACCTCGGCCCGCTGGTGAAGACGCTGCTGGACACCATCCCGGCGCCGGAGTACGACGCCGAGGAGCCGCTGCGCGCGCAGGTCACCAACCTCGACGCCTCGCCGTTCCTGGGCCGGCTGGCCCTGCTGCGCATCCACTCCGGTGAGATGAAGCGCGGCCAGCAGGTCGCCTGGTGCAAGACCGACGGCACCATCAAGAACGTCAAGATCACCGAGCTGCTGGTCACCGAGGGCCTCACCCGGACCCCGGCCGAGAGCGCCGGCCCCGGCGACCTGGTCGCCATCGCCGGCATCGAGGACATCATGATCGGCGACACCCTCGCCGACCCGAACGACCCGCGCCCGCTGCCGCCGCTGACCGTCGACGAGCCGTCGATCTCGATCACCATCGGGATCAACACCTCGCCGCTGTCGGGCAAGTCGGGCAAGAAGCTCACTGCCCGGCTCATCAAGAACCGGCTGGACCAGGAGCTGGTCGGCAACGTGTCGGTGCGGATGCTGCCCACCGACCGCCCCGACACCTGGGAGATGCAGGGCCGCGGCGAGCTGGCGCTGGCCATCCTCGTCGAGCAGCTGCGCCGCGAGGAGTTCGAGCTCACCGTCGGCCGGCCGACCGTCGTCACCAAGGAGATCGACGGCAAGCTCCACGAGCCGGTCGAGCGGGTCACGATCGACGTCCCCGGCGAGTACGTCGGCACCCTGACCCAGGCGCTCGCGGTCCGCCGCGCACGGCTGGAGAACCTGGTGCACCACGACACCGGCTGGGCGCGGATGGAGTACATCGTCCCCTCGCGCGGCCTCATCGGGTTCCGCACCGAGTTCCTCACCGAGACCCGCGGCACCGGCGTCCTGAACCACAACCTCGAGGGCTACGAGCCGTGGATGGGTGACATGCGCGCCCGGCCGACCGGCTCGCTGGTCGCCGACCGCCAGGGCGTGGCGACGACCTACTCGATGTTCTCGCTGCAGGAGCGCGGCTCGCTCATGGTCGAGCCGGGCACCGAGGTCTACGAGGGCATGATCGTCGGTGAGAACTCCCGTCCGGACGACATGGACGTGAACATCACCAAGGAGAAGAAGCTCACCAACATGCGCAAGTCCACCTCCGAGGAGCTGGAGCGGCTCATCCCGCCGAAGATCCTCAACCTGGAGCAGGCGCTGGAGTTCTGCGCCGAGGACGAGTGCGTGGAGGTCACCCCGGCCGGCGTCCGCATCCGCAAGGTCGTGCTGGACCAGACCGAGCGCGGCAAGGCCAAGAACCGCAAGCCCAAGCCCAGCTGAGCCGCCCTCCCGCCCGGCGGGAGTGATCGGGCACGCTCTGCCCCCGGCTGCTCCGGCACCCGGGGGCAGAGCGCTGTCCAGGCCCGCGAGGCGCGGTGGCGTGGTCGTCAGGTCACGAATCGTGATGACCGGCCGGGGGAGCGCGGCGCGCCCGTCGTGTGGTCCCCGGGACGGGTGTGTCGGCACGCCTACGTTCTCCTCGGGGCCATGTGCCGTGGCCCGGGGACGAGTGGACGAGAGGCGGCCGACGCTCATGGCGACGATCACCCGTACGGTTCCGGCGAGCGATGGCTTCCGGGGTGGGATCGACGTCCGGGTGAGCCTGCGCGCGGACGCGGGGTCGGGTGGTTCGTCCTTCGACGGGGCGTGGTTCCCGCGCAGCCGTGACCTCGCCGTGGAGCTCCCCGAGCTGATCGCGGCGCTGGAGCGGCGTGGGGTGCGGGTGGAGCGCTTCACCTATCCCCTGGACGCGTGGGAGCCGGCGCCCCGCAAGCTGGAGGTGCTGGGCCGGACGGTGCGCGCCGGTGGCTTCCGCAGCATGGACCCGCAGGTGGTCTGCCTCACCTGGGCCGGCGGCAACCGCCGCGCCGACCTGCTCGTCGTCCCCCCGGAGACCGACGTCCTCACCGGCGCCCGGGCGCTGCGGCTGTGCACCCGGCGCGGCCTGCCCTCCTCACCGCAGATGGTGCTCGCCGCGGCCCGCTCGACGCCGCTCCCGCAGGTGCCGACCATGCAGGGGTCCCGCGCGGTGTAGCGCCGCTCCGCCCTGGGCGGGGTCCGCGGTCGCGCCTGTCCTCCTCGCGATGATCAGCTGACCTGATCATCGAGCGTCCTCCCTCACGGTGCGCGGTGAGGGAGGACACCCCACGATCAGGTCCCCTGATCCCAGCCCACGGGCGGGGGTGTTCAGTCGCGCGGGGCGCTGGGCCGGCCGGCGCCCACGGGCTCCTCGGCGGTCACGTCAGCGATGACGTCGTTGCGCTCGGCGACCTCGGCGACGGCGTCGGCCGACTCGACCGCGGTGTCCCGCCGGTACTGCCGGTAGGAGTGGACGACGGCCAGCACCCAGACCGCGGCGAGGACGATGTAGACCACGGCGCTGACGGTGGCCCCGGCGTCGATCCAGTCGCTGCGCAGCAGGGTGCGGGCGTTGGTGAGGACGATCATCCCGCCGACCAGGGAGCCCAGCAGCCGGGGCGGGATGTGCCGCACCAGCCACGCGGCGATGGGGGCCGCGACCAGGCCGCCGGCGAGCAGCCCGGCGACCCACATCGGGTCGATGCCCTGGGAGCCCAGCGCGAGCAGGAAGCCGGCGCTGGCGGCGAGCGCCACGAGGAACTCGGAGGTGTCGATCGAGCCGATGACCTTGCGCGGCTCCATCCGGCCGCTGGCCAGCAACGCGGGAGTGCCCACCGGGCCCCAGCCGCCGCCACCGGTCGCGTCGACGAAGCCGGCGACCAGGCCCAGCGGGCCCAGGAAGCGCTTGCGGATCGGCTTGCCCACGTTGCGCCGGTCGATGCCGCGCAGCGTGAACCGCACCAGGATGTACGCGCCCAGCGAGACCAGGATCAGCGACATCACCGGGGCGGCGATCTCGGTCGACAGGCCGGACAGGAAGTGCGCTCCGGCGAACGCGCCGACGGCGCCGGGCAGGCCCACCCGCGCGACGACCTTCCAGTCGACGTTGCCGAACTTCCAGTGCGAGAGCCCCGAGGCGAGCGTGGTGCCGATCTCGGCCAGGTGGATGGTCGCCGACGCCGCCGCCGGGTTGGTGCCGATGGCGAGCAGCAGCGTCGTCGAGGTGACGCCGTAGGCCATGCCCAGGCTGCCGTCGACGAGCTGGGCGCCCAGGCCGGCGAGGGCGAGCAGGATCAGGGTCTTCACGGGGCTCTGACTCCGGGTCTCACGGGCGCGGGCGCGCAGGGGCGACCGCGTGGAGGGGGACGATACGGGTCCCGCAGGGGTGGCGGGAAGGAATCAGCAGCCCGGACAGGCGGCGGTGCAGACGCGCAGCAGGTCGACGTGCCGGCGGCTCACCAGGAGCAGCATCGTCGTCCGCGTCACGGCGCAATGTCTACCAGATCGATGCACTTAGGCGCATGGCCGGTCCCGGTGGATGGGACGGGGGCGTGGAAGGAGCCGCCGGACGTGCTCGGCCGGGCCGGATCGGGAACCGGCGGCGCGGCCGTCGGGCAGCACGGTCTCCGCGAGGTGCCCGCCGCGGTCAGCTGCGGGCGGTCTCGCTCCGACCGGGGTCCGCGCTCACCCGGGCGAGGGAGTCCACGAGGTCGGCGCGCGCCCGCGCCACCCGCGAGCGGATGGTGCCGACGGGACATCCGGCGACCTCGGCGGCCTCGGCGTAGGGGAGGCCGAGCAGCTGGGTGAGCACGAAGGCCTCGCGCCGATCGGGGTCCAGGCGGGCCAGCAGGTCGGCGACCGCGGCGCTCTCGCCGACGGCGTCCGCGGCGCCCGACGGGGCCAGCTGCTCCAGGTCCGCGGGCTCCCGGACCAGGGTCAGCCGGCGCCGGCGGCGGAAGCGCAGCGCGTCGGCGCAGACCCGGCGCGCGATCGCCAGCAGCCAGGTGCGCACCGAGGACCGGCCCTCGAAGCGGTGCAGCGCGCCGAACGCCCGCAGGTAGGTCTCCTGCGTCAGGTCGTCGGCCGAGGCGCGGTCGCCGAGCGCGGCGCAGAGCCGCCAGACGTCGGACTGGGTCTCCCGCACGAGGGTGGCCGCAGCCAGCGGATCACCGTCGGCGGCGTCCGCGGCCACGCGTGCCAGGTCGTCCATGTCCTTCTCAGGGTGTCACGGGAAAGTCCGCGGGAGGCGGGAACCCGACGCCGCCCGGAGGAGACTAATGAACCATGTCCTGCTCCTCCTGCCGCGAGGCGCTCTCCGCGCGCCTCGACGGCGAGCCCTCCGGCGTGCCCGCCGCCGAGCTCGACGCGCACCTGGCCGCGTGCGCCGGCTGCGCCGGCTGGGCGGCCGCCGCCGAGCGCGTGACCCGGCGCGCGCGGCTGGCCCCGGCGCCCGAGGTGCCCGACCTCACCGCGGCGGTCCTCCGGGCCCTGCCCCGCGAGCTGCCCGGCGCCCGGACGGCCGCGCGCACCCGGCTGGCCGGCACGGCGCTGCGCCTGGCACTGCTGGCCGTGGGCGTGGCGCAGGCCGCCCTGGCGTGGCCGCTGCTCGCCTCCGGCGCGGGCGCGATGAGCGCCCCGGTGCACATGGCCCGCGAGAGCGGCGCCTGGAACCTGGCGCTGGCCGCGGCCTTCCTCGCCGTCGCGGCCGGCCCGCGGCTGGCCTCGGGCGCGCTGCCCTTCCTGGGGTCCTTCGTCGCCCTGCTGGTGCCGGTGACGCTCGCCGACCTGCAGGCCGGGCACGTGCACGCCGACCGCGCCGCGGCCCACCTCCTGCTCCTCGCCGGCACTCTCCTGGTCGCGGCGGTCGCGTGGCGCGGCCGCCGCCGCCGTCCCGCCGCCGTGGTCGCCGACCGACGGGTGACCGCGTGAGGCGCACCCTCCTCCTGCTCGCGCTGCTGGTCGCCGCGTGGCTCGGCGCCGGCATCGGCACGGCGGGCCCCGCCGCCGCGCACGCGACGCTGGTCTCCACGACGCCGGGAGAGGGCGCCTCGATCGAGGAGGCGCCCGGCGAGGTGACCCTCCGGTTCAGCGAGGGCGTGTCGCTGGGCGCCGGGTACGCGCGGGTGCTGGGCGCCGGCCAGGAGCGGGTCGACGCCGGGAACGCCTCGGTCGACGGCGACGTCGTCACCATCCCCCTGCGTGGCGGGCTGCCCGACGGCGGGTACCTCGTCACCTACCGCGTCATCTCGGCCGATTCGCACCCGGTCTCGGGTGCCTTCTCCTTCGCCGTCGGCGACGGCGAGCTCCTGGCCACCGGCCCCGCCGACGCCGGTGCCGCCACCGACCCGGTCGTCGGGGCGCTGCTGCCCGTGACCCGCTGGGCCGGGTACGCCGGGCTGGCCCTGGCCATCGGTGTGCCGGTGCTGGTCGCCGTCTGCTGGCCCGCCGGGCGCGCGGCCGAGCGGCTGCGGCGGATGGCCCTCGGTGGCGCGGCGGCCGTCGCCGTCTCCGCCCTCGCCGGGTTCCTCCTGCAGGGCCCCTACGCCGCGGGCACCGGGCTGGGCGGGATCACCGACCCGGCGCTGCATGGCGCGACGGCGCAGTCGGGGGCGGGCTGGGCCGCGCTGGCGCGCGCCGCCCTGGCCGTCGCCCTGCTGCTGGCGCTGCGCCGGGCGTGGCGGGCGACCGGGCCCGGGCGCGGGACGACGGTCGCGGTGGTGGTGCTCGGCGGCGGGCTGGTGCTGGCCACCGCGGCGGTCGGCCACCCGGTCGCCGGGCCGTGGCCGGTCCTGGCCGTGCTCGTCGCGGCGGTGCACGCGGCGGCGATGGCGGTGTGGCTGGGCGGGCTCGCCGGTCTGCTCGTCGCCGCGGTCCGGCCGGGAGCCGGGCCCGGCGGGGCGGCGGCCGCGCTGCCGGCGTTCTCCCGGCTGGCGTTCGGCGCCGTCGTGGCGCTCGTCGTGTCGGGCGTCGTGCAGTCGGTGCGCGAGGTCGCCTCGCCGATCGCGCTCGTGGAGACGACGTACGGCCGGCTGCTCGCGGCGAAGCTGCTGCTCGTCGTGGTCATCCTGGCCGCGGCCGGGATCTCCCGCGTGTGGGTGCAGCAGCGGCTGGGCGTCCGCCGGCCCCCGCGCCGCCGCACGGCGACCGTGCACGCCTTCGCGTCGGGCGTAGCGCCGGAGCGGACCGAGCCCGCTCCGGAGGAGGTCGAGGCCGC
Organism: Blastococcus sp. SYSU DS0541; assembly: GCF_054050875.1. Classification (NCBI taxonomy): domain Bacteria; kingdom Bacillati; phylum Actinomycetota; class Actinomycetes; order Geodermatophilales; family Geodermatophilaceae; genus Blastococcus; species Blastococcus sp. SYSU DS0541. Next base: position 121,625 of record NZ_JBJHAD010000005.1, on the reverse strand, counting down.
CGCGGAGCGCGACCGGCTGCAGGCCGAGGCCGCGGCCGAGCACCTGCCGGCGCTGCGCCGCTCGCTGCTCGTGGAGGCGGTGCTCGCGGCCGTCGTCCTCGCGCTGTCGGCGGTGCTCGTCGCGACCCCGCCGGCCCGGACGGCGCTGGCCCAGCCGGTGGAGGTCGTGCTGCCCCTGCAGGGCGGCTCCGGGGCCGCGTCGGGCAGCCTGCAGGTGCAGGTCGACCCCGCGCGGCCGGGCGAGAACTCCCTGCACCTCTACCTCTTCGACGACGCCGGGCGGCTCACCCAGCCGGCGGAGATCCGGGTCACCCTGACCGAGCGCAGCCAGCAGATCGGCCCGCTCGACGTCGACCTGCAGCCCGGCGGCCCCGGCCACTTCATCGGCGACGGGATGACGATCCCGGGCGCGGGCACGTGGACGCTGACCGCCACCGTCCGGCTCGACGAGTTCACCGCGCTCACCGCGGCCACCGACTTCCCCGTGCGCTGACCGCCCTCGGCGGTCCGGCCACCCCCCGAGAAGGAGATCCATGTCCTCGACCCGTCTGCTCGGGCGGACGGCGGCCGTGCTGCTCGCCGTCCTCACCGCGGTCGCGGCCGCGGTGGTCCTCGCCGCCCCGGCCGCCGCGCACGTCACGGTCTCCTCGAGCGACGCCGCCCCCGGCGGGTTCGGCAAGCTGACCTTCCGGGTGCCCAACGAGAGCGACACCGCCGGCACCGTCGCGCTGCGGATCCAGATCCCCGAGGAGGCCGCGATGGGGTCGCTGCGGGCCCAGCCGGTGCCGGGCTGGACCATCACCACGGAGACCGCCGAGCTGGCCGAGCCCGTCGAGGTGCACGGCCGGGAGATCAGCTCGTACGTCGCGGTCGTGGAGTACCGCGCGACCGACGGCGTCGGCATCGCCCCCGGCCAGTTCCAGGAGTTCGCGCTCTCCGGCGGGCCGTTCCCGGAGTCGGAGCAGGTCAGCTACCCGGCGGTGCAGCGTTACAGCGACGGTAGCGAATCGGCCTGGATCGAGCCCACGCTCGCCGGCCAGGCGGAGCCCGAGCGCCCCGCCCCGGTGCTGTCGCTGGCCGCCGGCGTCCCGGACAGCGGGCAGGACAGTGCGGACGGCGAGGTCGCGGTGGCCGCCGACGAGCACGCCGGGCACACCGCCGACCCCGGCGCCCTCGCGCTCTTCTTCTCCATCCTCGCGCTGATGACCGCTCTCGCCGGTGTAGTCCTCGGCGTCCGCGCCTCCCGACGTACCGTGTCCTCGTGACTCCCGCCGTCCGACGTCCCCGCCGGGCCGCACCGGCGCTCCTGCTCACCGCGGGCCTGCTGCTGACCGGCTGCGGTAGCTCGGCGGATGACGCCGCCGAGGACCACGACCACTCGGACTCCGGCCTCGCCGCGGCCGTGGTGGAGGGCCCCGAGGACCGGTTCGCCGGGCTCGACCTGCCCGAGCCCTACCGCCGCCCGTCGTTCACGCTGACCGACACCACCGGTGCGCAGTACGACTTCCGGGCCAACACCGCGGGTCGCCCGACGATGCTGTTCTTCGGCTACACCAACTGCCCCGACATCTGCCCCACCACGATGGCCGACGTCGCGGTGGCGCTGCGGGGTGTCGACCCGGCGCTGGCCGAGCAGGTGCAGGTCGTCTTCGTGACCACCGACCCGGCGACCGACACCCCGGAGGTGCTCGGGGAGTACCTCGACCGCTTCGACGCCGACCTGCCCACCTCGTTCGTCGGCCTCACCGGCGACCAGAAGGCGGTGGAGCAGGCGCAGCTCGCCGCCGGGGTGCCGCAGGCCGAGGACGACGGCCGGCTGCACTCCACGCTGCTGCTCCTGTACGGCGGTGACGACGAGGCGCACGTGGCGTTCGACGCCGGGAACACCCACCAGGACATCGCCGAGGACCTCCAGGTGGTGGCGGGCGCGTGAGCCGTGGCCCCGGCCGCCTGCTGGCGGTCCTGGCGGCCGTGGTGGCGCTCCTGGCCCTGGCCGGGCCGGCGTCGGCGCACGTCGGCGGCGGGGCGGCCGGGAGCGACTTCGACGCCCGCGTGGTGGCGGTGACCCCGCAGCTGCCGGGGGTGAGCGTGCGGTCGCTGCAGTTCGGTGACGAGCTCGAGCTGGTGAACACCACCGACGTCGAGGTGCTGGTCCCGGGCTACTCCGACGAGCCCTACCTGCGGATCGGCCCCGACGGCGTCTGGCGGAACGCCAACAGCCCGGCCACCTGGATCAACCTCGACCGCTACGGGCGGACGGCGCTGCCCGCCTCCGCCGACGCGGACGCCGCGCCCGACTGGGAGCAGGTGAGCACCGAGCCCGCCTACGTCTGGCACGACCACCGCACCCACTGGATGAGCGAGGGCGTGCTGCCGCCGCAGGTCGCCGCCGACCCCACCCGCGAGCACCTCGTCTCGGAGTGGGTCGTGCCGCTGAGCCACGGGGGGACGGAGGCCCAGGTCGCCGGCGTGCTGACCTGGACCCCGCCGCCGTCGCCGTGGCCGGTGTGGCCGCCGGTGGCCGTGCTCGTGCTGGCCGCGGCGGCGGCGGGGCTGCTCGCCCGCACGCCGCTGCCCCTGAGCGTCCTCCTCGGCGTGGGGGCGCTCGCGGCGCTCTGGCACGCGGTGGCCACGCCCGAGCCGCCGGTCACCGTGGGCTCCCACACCGGCGCCGTCGTCTCCGCGCTCCTGTCGGCGGGGGCCGCGCTGCTGTGCGCCGTCCTCGGGCTGCGGGCCGCCCGCCGGGGGCAGGGCGCCATGACCGGGCTGCTGGCGGTCGTCACCGGGTGGCTCCTGCTGGTGCAGGGCCTGCCCGACGTCGACGTGCTGTGGTCGGCGAACGTGGTGTCGGCCGGCCCGGAGCCCTTGGCGCGGCTGGCCGTGGGCGTCTTGGCGTCCCTGGGCGTGGGCCTGGTCGCCGGCGGCATCGCGGCGGTGCGCCGGTTCCGGGACACCTCGCCGGCGCCCGCGGGAACCGCCGTCGACCGGCCGGTGCCGGCGGCCTGACGGCGGTTCCCGCGCGGTCAGGCGATCTCGGCGACGACGTTCGCCGGCCCGCCGCCGAACAGGGTGTTCGCCCGCTGGAGGTCGCCCTCGAAGTCCACCTCGACCGCGGCGTACGCCGAGATGTCGACGGGCTGCACGCGCAGGCCCGTCCGGGCGATCGCCGTCTCGATGCCCCGCTCGAAGTAGTCCTCGTGCGAGCAGGCCTCGAGGTGCTCGATGAGCGTCGCCTTGTCGCCGGAGGAGATGTAGTTGATCCCCACCGCCTCGCCTAGCCCGCCGCGGACGATCTTGGACAGCTCGCGGATGCAGCCGTCGCCGTCGAGGGTGTACTTGACCTCCTCCTCGGCGACGGTGCTGGTGTCGACGCAGACGAAGCTCTGGTCGGCCGCCATGAACGGGAGCGCGACCTCGAGCACGGCCGGGTCGAACACCACATCGCCGTTCAGCCAGAGCACGCCCCCCTCGCGGGTGGTCCTGAGCCCGCGCAGCAGGCTCTTCGACGTGTTGGTCACGGAGAAGTCCGGGTTGTACGTGAACAGGAGGTCGGGCGCGGCCTTCATGATCCGCTTGCTGCGGTAGCCGACCACCGCGGTGATCGACACATCGGCGCCCAGGACGGCGCGCAGACCCTCGAGCTGGCGCTGCAGGATGCTGCGCCCGTCGTCGAGCCGGGTCAGCGGCTTGGGGTCCTGCCGGCCCAGCCGGGTGCCCATGCCGGCGGCGAGGATCACGACCTGCACCGACGGCGTCTGCGGCGGTCGGGGGGTCGTGCGGGCCGTCAGGGGGGATCCACCCAGACGGACGGGCTCGAGGACGTGGTCACCGGTCCGCACGGACATCATCTCCCTCGGAGTTCGAGCTGGTGGTCGGCCCTGCCGCGGCTGCGGTCGGGAGGATCAGGTCGAGGACGCGCCGGGTGGCGCCGCCGTCCTCGAGGTGGCAGAACGTCTTGCGGAACCGGGCGTAGCGCCCGGCGTGCTCCGCGGTGACGGTGTCGATGTCGGCGATCGCCGAGATCAACTCGTCGCTCGTGGCGACGAGGGGACCGGGCGCGACCTCGGCGAGGTCGAAGTAGAAGCCTCGCAGCTGATCCCGGTACCGGTCCAGGTCGTAGGTGTAGAAGATCTGCGGCTTCCCGGTGATGGCGAAGTCGAACATCGTCGACGAGTAGTCGGTGACCATCAGGTCGGCGGCCAGGTACAGGCCGGCGATGTCCGGGTGGTTGCACACGTCCCGGACGGCCGACCCGTCGACGACCTCGAGCCGGCTCATGACCATGTTGTGCAGCCGCAGCAGCAGCACGTGGTCCTCGCCCAGCCGCTCGGTGAAACGGTCGAGGTCGATCGGGAACTCGAAGTCGCGCTCCCCGCTGCCCTCGAACACCAGGTCGTCGCGCCAGGTGGGCGTGTAGAGCACCACGGTCTGGTCGTCGGCGATGCCCAGGTCCCGGCGGACCTCGGCCCGGATCTCGTCCTTGCGCGGGCTGCTCAGCAGATCGTTCCGGGGGAGGCCGGTCTCGTGGATGGGGCCGCCGTACCCGAACGCCTTCCGCAGCCGCTCGGTCGTGGCCGCGTTCGGCGAGAGCAGCAGGTCCCACCGGGCGATGTCCTGGTCGAGGTAGGCCAGCCGGCCCTCCGGTGCCCACAGCACGTCGTTGTGGATGCGCTTGAGCATCGTGCCGTGCCAGGTCTGCAGGTACGTGGCGCCCGGCCGCTTCTCCCAGTCCAGGGGGATGTGGTCGTTGCTGATGACCAGGTCGGCGGCCTCCAGCGCGGCGATCGACTCGGGGCTGCCGAAGGTCACCGTGCGCACGTCGGCCGGGAAGCCCGCCTGCGTGTGCGGCGCGGACAACCAGGTGTGCTCGGCCGGGGTCCCCTGCGCGCGCAGGGCCTCGTACAGCGCCCGCGGGCTGTCGGAGAAGTGGCCGCGAAAGGTGACGTAGACGATCTTCACCGGGTGGCCCCCCTCAGGGCGTCGTGGGAGCGGGGCGGGCAGGCGAGCACCAGGTCGGCCAGCTCCTGCCAGGAATCGACGACGGCGAGCGCACCGGCGGCGAGCAGGGCCTCGGCGCGGGCGGCCCGCTCGTCGGGGAGCACGAACAGCAGGTTGCCGACGGTGGGGCAGCCGGCGCCCACGGCCGAGCGCACCCCGGCGACGGCGTCCTCGACCGCGAGCCCCTGCTCCGGGGCGATGCCGAGCTCCGCGCAGGCGTGCGTGTAGACGGCGGGATCGGGCTTGCTGGTGGGCGTGGGCAGCGAGTCCTCCGCGCTGAACCGGCGCGCGGGCGGGATGAGCTCGTCCAGCCCCGTCGCGGTGAAGCACGCGGCGAGCCGGGACAGTGCGCTGGAGCTCACCGCGGCCAGCTCCAGCGGACCGGCGAGCGCGCCGAGCGCCTCGAGCGTGGGGGGGTGCGGCCGCAGCGTGGATCCGAGGTGCGCGGTGACGGCGCGGCGCTCCTCGGCGACCCACGGCTCGACGTCGGCGTCGGGGATTCCGGCCTCGGTGGCCAGCGCCAGGGCGGTGGACCGGAAGTTCATGCCGGTGGCCGCGTGGCGCAGCTCGTCCGCCGTGTAGCGGCGGTCGATGCCGAGGGACGCGAGGAAGGCGTTCGTGACCTCGGCGGAGGCCTCGAACGCCGGCTCCTCGGAGGGGAAGAGGTTGCCGTCGGCATCGCAGAGCAGGTACTGCACCCGTTCGACGAGCGCCGGCGGGAGGGTCGGCACCAGGTTGTCTCCCTTCGAGGACGGGGTGGGCGGGGAGGCGGTCACCGTGGCGGTGCCGCCGGGTCGGGCGTGCGGGCGGCCACGGTGGCCCGGACGCCGTCGCGGTCCAGGGCCGTCAGGGCCGCTCCGAGGTCGGCCACGAAGGCGGGCCGGGAGCCGAGGTCCCCGAACACCGCCGTCTCGCCGAGCAGGGGGCGCGGGTCGTTGCCGCCGGCGCGGGCGAGCTCCTGCAGCCGGTCGGCGAGGTCGTCCTCGACGGTCAGCGGACGGCCGGCCTCGTCCGTGCCGCGCAGGTACCGGAACCACCCGGCGACGGCGAGGGTGAGCAGGCCGTGCGGCCGCCCCTCCTCGATCGCCTGGCGCAGCGAGGGCAGCAGGTGGTGCGGCATCTTGGTGGAGCCCCGCCGGCACAGCCGGGGCAGCCCGTCGGCGATCGCCGGGTTGGCGAACCGTTGCAGGAGGGTGCGCTTGTAGCCGGCGAGGTCGATCCCGTCGGGCGCCGGCAGCAGCGGCGTCACCTCGACGTCCATCAGGCGGGCCATGTAGCCCGCGAGCACCGGGTCGGCCATCACCTGGTCGAGGCTGGCGTACCCGGCCAGCGAGCCCAGGTAGCCGAGGGCGCAGTGGCTGGCGTTCAGCAGCCGGGTCTTCATCAGCTCGTAGGCGCCCACGTCCGGGACGAACCGCACGCCGACGGCGTCGAGCGGGGGGCGGCCCGCGGAGAAGGTGTCCTCGATGACCCACTGGGAGAACGGCTCGGTGATCACCGGCCACCGGTCGTCGACCCCGTAACGGCTGGCCACCGCGGCCCGCTCGTCGGCGCTCGTGTGCGGCGTGATCCGGTCGACCATGCTGCTGGGAAAGGCCACGCGGTCGGCGATCCACCGGGCGAGGACCTCGTCGCGCAGCCGCGCGAACCCGACGACGGCGGCGCGGGCCGCGTCCCCGTTGCGGTGCATGTTGTCGCAGGAGACGACGGAGAACGGGTCGAGCCCGGCCCGGCGGCGTCGGTCGAGCGCCTCCACGAGGTAGCCGAACACCGTGCGCGGGGAGGACGGTTCGGCCACGTCCTGGCGGATGTCGACGTCGTCGGCGTCGAACAGCCCGGTCCGCGGGTCCACCCGGTAGCCGCTGTCGGTGATGGTCAGCGACACCATGCGCGTGCGCTCGTCGGTGAGCAGGTCGAGCACCGCGGCCGGGTCGTCGGGCGCGAAGTGGTAACCGACCATGACGCCGACGACGCGTGCACGCTCGCCGTCGGGGCTGCGCTCGACGACGGTGTAGAGGTGGTCCTGCGGGGCCAGGGCGTCCTTCATCGTGCGGCTGTGCAGCCCGACGCCGACGACGCCCCAGTCGTCGCTGATCCGGCGCTCGGCGAGCTCGTCGAAGTAGAGGAGCTGGTGGGCGCGGTGGAAGCCACCGACGCTGAAGTGGACCACGGCCGGGGTGAGCGCTGATCGGTCGTAGGTGGGCACGGCGAGCTGGGCCTCGTGCAGCGGCAGGGTGGCGTCGGTCAGCGGGTGCACCTCGGCGGCCGCCACCGCTGTGGCGGCCGGCGGGACGGGGGACCCCGGATGCCCGGCCGGAGCCGTCCCGGCGGGTCCCCGCAGGGACAGGAGCTCGGCCTGTGACATCGCGTCCCTCCTTCTCTGTCCTGAGCGCGGCGCACTGCCGACCGGTTCCGGGTCTCCGGGGGTCAGCAGTACACGGGTCATACCGGGTGCCGCGCAACGAGGTCCGGCGCCGCGTCGCAGATGCGGAGGCGCCGGAGCGGCGCGGATGTTTCACGCCGAGTGAGGGAAATGCCCGTTGCGGGGCACTCGAAACGCGTCCCGGACCCGTGCTGCGCGTCCATGATCGTCGATCGGTCCGGGGCCCCGACAGGCGGGTCGAAACACACGGGTGTCATTCCCTCCTGTGACTCGTGGGGTTCGCGGGACAGGTGGTGCGGCTCACCTCGGCGTGTCCCGGAGGACGCGCCGGACGCTTGGTCACGGATGCGTCACGCAATGTTTCGATGGGTGAGCGCAGGTGGTGGAACGCGAGACGGACAGGGTGCATGGACGCTGGTATCGGCCCGGAGGCCCGCACGGCGGTGCTGGCGGCGGTCGGCCCCGGGACCGGTCGGGCGGCCGAGCGGAGGGCGGGCCGGCGCGCGCCCCGGGCGCAGACCCGGCGCAGCCCGGCGCTGCTGCTGGGCTCGCTCCTGCTGGGCGGCGTGCTCGCGGCCGGGATGAGCCTGCAGGGCGCGCCCGCGGCCGAGGCCACCTCCGTGATGGCGGCCCAGGACGCGCTGCTGACCGCCGAGGAGGGCGTCGAGGTGCTGCCGCAGGCCTCGATCACCCTCGCCGAGGCCCAGGCGCGCCTGCAGGAGGTCGCCGCCTCGCGCGCAGAGCGGCAGGCCGCCGAGGAGGCCGCGGCGGCCGCCGCCGCCGAGGCTGCGCGCCCCAAGGCCGTCCTGCCCGTCGCGGGGGCCCGGCTCACCAGCGGCTACGGCAGCCGGTGGGGCACCTTCCACTACGGCATCGACCTCGCCGCGCCGATGCGCACCCCCGAGTACGCCGCCGTCGACGGCGTGGTCCTGCGGGCCGGCTCGGCCAGCGGCTTCGGCCTGGCCGTCTACATCCTCCACGAGAACGGCGACGTCACCGTCTACGGCCACATGGACAAGATCCTGGTCACCCCGGGGCAGTACGTGGAGGCGGGGGAGACCATCGCCCTGCTGGGCAACCGCGGCCAGTCCACCGGCCCGCACCTGCACTTCGAGGTGCACAAGGGCGGCCTGGACGGCAAGCGGATCGACCCGATCCCGTGGCTGGCCGCGCGCGGCGTCCACATCTGACGCAGGTGCCCGCGTGGTCTGATCGCCACGTGGCCGGCGCCGTCGAGGAGAGCAACCGGCGGCTGCTGCGCGCGCGGGACGCCATCGACCGCCACTACGCCGAGCCGCTCGACGTCCCGACGCTGGCCCGCATCGCCCTCGTCTCGCCGGCCCACTTCATCCGCTCGTTCCGGACCGCGTTCGGCGAGACCCCGCACCGCTACCTGCAACGCCGCCGGGTGGAGCGGGCCATGTTCCTGCTGCGCACCGGCGACCGCAGCGTCACCGACGTCTGCATGGAGGTCGGCTTCTCCAGCCTCGGCACGTTCAGCCGCGTCTTCCGCGACGTCGTCGGGGAGCCGCCCAGCGCCTACCGGCGTCGCGGGCCGCTGCCGCCGGTGCCCACCTGCTTCGCGATGGCCTGGGCCCGGCCGGCCACTGATCGAGCAGTTTCGGAGAAGCGGTTCCCCGCCCCGGCTCCCTAGCGTTCGCCCCATGCTGACGACCATCTCCATCACCCAGATCTACGTCCCCGACCAGGACGCCGCCCTCGACTTCTACGTCGGGAAGCTCGGCTTCGAGGTGCAGTCCGACATGCACTTCGGGCCGATGCGCTTCCTGACCGTCGCGCTGCCCACCGACCCCGGGCACGCGGTGCTGCTGGAGAAGCCCGGCGCCCCCGCGATGAGCGAGGAGACCGCTGCCCAGGTGCGCGAGCTGGTGAGCAAGGGGGCGGCCGGCGGCCACCTCTTCTTCACCTGCGACGACGCCTGGAAGACCCACGCCGAGCTCCGGGAGCGCGGCGTCGAGATCACCGAGGAGCCGGTCGACCAGCCCTACGGCATCGACTTCGGCCTCCGCGATCCGTTCGGCAACCACGTGCGCGTCGCCCAGATGAAGCGGGCCTGAGCACGGGCCCGCCATGCGATCCGCGGCACCGACCCCCTCCGTCGGTCGCGCCGACCCGCCCTGTACAGTTGCTCCCGGCTCGGAGGAAGGACGCCGGGCCGGGATCGGGGCTGTGGCGCAGCTGGTAGCGCACCACACTGGCAGTGTGGGGGTCAGGGGTTCGAGTCCCCTCAGCTCCACCCGAATGACCAGGCCGTTCTCCTTCCGGAGGACGGCCTGAGTCGTCTCTGGTTGCAGTCGTGGTTGCAGTTCGCCCACCCTCACCTGGCAGCAGCAGGGCGCTCATCCGGTCGGCGGCCTCGCGGGCGAGGGCGGGCATGACGTGGCTGTAGATGTCCATCGTCGTGCGCATCTGGCTGTGGCCGAGCAGCTCCATGACCACCCTCGGGTGCACGTTCTCGCTGAGCAGCAGGGTGGCGGCAGTGTGCCGGCCGTCGTGCAGGCGCACGTGCCGGACGCCGGCTTTGTGGAGCAGGCGGGTCCAGTCGTCGTAGTCGGTCTTCTTGTCGATCGGCCGGCCGTTGGGTTGTGCGAAGACCAAGTCCTCGTCGTGCCACTCGGAGCCGGCGAGCATCCGCTCGCCGAGCTGGGCGGCCCTGTGACGGTGCAGCTCGTTGACGAGAGGCATCGGCAGGGCGAGCGTGCGCTGGCTGCGTCGGGTCTTGGGCTCCTCGTAGATGAGCCCGCCGCGGACGCGGTGGATGCTGCGCCGGACCGTGAGGGTGTTGTTGAGCAGGTCGATGTCCTTCCACTGCAGCGCGAGGGCCTCGGACTGGCGCAGGCCGAGGGCGAGGGCAACGGTCCAGCGGGCCGAGTTGCGCACGGTGGCGGCGGCTTCCAGGACGGCGCGGGCCTCGTCGAGGTCGAGGGCGGTGGCCAGGTCGCTCCGCCGCTGGGCGGGAGGGTCGACGAGTGCTGCGACGTTGCGCGGGACGTGGCCGCGCTGGACCGCGACAGTGAGAGCCCGGGACAGGATGCGGTGATGGCGTAGCACGGTGGCGGGGGAGTAGCCGGCGTCGAGGAGCGCGGTGTAGAGCTGATCGAGGTGCTCGGGGCGCAGCCGGTCGAGGCGGTGCCGTCCGAGTCCGGGGACTAGGTGCTTGCGGACGGCGGACTGGTAGCTCTCCAGGGTCCGCTGCCGCACCCGGCGCGGCGCGATGGTGGTGAGCCAGTGCTCCAGCCAGTCGGCGGCGGTCGGGGTGGAGACGGCGCTGAGGGTGCCGGCGTCACGCTTGCGCTCCAGGTCGCGGACCTTCGTGACCACGACGCCGCGGCTCTTGCTGCTGACGTGCCGTCGGTCCGGCTTGCCGTCGAGCTTGACGCCAACCGACACGTACCCGTGCCAGCGCCCGTCGGCGCCCTTGTAGATCGTCGACTCACCGTTCGACGCACGTCCCGCCATCCGCTACCCCTTAGGGCCCTTAAGACAGCTCAGTCTTCTGGAAGACGCCAGTAGGGGGCAGGCGCGCTGTGGACTCACGCGGCGTCCGGCGAAGGCTGTGGACGAGAGTGGGAAGCCTCGAGGCGGCGGACGTAGCGGTCCAGCTCTGCCTGAGAGATCCGGCAGCTGCGGCCGATGTGTACGGGACGCAGCTCCCCGCTCTTCATGAGCGCGTACACCGTCGTGCGGCCGATGCGGAGGACCTCCGCCGCCTCCCCCGGCGTGAGGAGGAGCCAATCGGCGGCCATGGCGTCCCGAAGCGGCTGCGGACCATCCATGTCGAGACCTCCTGGATCAATTGCTGCCTGTGGCGGTTGCAGTACGACGATGGTGGAGCGGCCTGCCGAACGTCCCCAGTCGGTCTCCAGCCAGGGATTGCGGCCGTTGCCGTGAGCGACTGGAGAATTGAGCGCGGCCTCGTGCCAACTGGAGAACTTTGAGCCTCAAGCTCAGCGGACGTCGAGGGCGCCGGTGAGGTGGGCGCGTCTCCGGTAGGCCTCCAGTACGGGCTGAAGAGCCCGCGCCAGGGCGGGCAGGTCCCGGTCGTAGACCCGCCCGTCGTTCAGCTGGCTGGCGAGCTCGCCGAGCAGTCGGGGCCAGTCACGGCGGGTGGGAACGAGAGGAACCTGGACCTCGAAGCGCCGCTCGACGAGCTCCACCGCTGACAGACCGGAGGCCGCGGCCCTGGCCTGCTCCCAGGCGCGGTGCCGGCAGGTGGCCGAGCACCACTTCGGGATAGGCCCCCGGCTTCCCGGCGTGATGGGTCCACCGCACCACCCGCAGGCCGCCGCCGCGACCCGGCGTTCTTTACCTTCGACGCTGGCGCTGCGCTTCGCCGCGCGGGCATGCCTCGCCGGCGTGTGCTGAGACTGCAGGCGCCGTTGCTGCTCCCGCTCCCGGCGCCGAGCCCGGTAGGGGCTTCCACTGTTTCCCATGACGACGACCGTGCACACGATCCTGCAGCAACCCGCCACAACGAGTCCCGAGACCCTAGATGCAAGAGGTGTGATGCCTCGTGATCTTGGAGTCTCCGGTGCTGCTTGGTCCCCGGGGTGGTCCTCCGCGTAGAGGGTGGCAAGCGAAGCCTCGTTGGAGGGCAGCTCAGGCCTCGAGCCCGGGTGTCTCTGAAGGCGGCCTATGGGACAGCCGAACTGGGCGGTCCGACCGTGGGATGAGACTTCCGTCTGACACGCTGTCTAGGTGCCGAGCCGGGAGGACCCGCTCACCGAATAGTGAGAGAACATGCGACGGGAGGTCGGCCAGACGGTGGACAAGATCGACCCGGAGAGACTGCTCGCTATTGGCGCGCCGCCTGGCGACTGCGAGAGCGAGAGGCGCACGTCCTTTCTCGCCCATGTCGACGTCAGTGAACAGTCCGTCTTCGCAGTCTGCGAACGCGCGTTCGGCCCCGAGAGCTACCTTTCTCGTCGTCTGGGCATGTTGACCCTCCTGACTCATCAGTTGCACAAGGCACGCGACCAGCGGACCCAGCCCTCCTAGCCCACGGGCGGACCGTCATCCTCGATGGGCCGCCAGAGGCGTCTGGTCGCCCGCGCGGGGAAGAGCCTGAGTCACGTGTCCCCCGGTCGAGGACAGGTGAGGAGGTCGACTTTCGTGGCATGTCGACTTGCGACCGCCACAACGCCCGCATCGAAGTCATGGCCGTCACCCGGGGCACCCGCAGGCGACGGCCGGAGACCGGACACTGCAGGGTTGGCGGCGACCGAGGCGGACAGGGTAGGTGTGGCCAGCAGGCCCTCGGCCTGCTCGGGCGTGAGGAGGGCAGCAGTGTTGGAGCATGACTTAGCTCCAAAGAGAGGTGAGCCCACGTGCCTGTGGGACACCTCGGGCCACGGACCCTCGGACGGCGTCACGGACGTCTTAGATGTGCTGACCGGTTCGACTGCGCGAGAGCCGACGCGCCCAGCGAGCCAGTCTCATAAGACTTTGCGGGCCGTATCATCCGCTCAAGACCATGGTTGCGCGGAGGGCTTCTTTGAGACGGCGTCACCCGACGGAACTGCGACGATCGTTACTTGGGCTCATCGGCTGGAAAGAGGCGTGCGCGGCATGACCGGCCCAGGACCGTTGAGCGTTCAGGTCGACGTGGCGGGTGCAGGATCGCTCACCAGCGAGCCGAAGAAAGTTCTGACCGAGCGCATTGAGTCGTTCGCCAACGAGTTGTTCGATCAGGCGACCACTTACGAGAAGCGGTCTCGCGGAAACACATCGACACAGCAGCAGTTCACTACAGCGCACATCTCCGACGCCTACATAGAAGTACGCAGGACAGGCCTCAAGCAGTCTGGCAAGGACCAATTCTGGGCGTTCCTTACGCGCCTTCTTCTATACCTTGCTGCCGCTGGCATCGGTGTCGGGGGAAACAAGTTGGAGGAGGACTGGGGTATCGCGCTGTTCTGGTCTTCCCTGGCGGTCGGTCTTGTCATGGTGATCATTCTCGAGATTCGGGGATGGAGGGGTGGGGAGTCTTGATGCCTCTATGGCAGGACGTCGAGGGCCGTCTTACACCTGAGGCTAGACAAGTTCTGGAGGAGCTCGTGGAAGACCTCCGTAAGCAGGTTCTACTCTCGGCAACGCGACGCGCTTTCGGCGACACGATCGCCGTTCGGGATGTCGTGGAAGCGTTCCGAGGTGAGACTCGACTTGAAGAATCTCAGAAACCTCGCCGAGCGCGACTCTACGAGCGGGCCGCCCTTGTGTACCTCCTGGTGGCCCTGCTCGGCCTGATTCTTGGCGTCTATGTGAATTTTTCTAGCACCTTCCCTTCGACCTTTGCTCTGACCGTCATAGTGAGTGCATCAAGTACTCTCGTTGCGTCACTCGTGTTGTTTGCCCTTTCTCGACGAGTCACCCGCCGCCGGATGGAAGAGTCTCTAGCGAGACGGGGGTCGAGTCGCGGCGTCAATGAGTTCTTAGCGGAGTGGATCGACGTTGAGTCCTCTGTGCGTCTGGGTGCTGCGACATTGCTCGGCTCCTCGGTCTCGGGCAAACCAGTGCGTCAACTGGTCAGAGATCTGGAGAAGGCCGGTTTCCTCTCGGACTCAGAGGTCGCGGCCTTCTCGGAAGTCGCTGCGTACAGAAACGATCTGGTGCACGGGATTGTAGTGAATGAGTCGTCAATCCGTGAGGCGCTCGCGGCAATCGAGCGGATACGGCCTGCTTTAAACAGGTTGCAACGACAGTGATACGCGTATGGCCGTCCGAGCCACGACGGCTCACGAGCCCGCGCGGCTTAGGTCGCCCGAAGGTGCCCCTAGGACCGATATGCGCAGCAGTCCCAAGTTCGTCCGGTGGCTAGGTGGACAGTTCGAGTTCCGAGGACCGAACCGCTGAGCCCCAGCCCTGAGCGGCCCATTTTGGGACATGCCAGCGTCACGCGAAGAGGGCTGGCGACCACCCACGATTGCCCCGTCCGTCAGCGGATTCCCGAGCACCTGGAGGACGACTTAGGCGTCTGACGCTCGTCCGAACAACACGACGCATGCCAGGCAGCCCTACGTAGGGTTGTCGTAGGATTTGCGCTGGAGTGCCAACTCGTGGAACCCTGCGTTGACCCGACCGTCAACCGTAGGAGCAGTCCCATGGAGCGAAGTGTCCTGATGTCAGTGCCTCTGTCACTCGTCACGCGCGTGGCCGACCTCCTGGACGAGTACGAGTTCCGCGCAGACAGAGAGGGGCCACTCGCGGCCCCAGAAGGCAACCGGGTATTCGTCCCACAGCAGGGCCCGTGGACTGCGGAGGAAATCGTCCGGCTCGCCGGCCGTGTGGTGGAGCGGAAGTACGACCTCGTCGTGGACCTTATGGACGAGGCGGCCGCAAAAGGGGACTGGGTTGTGCCCCCGGTGGAGCGAGCGGAGTCCCCGTACCACGTCCGAAATCAACTCAGCGCCATGACGAAGCTCATCAAGCGGGACTTCGACGGCCGCAGTTACTGGCCGATGGAGTGGAAGCGCCGGGAGGACGGCGTGTACGTCTACCGAACCCTGCCCGAAATTGCCGCCTGGTGGCAGGCGGCCCGCAATCAGCAGTCGGCCGGTGTCAAGTGAGCAGGCGGGTCATCGTCACCTGCCCGGCCTGCTTCTCAGCTGACGACGTCACTGCGGAGAGGGCGCCGGACGGGTTTGGCTTCCTCTACACCTGCACCAGTGTGCGACGCCACGATGACCTCCAGCCGGCCGTCTGGCATGCAGACCCCGACTCCGACGCGCGCTCTTCCGTTGTCGGGGACGGTGTGCTCGGTGACCTCTATGACCCACTGCTGGCCGTGCTGAGGCCAGGGGATCCATATCTTGAGCACGGCATCATCGAAGGGCGGCTCCGACAGGTCGCATGGGACGTGTTTGCGCGCCACGTCGACGAGGCGGGTCATGTCGCCTTTGGCGACATCAGAAACACCGCCAGCAACCGCATCGGAATGGCTCTCGGGCAGCTTCGACGCCGGGGCATTGTCGTGGACAAGCGCCTCCCCGGTACCGGCGCATGGAGTTACAACACCGACATCGGCTTTTGGGCTCTCGCCCCGGCAGAGCCTGGTCGGCCAGTGAAGACGTGGGCCGACCACGCCGCTACCGCGGGCCGGAGCCCTGACTTCACCGACGAAGACAGGGTGGGCCTGACGAGTCAGCGGCAGGGTGTCCATTGCCCATGGCGCGCAGACCAAGAATCGGACTGATGGCAGTCTCGATATGGCGCGGCGGGACGGAAATGACGCCTCAACCCGGTTTCGCGATGGCGTCGCATCTGACTGCGCCATCCTTTGTCGCTGCAGCGCCAGCCCGCTACTGGCGACCTTCAGTCGCCGCCTGACCGTGTCCCTGAGGCCGCACTCTGGGACACCGTGCAGCCGACGCGAGGCGACCTGTGCCGCTTGAACGGCGGCCCGGGGGTCTGCTCGTGCAGCGGCTCCCGGATGGCGAGAGCTGGACGGCCTACGGGACGTGGGTCGGGCCGCCGCCGTCGGCCTCGTCCGCAGCAATGCGAGCGAGCCTGTCCTGAGCAGAGGCGATCCTGTCGAGCGCCTTCCCGGAGGTGGCAATGGCGCGTTCGATCTTGTGCAGGCTTCCGATGGGCACAGCGAGCGTGTGGTGCATGTCGTCGAGGCTGAGTGTGTAGGTCAGGGGCTCTACAGGTCCGAACGGACCGTCGGCCTTCACCGTGACGAGGTAGTCGCGCGGCACCGTGTCGTCGTTCAGCAGCTTCTCAGCGACCCCGAGGGTCCAGATCATGACGCGGCCTGGCGGCATGGACGGCAGTACTCGGGGTGGAAGCGAGGGGTCGCCGGTCGTGCCGCCGACCGTGTGCTTGCCCGGTAGCTCGGGCTGCCAGGTGAGCCGCACGTTGGTTGCCACGGTGGGGCCCCGGTTCTCCAGGTGAACGGTGATCAGGGCGCCCTGGATCAAGTCAACGCGGAAGTCGGCGTAGACGTACGGCTGGGCGCTGTCGATCCGTATCTGCCGCTGGAGGGCCGTCTGTGCGCGGGCCTCCCGCACCTGCCAGAACGTGGCCACGGCCGCGGCGAGGGCGATGGAGGCGGCGACGACGGCGACGGTCGTCTCGGCTTTCACTTGGCCTCGCCCTCGGGGGCCTTATCGACAGCCGCCTGCAGCGCGGCCAGGAGTCGGTCGGCCGCGATCTCCGGAGTCGGCCAGGCACCGGTCGCTCGGTAGGCATCGGCGGAGACGCGAGCCACGTAGTCGCCGCCCGCGGTTCCCAGACCGACGCCAAGCTCCTCGAGAAGGCCAACGCGTTCCAACCGCCGGACGGCGGCCCCCACCTGATCCACGTCCCAGCCCAGCGAGTCGGCGATGGTGTCCGTGGGGAGCGGCTGGTTGCTCGCGTCGAAGTGGCGCACGGCCTCGATCAATACCGGCAGCTCACGACTGAACCACGTGTCGGGCAGCAGCTCAGGGCGTGTCATGACACGTGACGGTAGGCACCCGTGCTGGTGCGCACTTTGTCGGGTGACAGCCGTGAGTCCGCTATCAGAAGCGTCGCCCGATCGGCTACGAATCTTCACTCATGCCGCCCGGCCCCCGCCGGGCGACCAGTGGCCGATCTACTACGCCGAGCGAGTACGGCGGCAGACGGCGGCGCCAGAGGGCATCCGCGGGCGGGTGATCGCCGTGGTGTGCGCGCAGGCGGTCTTTGTCGTACTACTCATGGTGATCGTGCGGTTACGCCCACGCGACGTCCTTCTGTGGCGTTCAGTCCACGAGAGCCGCACCCGGCCGGCAGCGGCCGCAGGTGCTTACCCGGTCCCCACTCTTATTGCGCGGTGTACGACACCGACGCCCGACACGGGCCGTCCGGTCACCGGACCCAGGCGTACTGCTGGCCGGCAAGCCACGACCCGTCGACGTGGAGCGTCTCGACCCAGCGGCGTGGCTCGGTGCGGCGGACGCCGGCGGTCACGGCGTCGGAGTCACCCCGTTGGTTGGGCTATCGCCGCCTCCCTGACCGTGAGCTACCTCGTCGACGACTACGGGCGAACGTGAGGCGCACGCCCAGCACGAAGAGGCCGCCGGCGATAACCAGCGCGATGAGGTACACGAGCGCGTCCCGGTGCGTGGCGAAGTAGACGATGGCGACGAGGAGGAGCACCGAGAGCAGCAGCTCGGCGATGCGCCGGACCGACAGCCGTTCGCCGGTGCGCGGCGCCTCTTCCTGCGCTTCGGTCGTCGTCTCGTCGATGTCTCGGGCAGCTCGACATATCTCGTGGGCGGCGGTACTGACCGGCTCGACCCGTCCATCCAGCTCATACTGGAAGAGCGCGATGTCTGCCTGCTCCGCAAACTCCAGAGCCTGCGACGAGTAGCCCTTCCACGCGAAGAAGAACAGCCAGGCGTTGGGGTGGGCGTACGCGGCGGCGCCGACGAGGCTCTGCAGCACCGGGCGTGCAATCTGACCCGACGAAAACTTCACCTGAGCGACTGCGCCCGACGAGACGACGTCGATCCCGCCGTCCGAGCCCGGAGGAGTGACGTCGGCATCGACGAAGCCGAGGTCACGCATCCACTTCGCCGCAAGGGCCTCGGCATTCTCGGCGCTGTTGACGACGTACACGTCGACGTCATCGGCAGCCCCGCCGTTGAGCCTGACCTCCGACATCAGGCCCCGGTCATGACGCATGTGGGCGTGCGGGGTCGTCTCCACATCCAAGCCTGACCCGCCGCCGCTCCAGGGCCCGGCCAGTCATGAACAGCGCAGGACCTTCTCCGGAGCGCCATCATGGGACCAATTCGTCCACGGACGTCCCCGCCCTGGACCGCCCTCTGAGCGGGTGTCCATGAAGCCGCCTTCAGGGATACGCGCGAGGCTCCTGCTCGAAGAGGGATGCGCGAACCGCCAGGATGAGCCGCAACCATGCGGAGGTGGCTCCCCGTGGTTGCAGTTGTGGTTGCAGTTGGCGGCGTTCGCGTCAGTGCGCCGACGTTCGCCGTTGTGCGAACCGGCATGTCAACGGGCTTACGGGACGCCGGCGGACGACCACGAACGCGATCATGACGGCCTGGCAGTGTGGGGGTCAGGGGTTCGAGTCCCCTCAGCTCCACCCCGATGACCAGGCCGTTCCCCTTTGGGGGAGCGGCCTGAGTCGTCTCTGGTGGCAGTTGGTCCACTCCTCACCCGGCGTTAGGAGGGGCACTCCTTCGGCCGGCAGCTCGCGGGCCGGGGGTGCATGGTTGGCTCTCGATGTCCGCCCGTGTCGCCCTGCGATCTCGGTGTCCCGCAGTGCCGGCGCGGAGCCCGGGCCGGGTCGCGCAGGGCTACCAGGCGCTGTCGGCGTCGGAATCGGCGTGGCGAGACGTCCGTTCAGTCCCTTCGACGCGGTGACGGGCACGGGATGGACGAAACCGCGTACGCTCTCCCGGACGGCGGGCTCAGCACCCGGCGTCGATGTTGCGTCACAGAGCGGCGTAGCGCGCTTGCGGAGCTCATCGTGGGGTTCGCCGCCGAGGTCGCTCCCGGTATCGATCAGACCGGAGGCCCGCGGTGGCCCGCAGCGAGGAACAACGATCCGTCGAAGCTGCCGAGGCACTCCGGCACCTGGGCCAGCGGTCCTTGCGGGAACTCTCCATGGAGAGCCTGCTGCAGTCGATGGCCGACCTCGCCAAGCGCGTCATGCCCGGTGACCCCGAGGCATCGGTCACGCTGCTGATCGAGGACGAGCCGCGCACCGTCGTCACCACCGGGTCACTGGCCCTCGGGCTCGACGAGGTCCAGTACCACCGCGGGGACGGGCCGTGCCTGCACACCGCCCGCAACGGCGTCCTGGTCGAGATGGGGGACACCCGTGTCGACAGCCGGTGGCCGGACTACGGGCGGTACGTCGCCGACACGGGTGTCCTCAGCGTGCTGGCCGTTCCCCTGGTCATCTCCGGGGAGGAGCAGGTCGCGGGATCGCTGAACGTCTACGCCCGGAGGCCGGAGGCCTTCGACGAGGCCAGCCGGGCGGTGGCCACCGGGTTCGCCCCCTACGCCGCGGTCGCCGCCGGCACCGTCCAGGCGTACCGCCGCGCCCGTGAGACGGCCGACAACCTGCAACGGGCACTGGAGTCCCGAGCCGTCATCGAGCAGGCCAAGGGCATCCTGATCGAGCGCCACAAGCTGACCCCCGACCAGGCGTTCGAAGCCCTGGCCACCGTCTCGATGAACACGAACATCAAGGTGCGCGACATCGCCGAGCACCTGGTCCTCACCGGCGAACTACCGCTCGTCCGGACCGGATCCTCGCTCTCCGCCGACCAGGCCATCCAGCAGCGGGGCCGCTAGCATCACTTCTCGCCCGTGTGCAGCCGCGGCGGTCACCCGGGTGGCGTGCCGCGGTGAGGCCCCGTCACTCCACGACCGCGGGTGGCGGGGCCGCCCACGCGATCAGGACGGGAACCTCCCGACGCCCCACCGCGCACCCGATCCGTCAGGCCGCCCGGCGGCCGACCAGTCGTCGGCGAGGCGGGCATGCGCGATCCGGCCCCCTCCGGTCGACGCCCACCCGCCGTGCGGAGGGGCAGGGGTCCGGTCGGCGGCGGTCAGCCGGGTTCTCCGGGGCTCGACCGGTGCCTGTCGAGCAGCTCCCCGACGAGGCCGGTCTGCAGGGGCCTGCTGGAAACGTCCGGCATGGCCGTCCCGAGGGGCACCCGGGCGGCCCGGTAGAGCTCGTCGAGTCGCTCGTTGACGGCGACGGCGAGCATGTCCTGCTCCAGCGTGTCCAGGGGGAGGACGCCCTGGAGGTAGCCGTCGACGTCGAACTCGTCGTGGTTGCCGCCGAGGGCCAGGTAGCGCAGCCAGAGCTCCTGGACGGTCAGCTCCGCCCGCACCCGCGCCGTCTCGCAGAGCCGGTGCCGGTCGTCGGTGTCCATGGCGATGGAACCGCCCCTCGTCAGGCCTGAAGGCGGTCGTCGTCCCGGGGAGCCGCGGTCAGGAGCTCCCGCGCGACCTCCTCGACGGAACGGCCCGACCTGCGGGCGGTATCGGCGAGCAGGGTGAAGGCGGCATGCCCGTCGGCCGCTCCCTGTGCCATGAGGATGCCCGTTGCCCGGTTGATCGCGTCCCGGCTGCCCAGGGCATCGGTCAGCTGGCGACTGAGCCGGCGGGCGTGCTGCAGGCTCTGGGTGTTCGCGAGGAGGATCGCTGCCTGCTGGGCGAACAGGCTCATCACCCGCTCGGCGTGCGCGTCGTAGTTGTCCGGGCGGTCGGAGTAGACCTTGATGGCGCCGATGGCTTCATCGGCGACCACGAGGGCGGTACTCAGCACCGAGCGCACCCCCCGGGCACCGGCCGCGGCGCTCCACGCCGCCCAGCGGGTGTCGGTGGCGGTGTCGTCGATGCGGACCAGCTGCCGCGATCGCCACGCGGTCAGGCACGGTCCCTCGTCGAGTTCGTACTGGAGGCCGTCGGCCTCTTCCACGGCCTGGTTGGAGGACGCCCGCGAGCGCTTGCCGTGCTCGTCGGCGAGGGTGACGCCGGCGCCGATGCTCCCGGCGACGGTGACCTCGGCCAGCGTGGTGACCAGTCGAAGGGCGCTGTCGACCGTCTCCCGGGACAGGACCAGCCCGGCCATCTGCCTCAGGGCGGGGGAGAGCTCCGCGGGCTCCTCCTGCAGGCGGTCAGCGGGTCGGGCCGCAGGGTCGGTCATGGCGTTCCCCTCAGAGGTGGGAGCGGGGTCCGTGGGGAAGGGCGGCCTCCGGTCGCCGCGTCACCGGGGCCGATCCGCGACGCCGGCCACGATCGCGGCGGCGATCTCCCGGAGCTTCCGGTTGGCGCGTTGGGAGGCCATGGCCAGGATGTCGAAGGCCTCCGCCGCGTCGCAGCGCCGTTGGGCCATCAGGACGCCTTTGGCCTGCTCGATGACGGCCCGGTGCTGCATCGCGATCTCGAGGTTCTCGGCCCGCTGGCGGGTGGTCTCGTAGAGATGCATGTTGCCCACGGCCACGGCGGCGTAGGACGCGAACTCGCGGGCGACGACTGCGGCCTCGGCGCCGAAGGCGTGTGCGCCGACCGCGTAGAGGTTCAGGGCGGCATGGACGGTCTGGTGAACGGGGACCGGGACGGACAGGGAGCTCAGCGAACCGTGCTCGACGCAGGCCCGGGCGTAGTCCGGCCAGCGGGTCTCGGTGCGGGCGTCGGGGATCTCCCGCAGCTCTTCCCCCACCGCGGCCTCCAGGCAGGGGCCGTAGCCGCGGCCGTACTGGGTCTCGTCCAGCTGCAGGGCCAGCGCACCGGTGTAGGCCGCCGTGGTGGCCTTGTCGTTGACGACCACGCTGACGGAGGACTCCGCGACGCCGGGGATGACCTGCTTGGCCAGCACGGCGACGCGCCGCAGAACCGACTCCATCGATTCCTGGCCGAGAGCGACCCGGGCGAGTTCGGCAAACGCCTGTTGCGCGTCGGTGACGGGTGCGGCGGACGATAGATGGGTGCTCACGGCTGTCCGGCCTGTCTATTCGGCCGAGGGCGAGACGGGGTTCTCGTCGACGACGGAGATGGCGCTGGGCGCATCTCCCGTGGTCGCGAGGCCGCTTCCTGACGCCGCGATCGCCGCTCGTCGCGGCGTGGGGCCAACCGTACGCCACCGCGATACGGCGCGGACATGTTCGGGAACACGCCCCGGCACGCCCGTGCCGGTGAAGTCTTCTGGGGCGGCCGCTGGTGCGGAACCGCGGCCGAGGAGCCCGGGTATGCATTCCCGGACGCCCAGCGGTCGTGCAAGAGTGCGGGGGTGGGCCACACGAGTCCTGGCGCGCCCGGGCCTTCCGGTGACGAGCGTTGGCGGACTGACGCGGACCCCGTACCCGCCGACGGTCGGGGGCGGCCGTCGACGCACGCCACCGGTGACGCGGTCCGTCACGACCTGTCCCAGCGCCTGTCCGACCTCGCGCGGCAGATGCAGCACCAGAGCGACCCCCCGGCGGTCATGGAGCTCATCGTCTCGGCGGTCGCGGGCACAATCCCGGGAGCAGAGGAGGCCACTGTCAGCCTGGTGCAGGGACGCCGGCGGGTGATCTCGGCCGCAGCCACCGGCGAGCGGGCGCGGCGGTTCGACGACCTGCAGCGGGAGATCGGTCAGGGCCCCTGCCTGGACGCCGTGTACCAGCAGGTCACCGTGCGCGTCGACGACCTGGCCGGCGACCCGCGCTGGCCGGAGCTGGCCCGTCGGGCCACCGCGGAGCTCGACGTGGCCAGCATCCTGTGCATCCAGCTGTTCGTGCACGGGAGCGACCTCGGCGCCCTGAACCTGATGTCCCGCCGGCCCGGGGCGTTCACCGACGAGTCGGAGCGGATCGGTCTGCTGTACGCCAGCCACGCCGCGATCGCGGTCGCCAACGCTCAGGACCTGCACCACATCACCGCCGCTCTGGCCAGCCGCGACGTCATCGGCCAGGCCAAAGGGATCCTGATGGAGCGCTACAAGATCACCGGGGACATGGCGTTCGCGTTGCTGGTCAGGACGAGTCAGGAGACCAACAGCAAGCTCACGGAGGTCGCCGAACTGCTCACGGAGACCGGCACCCTGGGGCGTTGACACCGCAGCACCGCCGGATGTGGAAGAGCACAACCGTGCTGCCGTGCCGGCCGGTACGGGGCGACGAGCGCCTCAGGACGGCGGGTTCCGGTTCTCGCCCGTGCACCCCTGCGACGACGAGGCGGAGATCCTCCCCCCGCTGTCGGCCTGGTGAGCGACCACGGTGGCGGGGGGTGGCGGCGGTCGGCCGATCATCGCAGGGGCCGGTTCAGTTGAATCCAGCCGGACCGGGGTGGTCCCGGCAAGGCCGCGGCCACGGGGCGCCCGCCGGTGCCACGGCCTGGTGCGCCTCGTCACGAGCCCCCCGAACCGGGACGAGGCTCGGACTGCCGACGTCCCACAGGGCCTCGTTCAGGGCCTGGGACAGGGCGTTGTGCTCGTTGTCCGGCCAGAGCGTCGTGCCGGCGAGGTAGTCGGCCATGTCGGTGCGGGAACGGTTTCCGCCGCACTCGAGATAGGCCCACCACAGCGAGTCCGGCCCCAGGTCTCCGAGCCGATGGGCGACGACGGTCAGGGGGCAGGCGAGGGCGGTGCTGGTCATGAGAGTCCCTTCGTGAAGGACGACGGGTCGCGGGACGCAACCGGGGCTCCGGCGAGCGACGGCGGGGTGGCGGGAAGGCGGCCTCGCTGAGGGAGTGGCCGCCTCGGGTCAGGGACGACCGAGGTCGTCGCCCGGCGACGTGCCGAGGAGCTCGCCGGTGTGCACGAGGTGGTCGGCGAGGTCGCGGACTTTTCGGTTGCTGTGCATCGATGCGCGCGCCAGGAGCTGGAAGGCCTGGTCAGGCGTCAGCTTGTGCCGCTCCACGAGCACGCCCTTGGCCTGGTCGATGACCGCGCGGGACTGCAGCGCGAGCTGCAGGTTCTCGGCCGTGTCGCGGGCGTTCCGGTAGGCGTGCAGGTTGCCGGCCGCGACCGCGGCGTACGGGCCCAACCGGGTGGCGGCCGATCGGCTGTCCTCGTCGAAGGCGTGGGTGCGGCGGGCGTAGATGTTCAGCGCCCCGGTCACCTCTGCGTCCCCGTCGATGAGCAGGGGGACGGCCAGGGAACTCAGGTTGCCGTGCTCGGCCGCGCGGCGGCTGTAGTCCGGCCACCGGGTGTCGGCGCGGGTGTCGAGGATCTCGATCAGCTCGCCGGTCCGCGCCGCGTGCAGGCAGGGGCCGTGGCAGCCCTCGTACTGGGTCTCGTCGAGGGCCACGGCGAGCTGCCCGGTGGACACCACCGTGGTGGGTCGCCCCCTGACCAGCAGCGTCACCGAGGTGTCGGGGTGGCCGGGCATGACCTCCGTGGTGAGGTCGGCCACCGTCTGCAGCAGGGCCTGCATCGACAGGTCGCGCAGGGAGAGTCGCCCCAGCTGCTCGAGCGCCTCGGCAGCCGTCGCGGGGTGAGCGTTGTGCGTGCCGTCCACGGCAGGGCCTCCGGTGGTGACACCGGGGGCGAGGTGGCCTCGGCAGCAGGCCCCGGTCGAGGGGCCCGCATCGCGGATACGCCGATGCTGGACGCAGTGTCGACGCACGTGCACATCGCCGCTGAACTCGACGGTACGCGCATTCGGCGCACCTGGACAGGGACTGGCGGGAGTGCGGCCGCCGGAGCGGGCGGGGGGAGAACTGTGACCAGCCGGTGTGCGACCGCTCAGCCCGAGCCGGCCGGCGCATCCACGAGAGTGGCGAGGGTGGCCCGCGCGCCGCATGCACGAAGGACCGCCAGGGCCCGTCGGTAGGGCTCGACGAAGCGCTCGTCGTCCACCAGGTCGCCGAAGATGCTGCGGTCGGCGACGAAGGCCAGTGGGTCCTCGTCGAGCCGGCCGGCGTTGGCGCGGACGCGGTCGGCCTGCCGGTCGACGAGGGTGATCGGGCGCGCCTGGTCATCCCGGCCCTCGGCGAACCGCGCCCAGCTGGCGACGACGGCTGCGGCCCGGTGCACCTCTCCGCCGGTAGCGAGGTTGTCACGGATCACC
Source organism: Blastococcus sp. SYSU DS0541 (assembly GCF_054050875.1). Classification (NCBI taxonomy): domain Bacteria; kingdom Bacillati; phylum Actinomycetota; class Actinomycetes; order Geodermatophilales; family Geodermatophilaceae; genus Blastococcus; species Blastococcus sp. SYSU DS0541. The sequence continues at coordinate 96,728 of NZ_JBJHAD010000005.1, read as the reverse complement.
GGCAGTACGTACTTGGGGATCAACGCCGAGGTCTGGCTGCACAGCCGGGTCACCGTGTCCGCGACGGCGGCGCTGGTGAAGCGGGCCAGGAGGATCCGCTTGTAGTGCTCGAGGTCCACGCCGGGAACGTCAGGGAGGGTGGGGCTGACCTCCCGGTCCATGTAGTCCTGCAAGAACCGGGACCACAGCGGATCCCGGCAGGCGTCGTGCACGAAGCGGTATCCGGCCAGGTGTGCGAAGTAGGCCAGCGCCTGGTGGCTGCCGTTGAGCAATCGCAGCTTCATGAGCTCGTAGGGCGTGACGTCCTCGACCAGCTGGACCCCGGCGTCCTCCCACGCCGGGCGGCCGGTCGGAAACCTGTCCTCGATCACCCACTGGGCGAAGGGCTCGCACACCACCGGCCACGCATCCGCGACGCCCAGCCGATCGCGCAGCCACGCCACGTCGTCGGGTGTGGTCAGGGGCGTGATCCGGTCGACCATGCTGTTGGGGAAGGACACCTCTCGCCGCACCCAGGCACCCAGCTCGGGGTCCCTCAGGGTGGCGAAGGCGGTGAACGCCCGTCGGGCGACGTCGCCGTTGTTCTGCAGGTTGTCGCACGAGAGGACGGTGAACGGCGCGAGCCCGCGGGATCGGCGGCGAGCCAGGGCCTCGGTGACCAGACCGAAGGTGGTGCTGAGGACCGCGTCGGGGCGCAGGTCGGCCCGGACCTCCGGCGTGCTGTCGTCGAAGGCACCGGACACCGGGTCGGAGTTGTAGCCGCGTTCCGTGATCGTCAGGGAGACGATCCGGGTCTCGGGGTCCGCCATCCTCTCGACCACGGCCTCGGGGTCGTCGGGCGCCAGCAGGTGCTCGACGAGGGAACCGACGACCCGTGGTTCCAGCGATCCGTCGGGGTGCTTCACCACGAGGGTGTACAGCCCGTCCTGTGCGCTCAGGACCTCGTGCATGCGCCGATCCGAGGGTAGGACGCCGACTCCGCAGATCCCCCAGTCGAGGCCCTTGCCGGCATTCATCAGCCGGTCCGCGTACATGGCCTGGTGCGCGCGGTGGAACCCGCCGACGCCGATGTGCACCATGCCGGTGCGCACCCGGCGACGGTCGTAGGACGGGATCGCGACCGCCGGCGCCAGCGACCCGAGCGTGCCGGGGCCGAGGGCGAGCGCCGACGTGCGGTCAGGACCGTGGAACACGCCCCTACCCTAACGTGAGGTAAGAGTGTTGCGCTCCTTCGTGGAGCTGTCGACGGGCGGGGCGCGCCGGCTCGGTCGCGAGCCGTCAGGCCGCCGCTTCCCTCGCCGCCTTGTCCGCGGGCAGGAAGACGGTCCTGGGGTCGCGTTCGACGACGTCGCCGAGCACCTCGTCGACGCGGGTCATGACGTCGGCCTCGAGCCGGACCCCGGCCGCCTTGACGTTGTCGTGGACCTGCTCGGGACGGCTGGCGCCGATGATCGCCGCGGCGACGTTCGGGTTCTGCAGCACCCAGGCCAGCGCCAGCTGCGCCATCGTCAGGCCGAGATCATCGGCGATGGGACGCAGCCGCTGCACGCGGACCAGGACGTCGTCGGCAAGGAACCCCGCCACCTGGAAGCCGACCCCGGTGTGGCTGGCCCGGCTGCCCTCCGGCGGCTGCTCCCCGGGCCGGTACTTGCCGGTGAGCACTCCCTGCGCCAGCGGCGACCAGACGATCTGGGACAGCCCCTCCTGCTCGCAGGTGGGAACGACCTGGGCCTCGATGACCCGCCAGAGCATCGAGTACTGCGGCTGGTTGCTGATCAGCTGCACTCCCAGCTCCCGGGCCAGGGAGGCTGCGGCGGCGATCTGGTCGGCCTGCCACTCGGAGACGCCGAGGTAGAGCACCTTGCCGGCCCGCACGAGGTCCGCGAAGGCGGTCATCGTCTCCTCCAGCGGCACCGTGGGGTCGTACCGGTGCGCCTGGTAGAGGTCGATGTAGTCGGTCCCGAGCCGCCGGAGCGACGCGTGGCAGCTCTCGGTGACGTGCTTGCGGGACAGCCCGCGGTCGTTGGGGCCGGGCCCCGTCGGCCAGTAGACCTTGGTCGCGATCTCCAGACCCTCACGGCGCTGACCTGCGAGTGCGCGGCCGAGCACGGATTCGGCGGCCGTGCCGGCATACACATCGGCGGTGTCGAACGTGGTGATCCCGACGTCGAGCGCCGCCTGCACGCAGGCGACGGCGGCGTCCTCCTCCACCTGGCTGCCGTGCGTCAGCCAGTTGCCGAAGGCGATCTGCGAGACGTTCAGGCCCGACCGGCCCAGTCGACGGAACTCCACGCCGTCCGACCGTAGTCGCAGCCACGCCGCCCGGCCCATGGAGCGCCGGGTGCGAGCGGGAGCGGAGGCACTTGCGCGATCGACCTCTCCCCGCCATCGTGCGGCCAACGAGAGCGGAGAAGAGGTGGTCGATGGCGACCGCGGCCGACGAGGCGACTGACGGCCTCGGCCCCTCAGCAGCGGGGGAGTCGTCCCTGGCATCCGGGTGCGCGGCGTGGCCTCGCCGACGGCTGTCGATCTGCCTGTACTCCCCGTCGGTCGACCCCTCCGGGATGGGCTCCCACATGCTCGACCTGGCCGCGGAGTTCCGGTCGGAGGCCGACGTCTCGGTGCTCTGCTGGGGGACGGCGAGCGGGCGCCGGGTCCTCGACCGTGCCGAGGCGCTGGGGGTCGCCACCCGCGCTCTTCCTCCTCCGCGAGACCCCGAGTTCGGTCAGGCCGTCGTCGACTTCCTCAGCGCCCACCCGGCGGACGTGTTCCACATCCACGTCGGCAGCGGGCGGGAGAACTTCGACGGCGCCCGGGCGGCGCGCCGGGCCGGCGTGCCGGCCGTGGTGCAGACCCAGCACCAGCCGTGGCTGTTGAACCCGCGGAAGCGCGCGCCATTCTTCCGGGCCATCACCGCGGTGGACCGGCTCATCGCCGTCTCCGAGGGGGTGCGGCTCACGCACGAGCGCATCGGGGTGCCCGCCGACCGGTTGGTGACCGTCCCGAACGGGATCGCCCCCCGCGGACCGGCTCCCGGCCGGGCGGCCGCGCGGCGAGCGTTGGGCCTGCGCCCCGACCACATGGTCGTCATGAACGTGGGCCGGCTCCTCGTGCAGAAGGGGCAGCGCCACCTCGTGGCGGCGATGCCCGCCCTCGCGGCACGCTTCCCGTGCCTGGCGGTGGTGATCGTCGGCGGCGGCTACCTGGCCGACGCCCTGGCCCGCCAGGCGGCCGAGCTCGGCGTGGCCGACTTCCTCCACCTCCCCGGACACCGCACCGACGCCCGGATGCTGCTGGACGCCGCCGACGTCTTCGTCCTGCCGTCCCGCCAGGAGGGCATGCCCCTGGCGGCACTCGAGGCGATGGACGCCGCGCTCCCCGTGGTCGCCACCGACGTCATCGGAACGGCGGAGGTCGTGGTCTCCGGGGTGACCGGGACGCTCGTGCCGCCCGAGGACCCGCCCGCCCTCGCCGAGGCGATCGCGGAACTGCTCGCCGACCCGGCCCTGCGGCAGCGGTACGCGCAGGCCGGGCGGCGCCGGTACGTGGAACTGTTCACCGCGCGGCGGATGGCGCAGGACACCCTGCGCGTCTACGAGGACGTCCTGACGTCGCCCCGTCCACCGATCGGGAGCGCCTGCCGTGGTGCCGAGTCGTCTGCCGAGCCGTTCGCCCGGTCGCTCGCTGTCCGCGATGCGAGGAACCCGCCGTCCTCACGCCGGAGGAGCGCAGCGACTGCCGAGGGGCCGTGACGGACCGTTCGACGTGCCTGCGCACCGCCAACACAGCACGTGGTGCTCTGGCAGGGGCGCGGTGGGTCAGCCGGGCCCGAACTGCAGCACCGCCTGCAGCGGTGGGCTCGCCAGCCGTCGACCGGCCAGGTCGGCCAGGAAACGGGGGCCGTCCTCGAAGGGGAGGACATCGGTGACCAGCGACGAGCGGATCTGCGCGCCGCGGTCCCGCAGCAGGTCGAGGGTGGCCGCCGCCAGCGCTGTGCGCGTCCATGTCCTCGCCATGCCTCGTGGCACCCGGCCGATCTGCGCGCAGACCAGCGCCAGGCCGTTGTGGTGGAATTCCTCGCCCAGCCGGACGGCCCCGGCACCGGCTTGGTAGAAGCCCAGGTCGACCACCGTGCCTTGCGGCCGCAGGGCTTTCAGGGCGGTGGCGAGGGCGACGTCGTGCCCGCGGCACTGGAGGACGACGTCGGCGCCGGCGTCCCCTGGACCGTGCCGCCAGCGGTGCTTGGCCTCGAGCCAGCCGCGGCCGTCGGCGTCGTCGATGGTGTCGAGTCCGAGGGCGTCCGCGACCGCGCGCCGCTGAGCGGACGGTTCGGCGACGGCCACCGCTGCCGCACCGTGCCGGACGGCGAGCAGAGCGGTGAGGAGCCCGATGACGCCGGCCCCTGTGACGAGCACGTGGCGGTCCCGGACGCCGGCGTCCAGGGGAGCCTCGGGCCCGGCGAGCGCCGCGGCGGCGTGGAGGAGGCCGTTGACGCAGATCGGGCCCATCTGCGCGAGGTAGATCCCGAGCACGGGATCGAGGTCGTCCGGCACCGTGATCGCCGTCGTGCGGGCGGGATCGGCACAGCGGCCGGTGCGGTGGCCGTAGGCCATGGCGACGCGAGTCCCGACGGGCAGGGCGTCCGTGCTGCTCTCGGTCACCCGGCCGACCTCCATGTAGCCGAGGCTGCGCTTCGGGTAGCCGTCCCGGGCGCCCACCCCGAAGGCCCGCAGGTCCGGGTCCCAGCCCAGCCGGTGCTGCGGGTCGGTCCCGCGGACGAGGGCGACCTCGGTCCCGGCACTGATACCGGACCACTCGGTGGCCACCCACGCCTGCCCCGGTCCCGGCTCGGGCTCTGCGTCGTCCAGGATCACGGGCCGGCCGGGCTCGGCCACGCCGATGGACCGCACGCGCCGCTCAGCCATCCACGTCGCCGTCCGTGAGCCGCACCGGAACCCCCTCGCGGGCAGCGCGGTCGGCGGCGCAGGCCAGGACGTGCGTGCGCAGCGCCTCCCCGTAGGGGACACGGGCCTGCTGCACCCGGCCGAGCAGGACGTCGACGAACTCGCGGTCCTCCGTGGCGATCGGGTCCTGCTCGGACCGCAGGACCTCCTCGCCCTCGGCAGTGGTCACCCGGAGCTCGTGGTCGGTGAGCCCACGCTCGGACAGCTCGAGGACGCACCCACCCGTCACCACCTGGAGGGCGACCCGGTGCCGCCAGCCCAGCACCCGGGTGGAGGAGATGCTGCCCACCACCCCCGAGGCGAACCGCAGCAGCGCGGCGGAGGCGGTGGGGACGTCCTCCGGCCCCTCCGGGGCGCTTCGCTCGACGGCCGCCACCGTCTCGACCTCTCCGGCCAACCGGCGGGCGAGGTCGAAGATGTGCGTCGTCTGCTCCACCACCTGGCCGCCGGAGTGCCCCCGTCTCGGCCACCACGGGACCGGGGGCGTCTTGTCCAGCCAGTAGCCGGTGAGGAGGTGGACGGGCTCGTCGGCGAGCAGGTCAGCGGCACGCTGCACGACGTCGAGGTGCCGCCAGTGGTAGCCCACCGCGGTCGGGAGCCCCGTCCCCACCAGCCGGCCGGCGACGGCCTCCGCGGTCGGCAGGTCCGACGCGAGGGGCTTCTCGACGAAGAACGGCAGTCCGCGGTCGATCGCCGCTGCCTCGAGGGCCCCGTGCGCGAACGGCGGCACGCACAACCAGACCGCGTCGAGATCCTCCGTCTCCAGCAACGCCAACCCGTCCCCGTACGGGCGTGCCCCGTACCGCGTGGCGGTCTCCTCGGCGCGCTCCGGCCGGCTGTCGGCGATCGCCACGACGTCGACCTCGGGCAGGCGGGCGAGAGCTCGCAGGTGCTGGCCGGCGATGAAGCCGCTGCCCACGCAGGCCACCCGCAGCCGCCTCATGCAGGGCTCCGGCCGTCCACCGCGCCTCCTCGCTGCCGACGACCCGCCGGGGCCGCGCGTCCCGGCCCCGTCGCGGTGACGGCGCCGGTGGGTCGGTGCCGTGCAAGCTACCGGCTGGGTCCGTCCGTCGCGCGCTGTGCGCCCTGGGCCGCCCGCCCGTTGCCGTGGTCATCTCCGCCCCGCCCGATTCCCCGTACCGTCGGCGGCAGCCGACGACGAGTCCCTGCCGTCAGGCGCCACCGGTCCACACGAGCGGCCGGCGGGGTCGTCCCCGCCTCAGGATGGCTCTGGCCGCAGCGCGCCCGGCGCGACTCGTCGATCAGGGCACGCATCGATGCCTGCCCATCGGCACCCGGCCCCATTCGGGTGAGGGCCGGCGCCGAGGTGGCACCGGTCCGAGCCGGCGCGTTCCACCCTGGTCGGCATGACGTGCGACGACTGCCTCGAACTCGCCGACTTCTGCCGCTGCCGGTACCGCTCCTGGTGGCGCCGGCGCAGCTAGCGGCGTACGCGCCACTCAGCCGAGGGCGTCGGCGACGACGTCGGCCAGCACCTCCGTGCCCGCGGCCGAGGGGTGGGTGCCGTCGTCGCTCATGCCCTCGGCGAAGGTGCCGTCCGGGTCGGCCAGCGGCGTCCAGAAGTCGAGCAGCTCCACCCCGCGCTCGTCCGCCCAGGCGCGCAGCCGCTCGTTGAGGGCCATGGTCTCGGCGGGGAACTCGGCGCTCGGGGGGAGGGTGGCGAAGACGGGCGCCGCCCCGCCGGCCTCGATCTCCTCGGCGATCCGGGTCAGCGTGTCGATCGTCCCCCCGGCCCGGCCCTGCCGGACGTCGTTCGTGCCGGCGAGCACGAGCACCGTGGCCGGGCGCGGGGCGAGCGCCTCGGGCACCCGGGCGAGGATCTCGTCGCTGCGTTCCCCGCCGACCCCGAAGTTGCCGCCGTAGGTGACGGGGGAGTCCTCGCGGCAGCCGAGCACGTCGACGTACGCGTCGTCGACCCCGATGGGCAGCGCCCCCACGTGGCTCCCGGCGGTGATCGAGTCGCCGAGGGCCACGGCGCCGCCCGGCTCGTCGGACGCGGAGAGGAAGCACTCGAAGTGCAGGACCGCGTGCGCCAGCCGGTTGCCGGGGCTGTCGCGGACGAACAGCGAGGCCGCCGAGAGCAGGACCAGCACCGCGACGACGGCCAGCACGACGCGCCTCCGGCCCATGGATCCGACGGTAGCGGCCGACCGGCGGGCGCTCCCGTGGCGCGGGTGCCTGTGTGCCCTGCGTAACCGCTGACGAGGTCGCGCGTTGGTCCGCGCACACCGCCCCCACCCGATCTGGAGGAGACGTGCGCCGTCTCGCTACCTGCGTCCTCGCCGCCGTCGCGGTCCTCACCGGCGTCGTGGTGGCGCCCTCCGCCCAGGCCGCGCCGGCCCCGCTGCGCTACGTCGCCCTCGGCGACTCCTACAGCGCGGCCTCCGGCGTCCTCCCGCCGGACCTCGCGGCCCCGCCGCAGTGCCTGCGCTCGACCCGCAACTACCCGAACGTGATCGCCCGCGCGATCGGCGCCCAGCTCACCGACGTGACCTGCGGGGGCGCGGAGACCGGCGACTTCTTCACCGGGCAGCACCCCGGGGTCGCCCCGCAGCTCCAGGCGCTGGGCCGCGACACCCAGCTGGTCACCATGACGATCGGCGGCAACGACAGCGGCGTCTTCATCAACTCGGTCCTGGCCTGCAGCTCGGCCGGGCTCAGCACGCTCGGCCAGGGCAGCCCGTGCAAGGACCGGTACGGCACCTCGTTCACCGACACGGTGCGCAGCACCACCTTCCCGGCGCTGGTGGAGGCCCTGCGGGCGGTGCGGGCGGCGGCGCCGAACGCGCGGGTCGCGATCCTCGGCTACCCCTGGATCGTGCCGGCCAGCGGCGGTTGCTTCGACCGCATGACCATCGCCGCGGGTGACATCCCGTACCTGCGCGACCTGCAGGCGACCCTCAACGACGTGGTGCGGCGGGCGGCGTCCATGTCCGGGGTCACCTACGTCGACCTGAGCCGCGTCTCGGACGGCCACGACGCCTGCCAGCCGATCGGCGTCCGCTGGATCGAGCCGGTGCTGCAGGGCCTGAACCCGGTGATCGTGCACCCCAACGCGCTGGGCGAGGCGGAGATGGCCGCACGCGCCATGGCGGTGCTGCGGCTCGACCGCCGCTGAGCTGAGCGCGGCGAGCGGCGGCCCGGTCGGGGAGGCGCCCCGGCCGGGCCGCCGTCGTCAGTGGGGGACGGCGCCCAGCCCCGGCTCGGGCGCGCGGCCGCTGCCGCGCCGCCGGGCGAGCCGGGCAGCGGCCGGCAGGGCGGCGTACCCGTCGGTGAGCCGCGACCGGGCGACGAGCGCACCGGCGCGGTGGGCGGCGATCGAGCGCAGGACCTCCTCGAACGCCGTCTCGACGACGTAGTGGGTGCCGTCGACCAGGTGGACGACCGTGTCGGCGTGGCGCTCGATCCGCTCGATGTGGTCGGGGTCGACGGAGAAGTGCTCGCCGTTGCGGCAGGTCACAGCGATCACGAGGCGGTCCTTTCGCACTCGTCGGCCCGGGGACCGGTGGGCCGGTCCGGAGGTCGGTCCGGCACGGGGGCCATCGGCAGGCCGGGGCCGGTGCTGGACGCGGCGAGCACGGGAAGCGCCCGAAGGGGTGAGCGGACCCGGCTCAGAAGCCGAACAGCAGCCCCAGCCCGCCGAGGGTGAGCAGCACCATCACGACGACCAGCGGGAGCTGGTCGGACGCCCGCGCGTGCCGGGCCGAGAGCAGCGCGCGCTCGTGCGCCAGCGTCACCCCGGCGACGTGGCCGGCGATGATCGCCCCCACCTGCACCAGCGCGATCGCGTCCGAGCCCACCGCGGTGAGGTCGACCCGGTTGCCGTAGGTGCCGAACAGGTCGACGCCGGCCGCGCCGAACGGGTTGCTCACCAGGATCCAGGTCCGCTGCCCGTCGAGGAGCAGCAAGCTGAAGTAGTGCGCGACCGTGTAGCCCAGCGCGATCGGGATGACGGTGGCCGCGTACCGCCCCGGCTGGACGCCCGGGTCCTGACCGGCCAGCCGACCGGAGAGCCGGGTGCCCAGCGCGTAGAGGACGGCGACCACGGCGATCGACGCCAGCAGCCCCACGGTGCCCGAGAGCACGTCGTCCCCCGCCCCCGGACCGGTCTGCCACCACACCGTGCGGGTGAGCCCGTCGAAGCCGGTCGAGCCCAGCAGCACGACCACGAGGGCGGTCAGCCCCGGTTCGGCCGGGGTGGCCAGGGCGTTGGCGAGCGGGTTGCGCAGCACCAGCCGGCCGTCGTCCCGCCGTCCCCAGGGGGAGAGCCGGGCGACCAGCGCGGAGTAGGCCTCGAACCCGTCGCCGCGGGCGAACCACCCCTCGCCGAACCACAGCGACAGCGCCACGTGCACGAAGGCGTGCAGCAGCAGGAACACCGCGACGGTCACCGGCTCGGCGCGGCCCGGGACGACCAGTTCCAGCCAGACGAAGACCAGGAGCGAACCCGCGGCGGGCCAGACCCCCAGGGAGGGCAGCCGTGCGGCGCCGGGTGGCGCGGGCACGGCGGGGCGCAGCAGGCGGTGCAGCAGCCGGAGCGGGTTCGCCACCCGCCAGACCGGCCCGAGGAGCAGGCTCGCCGGCACGAGCCCCACCCAGAACGTCACGTACAGGACCCAGGGCGCCAGGTTGCCCGAGGTCTCGTCGGGCCCGAGCAGCGCGACCGCGACGACGAAGGCCGAGACCGCCAGCGCCAGCGCCTGGAGCCCCCGCCGCAGCGGGGCGCCGTCGAGCAGCCGCTGGAGTCCCGCGGGCAGCGGGCGGCCCGACTCCGGGCCACCCAGCCGCGGCGTGCGCCAGAACAGGAGCAGGACGGCGAAGCCGACCAGGATCGCCGCGCCCGCGCCGTACAGCGCGAAGCCGATCGGGATCGGGAGGTCCGTGCGTGAGCCGACCCCGTGCGCGAGGAGGCTCACCCGACCTGCAGCGTGAGCAGCACCGTCCCGGCCCGGTGCAGCTCCAGCGCGAACACTCCGGGGATCGTGGCGTCGAACGCCAGCTCCGCCGGCTGCCCCGGGACGAGGCCGGCCAGGACGTCGTACCCGTGCAGGTGGGCCTCGTCGGCGACGTCGGAGGTGACGACGACGGTGACCGGCTCGCCGACCGGCACCGGCACCCGGCTCGTGCCGCCGGAGACCTGGCCGTCGGCGTACCGCACCTCGATCCGCCGGCCCGCCGCCTCGGACGGGGGGGCCGGCGGGGAGCTGCCGCCGGGGGTGGCCGCCACGGCGGAGACGGCGGCCGGTGCCGCCGTCCCCTCGCCGGCGGGGGCCGGCGTGCCGGCGCAGCCGGCCAGCACCAGCGCCAGCGGCACCAGGGCGGCGGCTGCCGCCCCGCGGCGGGTCACCGGCGCACCGCCCCGGTGGTCACGCGCTCCAGGGTGCCGTCGGCAGGGGCGTCGGCGAACGGCTCCGCCACGGCGGCGCGGCGGGCGTACCGGCCCACGCCCCAGGCCATCGCGGCGACGAGCGCGAGCGTGCAGGCCAGGACCACGAGGTTCGCCACCAGCCAGAGGCCACCGCCGGCGTCCTGCAGCTCCCGCTGCAGGATGTCGATCTCGGGGATCGCGCCGCGGGTCATGCCGTCCTCGGCGGGGATCTCGTCGGCGGGGATGGCCTCGTCCCGCGGCAGGTAGACCGGGAACGCGGTGAGCACGCGCCCGTCGTGCACGCGCAGCAGCGTCTTCCACGTGCCGTGCAGCGGCACGGGCTCGGTCGTCCGGTACTCGCCCTCGCCGACCCGTTCCAGGGAGGTCACGACCAGGCCCTGGCCCTGCCACGCGGTGATCTGCACCCACGCGGGGTCGTCCGGGAAGCCGGCGGGGTCCAGCCGGACGCCGATCTGCGCGGTGCGGGGCTCGGTGGTGACCTCCTCGATGGTGAAGGTCGCCTCGACGTCGTCGGGCACGGTCGCGACCAGGCCGTTCGCGACCGCCGCCGCCAGCACGGCGAGGCAGGCCAGCAGCGCCCCGCGGGCGACGGCGGGACGCGGCAGCCGGCGGCGCAGGCCGGAGGCGAGCAGTGCCCCGAGCACGGCCCCGGCGACGCCACCGGCGAGCGCCATGAGGGTGCCCTCGACCAGGATGTCGCTGCCCCAGGTGAGCTCCTGGACGACGCGGGTCCACCCGGCCTCGGTCGCGTGGCCGACGGTGCCGATGGCGACGCCGGCCAGGGCGCCGAACAGCAGGGGCCGGCGGGCCGGGGGCAGCGCCAGGGCCAGGAGCTCGACCAGGAGCGCCGACCCCAGGTAGAGCGGGAACGTGGGGACGATCTCGTCGAAGACCGGGCCGACGACCAGCGCGATGGCGCTGCGGACGACGAGGAAGAACGCCGTCGCGGCGAGCGCGCCGCCGCGGCCGATGAACATGCGGGCGGCGACCAGCGCGATGCCGGCGGCCGCGGCGATGAGGAACGGCTCCAGCACCAGCCGGAACTGCGGCACGTCGAAGTCGTACTCGCCCTGGAACACCGACATGCCCAGCAGCAGCCCGCCCATGGCCGAGGTCCGCCGGGCGAACCGCGCGGTGCGGCCGCCCGCCCGGTCCCCGTCGTCGGTGGAGAGCCCGCCGTGGCCCTCCTGCTCCAGGACGAGCAGCCCGATGATCGACAGGCCGGCGCCGCCGATCAGCATCAGGTGCGTGGGGCCCCACAGCGTCACGTCCTGGCCGAACATGCGGTGCCACACGTCGTCGAGGGGGAAGCCGAGCAGCGCGTAGAAGCCCGCGCAGGTGAGCAGGATGCCGCCGACCGGGACGTCCCAGCCGCGGACGAACCGCACGGCGGCCGGGCCGGGCCGCTCGTCCAGCGGCATGGCGCAGGCGAGCACGCCGCCGGCGAAGACACCGAAGAGCCCGAAGAGGATGAGGTAGTGGGCCGGGTTGGCCAGCGGTCCCTCGTCGCGGCCCACGCCGATGTGCAGCGCGATGTCCCACAGCATCCCGAGCAGGGCCGTGAGCAGCGAGACCGTGGTGAGCAGGGTCGGGAGCGCCACCCAGGCCGGCGCGCCGGTGGCGGCGCCCAGCCGGTCGCCCACCCGCGTGAGCACGGTGGACCGCCGGGTGCGGTGCGCGAGGACCAGGGCCAGCAGGACCACCGTCAGGAGGGCGCCGATGCCCGTGGCGAGGACGACCTCGCCCAGGGCGGCACCTCCGGCCGGTCGTGTCTCGGCGGTGAGCAGCACGGTTTCCCTCCCAGGCATGTAGCTATGGAACATCAGTAACAGTTACATCGGCAACTGGTACATGGAACGAGCGACATAGGCTGAGGTGACGAGGAGAGGGGGAGCAGGTGAGCGCAGCACCGCCCGGGCCGGCCGGTGAGGACGCCGAGCGTGAGCTGACCGTCGACGAGCTGGCCGCCCGTGTGGGGCTCACCGTGCGGAACGTGCGGGCCTACTCGGCACGCGGGCTGCTGCCCCCGCCGCGGCTGGCCGGCCGCACCGGCTACTACGGCCGCGAGCACGTCGCCCGGCTGCTGCTGGTGCGCGAGATGCTCGCCGAGGGCTACTCGCTGGCGATGATCGAGCGCACCCTCACCGGCGCGCCGCCCACCGCCAGCTCGGCCACCCTCTCGCTGCACCGGGCGCTCCTGAAGCCCTGGCTCCCGCCGGAGCCGGAGGTCGCCACGGGCCCCGAGCTGGCCGCCCGGACGGGCGCGCCCGTCGACCCCGAGCTGATCGACCAGCTGGTGGAGCACGGCATCGTGGAGCGGCTCGACGGGGAGCGCCTCCACGTGCACGACCCGGCCCTGCTCATGGCCGGGCTCCAGGTCGTGGGGCTCGGCGTGCCGGCCACGGCGCTGCTGGCGGCCCAGGCGCAGGTCGACGAGCACGTGCGGGCGATCAGCCGCACCTACGTCCAGTTGTTCGTCGACACCGTCTGGCGGGCCTTCGTGGAGGCGGGCGCGCCGCCGGAGCAGCTCGACGACATCCTCGCCACGGTCACCCGGCTCCAGCCGGTGGCGGCGCAGGCGGTGCTGGCGGCCTTCCGCACCGAGATGGCCGCGGAGGTGGCCGGCGCCGTGGAGGCGGCCCTGGGTGAGCTCGAGGACCAGCGGGAGCCCGGCGACCGGTCCGAGCCCGGGGGCTAACCGTTCGGCGGGCGGTCGGAGGGCTCGCCGTCGGCGATCCGCTCCCGGGTCCTGCCCTCGCGGTCGGCCTCGGCCGCCGCCTCCCGCGCGGTGAGCCGGCGGTCGCGCACGACGGCGCCGGCGACCAGCGCCACCAGGACGGCCGCGGGCACGAAGAAGCCGACGGTCCCGATGACGCTCAGGCCGTCCGTGGCGAGGACGTCGTAGCCAGGCACGGCCTCATGTGACACCGGACGATGACACGATGTCAAACGCAGGCGGCGTCAGTCGGAGCCGCGGCCCTCGCGCCAGTAGCCCATGAAGGCCACCGACCGGCGGTCGACCCCGGCCTCCTGCACCAGGTGCCGGCGCAGGCCCTTGACCACACCGGCCTCGCCGGCGAGCCAGGCGTAGACACCGGAGGAGCCGGGCGCGGCGGCGCCCTCGGCGGGGACCTCCCAGAGGATCCCCTCGTCGACGTCCACGTCGGCCAGGTCGGGCGCGGGGGAGGGGGCGATCAGCTCGCCCAGCTCGCGCACCGCGGCCAGGACGGCCTCGGTGAGCAGCTGCCCACGCGGCGCGGCGGGGGCGCCGTCGGCGGGCCAGCGGGGCAGCCAGGTGATCTCCACCCCGGCCGGGGCGGCGACGTTCAGGGCGTCACCGGCCGTCGGCACCTCGAGCAGGACCTTGGCGCGCGGGCCCGCGGGCAGGCCCTCGACGATCGCGCAGATCGCCGGCACCGCGGTCTCGTCGCCGGCGATCAGCAGGCAGGAGGCGTCGGCCGGCGGGTGCCACTCGAAGCCGCCCGTCTCGCCGGGGAAGCGGGCGTTCGGCGCGACCAGGACCACCTCGTCGCCGGCGGCGGCCTGCTCGGCCCAGGCGGAGGCGGGCCCGGTGGCGCCGTGCAGGACGAAGTCGACGTCGACCTCGCGGTGCTCGGGGCGCAGTGCCCGGACGGTGTACGTGCGGATCGGCATCCGGCGCTCCGGCGGCAGGGCGCGCCAGGCGCCGTACCAGTCCTCGCCGGCCGGGCAGTCGAGGATGCCGCGCCCCGGCAGCGGCAGCATGACCTTGATCCGCTGGTCCCGGCCGTTGGACGTCAGGTCGTCCATCTCCGGCCCGGTGAAGGTGATCCGCAGGAAGCTCGGGCTGAGCCGCTGCACCCGCGCGACCTGCACCGGGAAGGTGCGGTAGGCGGGGATCTGCGCGATCTCGACGGTCACGGCGGCTCCCGGGCTCGGTCGGTGTGGGCGCCCGCTTACTTAGGCTAGCCTAACCTGGCTTCCGGCAGTGTTCCACACCGACGCCGGCCGATCCAGATGCACATCCCCTGACCTGCGCCGTCCGAAGGAGAACGATGACCATGCGCCCCTTCCGCGCGACCGCCCTCGCCGTGGTGGCCGCCCTCGCCCTGGCCGCCTGCGGTGGGAACGCCGAACCCGACGACGGGGTGGCGGCCGCGGCGGCCGCCGGCGAGGCCGAGTTCCCCCGCACGGTCGAGCACGCCATGGGCACCACCGCGATCCCGGCGGAGCCGCAGCGGGTCGTCGTCCTGGACACCGGCGAGCTGGACTCGGCGCTCTCCCTCGGGGTGACCCCGGTGGGCGCGGTGACCACCGACGTCTCCGAGGAGTTCCTCAGCTACCTCGCCGACGACGCCGAGGGCGTCGAGGTCGTCGGCACCATCGCCGAGCCGGACCTGGAGGAGATCGCGGCGCTGCAGCCCGACCTCATCCTGTCCAACTCCGTGCGCCACGAGGCCCTGTACGACCAGCTGTCGCAGATCGCCCCCACGGTGTTCGCCGAGTTCCTCGGGGTGACCTGGAAGGAGAACCTCGAGCTCGCCGCCGAGGCGCTGGGCAAGGAGGAGGAGGCCGAGGCCGCGCTCGCCGAGTACGAGGAGCGGGCCGACGCGGTCGGGCAGGCCGTGGGGAACCCCGCGGAGACGACGGTCAGCCCGATCCGCTTCGTCGGTGGCCCGATCCGCGCCTACCAGCCGGAGTCGTTCATCGGCACGGTCCTGGCCGACATCGGCCTGGACCACGTCGACCTGCCCGAGGGCGAGATCCCCACCTTCGTGGAGCTGAGCCCGGAGGAGATCACCGAGGCCGATGCCGACGTCATCCTGTACTCGTCCTTCGGCCCGGCAGCCGAATCCGGTGAGGCGCAGGTCGTGGCCGGACCGCTGTGGCCGCTGCTGACCGCCGTCACCGACGGCCGGGCCTTCGCCGTGGAGGA
Organism: Blastococcus sp. SYSU DS0541; assembly: GCF_054050875.1. Classification (NCBI taxonomy): domain Bacteria; kingdom Bacillati; phylum Actinomycetota; class Actinomycetes; order Geodermatophilales; family Geodermatophilaceae; genus Blastococcus; species Blastococcus sp. SYSU DS0541. The sequence goes on along the minus strand of NZ_JBJHAD010000005.1, from coordinate 81,439 downwards.
CGACGTCTTCTACACCGGTATCGGGCTCACCGCCGCGACCCTCCAGCTCGAGGCGCTGGAGGACCTGCTCGCCGGCTGACGCGCCGAGGGCCGCCTCCCGGTGATCGGGGGGCGGCCCTCCGTGCTCGGCCCCTCCGCAGGGTCCCGCGCCGAGCCTGCGACGCGTGGGGGGCAGAGGGGTCCTTCTTCAGGGCGTCTCGGTGGAGATCTGCGCGGCCAGGTACTGCGGGGAGCCCACCCGCTCGATGGCGGCGAGCTGCGCCTCGAACCAGTCGGCGTGCTTCTCCTCGTCCAGGACCATCTCCTCGAACACCGACGCGGTGCCGTGGTCGCCGAGGTCGTGGCACTCCTTGGCCGAGGCGTTGAACTGGGCGACGGCGGCCTTCTCGCTGTCGAGCGCGAGCACCAGCATCTCCTCGGCGGTCTCGCCCACGCGGATCGCGCCGAGGCGCTGCAGGTTGGGGTGGCCGTCGAAGAGCAGGATGCGCTGGATGAGGGCGTCCGCGTCGCGCATCTCGTCGATGGAGAGGTCGTAGTAGACCTTGCCCAGCTTGGGCAGACCCCAGGCGTCGAGCATGCGGGCGTTGAGGAAGTACGTGTTGGTGACCGTCAGTTCGAAGGTCAGTGCGTCGTTGAGCAGTTCGACCACGCGGGGGCTAACGGGCTGCACCGGATACTCCCAGCTCTCGCTCGGCCGAACGCTCGGTCGCGCGCCCGGCCCGGACCGGGCAATGCTGACACACCAGGTCGCGGAGCGAGTCGACGCAGTTGCCGCAGGTGCGCCCGGCCCCGGTCTCGCGGGCGACGTCGGCGACGCAGCGCGCGCCGTTGGCGATGGCCTCGAGGATGTCGCGGTCGGTCACCACGTTGCAGTGGCACACGTACATGGAGCGGGTCGCCTATCGCGAGACGGCAGGGCGGTGCTGCTCCGGTACCTGCCCCGGGCAACGGGTGCAGGTTAGCCTTACCTGACCGGCTTGCGCCAGACCACTGGTCAGGGCACCACGGCGGCGCCTAGGTTGCCGGCATGGCCGACCTGGCATCCCGCGCCCGCACCCTCCTGCGGCTGCACACCGACCCCCGCATCCTGGTCCTGGCCAACGTCTGGGACGTGACCTCGGCCCGGGTGGTGGCCGCCACGCCGGGGACCGGTGCCCTGGCCACCGCCAGCCACGCCATCGCGGCGTCCCTCGGGTACGAGGACGGCGAGCGCATCCCGCTGGACCTGCACCTGGACGTGGTGCGGCGGATCGCCGCCGCCGCCGAGCTGCCGGTCTCCGTGGACATGGAGGCCGGGTACGGCGACCCGGGCGGGACGGCGGCGCAGGTGATCGCGGCCGGCGCCGTCGGCGGCAACCTCGAGGACGCGCGCCGCCCGCTGGACGAGGCGGTCGCCGCGGTGGCGGAGGTGCTCGCGGCCGGCCGCGCCGCCGGCGTCGACTTCGTGCTCAACGCCCGCACCGACGTCGTCCTGCTCGCGCCGGAGGGCGCCGACCGCGCGGCCCTGCTGGAGGAGGCGGCGCACCGGGGCCGCGCCTTCCTGGCCGCCGGCGCGGCCGCGGTCTTCGTGCCCGGCGTCGTCGCCGCCGACGAGATCGCCGCGCTGGTCGGGGCGCTGGGCCGGGGGAGGCTGAGCCTGCTCGCCGTCCCCGGCGCCACGCCGCCGGTCGCGGAGCTGGAGCGGATGGGGGTCACCCGGGTCTCCACCGGCCCGTTCACGCAGCGGGCCGCACTGACCGCCCTGCAGGACGTGACGGCGGAGCTGCTCGCCGGCGGGGTGCTGCCCGCGGGCACCCGGATGCTGAGCTAGGCGACCCGGCGTGCGGGCGTCGGAGCGGCTGACCTGGGCGGCGGGCCTGGTGGCCCCGGCGCCCGGGGAGCGGGTGCTGGAGATCGGCTGCGGCCACGGCGTGCTCGTCGACCTGCTCGCCGCCCGGCTGCCGGGCGGGCGGGTCGTGGCGGTCGACCGCTCGCCGGCGATGGTCGCGGCGGCGACCGCCCGCAACAGGGCGTCGATCGAGGCCGGCCGGGTCACCGTCCACGGCGGGCCGCTGGTCGCCGCGGAGCTGCCGGAGCGCTGGTTCGACGCCGTCGTCGCGTTCGACGTGCGGGCCTTCTGGACGCCGCCGGGCACCGAGTGGGACGTCGTCGACCGGGTGCTGGCCCCCGGCGGCCGGGTGGTCGTCGGCTTCACGGAGATGGGGCCGGGCACCGTCGAGCAGGTCCGGGCGGGCGTCCGCCGGACGGCGGGGGAGCGCGGTCTCGTCGAGCACGCCCTGTACCGGGCGGCGACGGCGCCGCTGCCCGCGGCGGCGGTCGAGTTGCGGCGCGCGGCCGGCGGGTAGGAGCCCGAGGCCACCGACGAGAGGACGCCCGCATGACCGACGACCTGCTACCCGGCGACCTGTACGCCTACGAGTCCCTGCTGCCGGCCGAGGAACGGGAGGAGCTCGCCGGCATCCGCCGGTTCCTGCAGGAGGAGGTCAGGCCCCATGTCAACGAGCACTGGGAGGCCGCCACCTTCCCGATGGAGCTGATCCCGCGGTTCGCCGAAGCCGGGCTGGTCGGCCGGAGCTACGACACCGAGGGCTCCCCGCGGGGCTCGCGCCTGTTCACCGGCTTCATCGCGCTGGAGACCTCGCGCGTCGACCCGTCGATGGCCACGTTCCTCGGCGTGCACAACGGGCTGGCGATGGGGTCGATCGTCAACCTGGGCTCCGAGGAGCAGAAGCGGCGCTGGCTGCCCGGCATGCTGGCCCTCGACACGATCGGCTGCTTCGCGCTCACCGAGCCGCACGGCGGCTCCGACGTCGCGCTCGGCCTGGAGACCACCGCCCGGCGCGACGGCGACGAGTGGGTGATCGACGGCGCCAAGCGGTGGATCGGCAACGGCACCTTCGCCGACATCGTCGTCGTCTTCGCCCGGGACGTCGCCGACGACTCGGTGAAGACCTTCGTGGTGGAGAAGGGCACCCCCGGCTTCACCGCGACCAAGATGGAGGGCAAGTACGCGCTGCGCACGGTGCAGAACGCCGACATCACCTTCGAGGGCTGCCGCATCCCGGCGGAGAACAAGCTCGAGGGCGGCAACACCTTCAAGGACGTCAACCGGGTGCTCAAGCTGACCCGGGGCGGCGTCGCGTGGAACGCCGTGGGCTGCCAGATGGGTGCGTTCGAGGCCGCCCTGGCCTACGCGAAGGAGCGGGAGCAGTTCGGCCGCCCGATCGCCGGTTTCCAGCTGATCCAGGACCTCCTGGCCCGCATGGCCGGCAACGTCACCGCGAGCCTCGGCATGGCCGTCCGCGTCTCCCAGCTGCAGGAGGAGGGCATCTTCCGCGACGACCACGCCGCGCTGGCGAAGAGCTTCGTGACCAGCCGGGCACGCGAGACGGTGGCGTGGGCGCGCGAGCTGCTCGGCGGCAACGGCATCCTGCTCGAGCGCGACGTCGTCCGGTACTTCAACGACGCCGAGGCGCTCTACTCCTACGAGGGCACGCGGGAGATCAACCAGCTCATCGTCGGGCGGGCGCTGACCGGGGTGAGCGCGTTCACCTGAGCCGACGGTGCGGCCCGCCCCGCCCCGGGTCAGGGGGGCGGGCCGGGCCGCGGTCTCCGGGCGGTCTACCGATCGCCGCGACGTCCGACGCCGGCGGAGAGGACGGTCACCGAGCGCCGACCAGCCGGGTCGCGGACGCCGCGTCGGCCACCCAGGAGTAGCGGCCCACGGTCGTAGCTGCGTGGCTGTCGGTGGAGCCGACCAGGGTCACGCCGGCGGCGGCGAGGGCCAGCACCACGCGGGGCCCGGGGCAGCGCCACTTCTCGTTGACCTCGACCGTGGTGCCGGTGCGCACCGCGGCCCGCGCGATCGCGGCGATGTGCTCGTCGAGCAGGTCGCTCTCGTGCAACCCGATCTTGGGCAGCACCGAGAAGAGGTGGGCCAGCTGACCGCGACCGGCCCGCTCCATGGCCCGCACGGTCGCGTCGACGAGGAGGGAGAGCGCGTCCTCGGCGGACAGCCCGCCCTCCATCTCCTCGAGCGTGCGGCGGGGGTTCCACGGGCCGTCCAGCCCGGGGAACTGGTGGTCGGCGATGAGGATGCGGTCCACCCCGCCCGGCCCGACGAGGAGGTCGTCGGGGACGTCGAGGCGCCCGGAGGCGTCCAGGATCTTCGCCTCGACGCCGGTGAGCACCTCGAGCCCCTCGATGCGGGGCAGCGCGGCCACCTCGGCGAGGAAGCCGGGCACCCACGTCGTCGTCGACCGGACGTGGTCGACCATGCGGATGCTGGCCAGCCCGGTGTCGCGGGCGGAGATCAGGTTCTCCATCGGCGCGCTGACGGCGTCGTCGGACCAGGTGGAGTGCACGTGGTGGTCGGTGAGCAGCAGGTCGAGGTCCTGCACGGCGGTGGTCATCGGGCGGCCTCCTGGGCGACGACGTGGGACGGGGAGGAGAAGACGTCCTCCAGGCAGGGCCGGGCGACCCTCGGTACCGCGGGGCGCAGCTGGCGCAGCCGGTCGAGCGACTCGAGCCCGGACATGCCCGGCATCTCGATGTCGGTGATCGCCGCGTCGAACTCGGAACGAGAGGCCAGGGCCAGCGCCTCCAGCGGGTCCGCGCACGTGGTCACGGCCATGCCGCCCCGCTGCAGCACGGTGCGTACGAAGAGTGCGGTGTCGGGGTCGTCGTCGACGACCAGGACGTGCAGAGCACCGTCCACGGTTCCGGCTCCCGTCGGTCGGGTCCCCCGGGCTGGCCGGGAGGGGAGACGCGTGTGTCCCCGCGGGAGTTGACGGCCGCGACCGCGGAACCCATGAGCCGGGCTCCCCACCCCTCACCCCATGGGGTGGGGCCGCACCCGCGGGCGACGGGACGCCCGCTCAAGCCCACGGGCGCGCCTGCCGATCACCCGGTCAGGTGACCGGAGGATCAGCCTCGGCACGCACAGCGACCAGCGAGGAGGACGTCGTGCCGGAGCAGTCCGTGCTCGTGGTGGAGGACACCCCGGAGATCCGCGAGCTCGTGACCACCGTGCTCGAGCGGGCCGGCTTCGCCGTGCGGGCCGTGGGCACCGGTGCCGAGGCGCTCGAGGAGGTGCGGCGCGACCAGCCGGACCTGATCGTGCTCGACCTCGGCCTCCCGGACGCCGACGGCACCGAGGTCTGCCGGCAGATCCGCGCGGAGACGCCCTGCTACGTCCTCATGCTCACCGCCCGCGCCGAGGAGGTCGACCTGCTCATCGGGCTGGCCGTCGGTGCCGACGGGTACATGGCCAAGCCGTTCTCCCCGCGCGAGCTCGTGGCCCGGGTGCAGGCGATGCTCCGGTTCCCGCGGACCGGGCCGCAGCCGGCCGGGGCGCCCGCGCCGGTGGACGAGTCGGTGCGCCGGCTCGCCGAGCTGGAGGTCGACGAGGACAGCCGCGAGGTGCGGGTGGACGGCGCCGTCGTCGACCTCACCCGCACCGAGTTCGACCTGCTCGCCGCCCTCGCCTCGCGACCGGGCCGGGTGCTCCAGCGGGAGACGCTCCTGCGCGAGGTCTGGCACACCGACTGGGAAGGCAACCTGCGCCTGGTCGAGGCGCACATGTCGAACCTGCGCCGGAAGCTCGTGGCCGCGGGGCTGAACTCCCCGGAGATCAAGACCGTGCGGGGCGTCGGCTACCGGCTCGTCGCCACCGCCGCCGCCTAGCCCGACCCCTAGCCGCCGCCGGGGCATGGGAAGCTGTCCACGCGCCTCGGGGCCGTAGGACGCCGGTGGAGCTCCCTATGCCCCCGGGGTCCGGGCGCTTCAGACGCCGGCGAGCTCCTGCAGACGGGCCACCCGGGAGTGGGCGAGCACCCCGCGGCGGGCGTCGGCGGCGATCTCGCGGCAGAGGGAGGCGACCTCCGGGTGGCCCAGCTGGCCGCTGGTCCCGGCGAGGGCGTGCGCGGCGAAGGCGACCGCGGTCACGTCACCCGTGCGCGTGTGCCGGTCGATGGCGGAGAGCCGGGAGGGCAGCGCGTCGGCGTAGAGGTCCTGGAGCCGGGTCATCAGCTCGGCGTCCACCAGGTCGTCGTCCGCGCCGGCGTCCCCGGCTTGCGCGCCCGGCCCCGTGGTCCGGGCGCGCAGGAAGCCGAGGAGGCCGGCGCGGGAGACGATCGCGACGGTCCGGCCGGGGGCAGGGGCCGTCCGATCCACGGGCAGGCTGCTCATGTCCGTGCGTCTCCTGCGTCCGGGTGGGCGCCGGTCGTCCGGCGACACAGAGGACTCTGCGGGGCGAACCGCAGGCCGCCCGCGAGCGATGCGCAAGGAATCCGCAAGAACGGAAGGCCTTCCGCCCGTCCCCGAGAGGTGCGGGGGGGCAGGGCGGAGGGCCTCGCTGGTCAGGCCGCCGCGGGGACCGGGAGCGTCATGGTGAAGGTGGTGCCGACGCCCTCGGCGCTGACCAGGTCCAGCCTGCCGCCGTGGGCGGTGGTGATCGCCTTGGTGATCGTGAGCCCGAGCCCCACCCCCGGCACGGCGTTGCGCTGGGCGGTGGAGGACCGGAAGAACCGGGTGAACAGCTGCCCCTGCTCACCGGCGGGGATGCCCATACCGGTGTCGCTGACCGAGAGCCGCGCGACCGGCTCGGCACCGGGCGCCCGGTCCGCGCGGAGCTCCCCGCCGGTGGTCCGCCACATCGGCCGCAGGACCAGCCGCACCTCCCCGCCGGCGGGGGTGAACTTCACGGCGTTGGACACGAGGTTGTCGCACGCCTGCCCGAGGCGGACGGCGTCCCCGGAGACCACCAGGCCCTCGTCCGGCACGTCGACGACGATCTGCACGCCCGCGCCGGTGGCGGCCACCCGAGCGGTCTCCTCCGCGGCGCGGACCACGCCGGCCAGGTCGACGTCGGCCGGCTGCAGGGTGAACCGGCCGCTCTCCACCTGCGCGGTGAAGAGGAGGTCGCCGACCAGCCGGAGCAGCCGCTGGGCGTTGCGCTCCACCGTGGACAGGTACTGCCGCTGCTCGTCGGTGAGGGGTTGGTCCTCGTCGTCCATGACCAGCTCCAGGTACCCGAGGATCGAGCTCAGCGGGGTGCGCAGCTCGTGGCTGATCAGGCTGACGAACTGGTCCTTCATCCGCTCGGTGACGCGGGCCTCGGTCATGTCGGTGCCGACGAAGTTCCAGCCGGCGTGCGCCCCGCGGTCGTCCGAGCGCGGGGTGATGGCGACCGACACGGTGCGGTGGCTTCCGTCGGCGGCGACGTAGGTCCAGTCACGGATGTCGCTGCCGTGCTCGCGGGCGGCGTGCACGAGCGCCTCCAGGCCGCTGCCGCAGGCGCGGTCCTCGGCCACTGCGGCGAGCTCCTCCGGCAGGTGGAAGTCGAGGATCGAGCGGGTGCGGACCACGTCCGGCCGGAGCACGCCCAGCATCTTCTCCGCGCCGGGGTTCCAGACGCGGATGGTGCCGTCCCGGTCGGTGCCGATGATCGAATGCTCGGTGACCGCGTCGATCACGCTCGTCATGGTCTGCGCCCGGGCGGCGAGGATGCGTGAGGCGGTGTCCAGCTCGTCGGCGCGGCTCCGCACCTGCTCGAGCAGCGCTGCCTGCTCCCGCTGCAGTTGGGCGATGTGGTCCGCCTGGGTGCCCAGGCGGCGGGTGTTCTCGTTGACGGCGAGGCTGCCGACGGCGACCGCCAGCGTCCCCAGCAGCAGGTCGCCGGCGGCGGTCACCGGGGTCGCGAGCACGGGCACCGCCAGCACCGCGGTGCCGCCGAGCACCCCGATCAGCACGCCGCGGCGGTCCGGCCGGGTGGCGAGGGCCCACAGCGGGCCGACGAGGAGCAGCAGGGCGGCGGCGGAGCCGGTGCCCGCGTGCAGGAGGGCGACGGCACCCAGCTGCGCCACCGGGACGGCGACGGAGCCGACGAGGGGTCGCGAGCCGAGGGTGACCCAGGCGCCCGTGGCGGCCGAGGCGGCGGCCAGCCCCGCGAGCACGAGGCCGCGGTCCACGACGGGGACGGCACCCGCCAGCAGCAGCAGCGCGGCCGCGGTGAACAGGACCGTGCCCAGCAGTGGTCCGTGGAGGGCGTCCGGCGAGCCGGCCGGTCCGGTGGACCGACGGGTCCGGGGGCGGCCGGCGTCCTGCGGGCGGTCGAGGACGGCGAGGCTCATGCCACCGGCTGCCGCACCGCGAGCGCCCGCACCTTATGCACCAGACCGGAGACGGTGAACGGCTTCGGTAGGTAGGCGTCGGCGCCCGCGGCCAGGCCGCGGGCGGCCTCGTCCGGGGACGCGCCGGCCGACAGCAGCAGGATGCGGATGCCCGCGGTCGCGGGCGTGCCGCGGAGGGCGCCGCAGACCTCCAGGCCCGTCGCACCCGGCATGGAGACGTCGAGGACGGCCAGGTCGGGCAGTTCCGACCGCGCCGCGGCCAGGGCCGCCGTGCCGTCGGGGACGGCGGCGACCACCTCGCAGCGGGCCTTGCGCACGGCGAGGCACACGAGCTCGCGGATGTCGTCCTCGTCGTCGGCCACCAGGACGCGGACCGCGCCGCCCGGGGCCGGCCCGGCGGGCCCGCCGGGGGAGTGCAGGACCGGGTCCACGCGGACTCCCGTCGGTCGTGGTCCCCGCCCGCGGCTGCGGAGGGACCGGTGTCGTCGTCCCGGGGAAGAACGGCGGCCCGTCGGGGGGCCTCCAGCAGGGGCCACACCACCTCACCCCTCGGGGTGGGGTGGTGTGGTGTGGCGCGGACAGCAGCGCGCCCCGCCGGGAGGACCCGGCGGGGCGCGCTGCTGTCAGGTGCGGGTCGGCCGACCCGCGGGTGTCAGGAGCCGGAGGTCCGGCTCTGCACCGACTCCTTGGAGTGCTGGGCCTGCCCCTGCACCGTCTCCTTGGACTGCTGGGCCTGCCCCTGCACGGTCTCCTTGGACTGCTGGGCCTGGCCCTGCACGTCCTGGGCCGCCGACTGGCCCTCCTGCTTGACGGTCTCGGCCGCATCCTGAGCGGTGGACCTGACCTCCTCCACCGCGTGCTGGGCGGCCGGCTTGAGCTGCTCACCCATCTCCTGCGCCGCCTGCTTGGCGGGCTGGAGCAGCGCGTCCTTGTTCTCGCGCAGCGCGGTCTCGGCCTGGTGGGCCAGCTCCTGCTCCTTCTGCGTGGCGGGGAGCAGGCTGGAGACCAGCCACCCGACGCCGAAGGCGATCAGCCCGGCGGCGAGCGGGTTGCCCTGCGCCTGGCGCACGATCGTGTCCGGTGCCTGCTGGACGGCGCCGACCGCGGACGAGGCCGCGTCCTGCACGCTCCCGGCCGCGTTCGAGGCCGCGTCCTGCACGGAGCCGGCTGCGTTGGAGGCCGCGCCCTGCACGGAGCTGGCTGCGTCCGATGCCCGGTGCTGGGCCGAGGAGGTGGTGTCGTGGGCGGAACCCATGACCTTCTCCTTGAGGGAGGACATGCGGCCCTTGGCCGCGGTCACCCGCCGGTCCATGACGCGGGACGGGTTGACCTTCTCGTTGAGGGCGTCGACGTCGTAGCTGAGCTCGCGCCGGGTGTCCTCGATCTGCCGCCGGATGACGTCCGGGTCACTGCTGGTCATTGTTGCGACTCCTCGCGGTCTGGTGGTCAGTTGGGCTTCAGGGCGCCGGGAACCTGCGACAGGGTCTCGGCGGTGCGCTCGGGCTTCGGGTTGACCTGTTCGAACTTCTTCTTGCCCATCAGACCTGCCACCGCAGCGACGATGCCCCAGAGGACCGCGACGATCAGCGCGGACCAGCTGTGGCCCACCAGGTGGGACAGAGCCCACCACAGTGCGATGGAGAGGAAGAAGATCATCATGTAGGCGGCGAAGCCGGCTGCGCCGAAGAGCCCGGCACCGGTACCCGCCTTCTTCGCCTCGACCTTGAGCTCCACCTTGGCGAGCTCGAGCTCCTGGCGCATCAAGGTCGACATGTCCTTGGCGACCTCGCCGATCAGCGTGCCGACGGAGACGCCCTCGACGTCCGGGTGACCGGCGTCGGTGGTCGGGGTGCCCATGTCGCCGCTGTACTGCTGGCCCTCGGCGTAGTCGGCCGCGTAGTTCTGCGGTGACGGGTCCGCGTAGCCCTGAGGGGTCGATCCCGCAGGAGTCGCCCCGGAGTAAGGGGTGCTCATGTCAGCGCACCTCACCGGGACGGCGGGCCGGGTCGTCCCAGCCCGCGGGCGTGGCCGGCGGGACCATGGTGCCGGCGGGCGGCACCGTGCCGTACGGCGGCGGAGGAAGCGGAGCGCCCGTGCCGGTGCCGGCGCCGGTGGTGGCGGTCGAGTACCCGGAGTACGTGGGGGCCGGGTCGACGTAGTTGCCGGGCGCGCTGTGCTGGCCGGAGCCGGAGCCGGAGCCGGAATCGCTGTGCGCGGCCCGGGCTCCGCTGGTCAGCCGGCCGGCGACGATGCCCGCGGCCGCGGCGCCGAGCAGGAACAGCCCCGGCTTGCGGCGGGCGAAGGTGCGCACGTCGTCGAGCAGCTGGGCGGGCTCGCGGTTTTGCAGCTTGTCGGCGAAACCCTCCACCATGCTGGAGGCCTGGTGGAGCAGGTCCCGGGCGGGCCCGGGGGCGCCTTCGCTGGAGCCGTCGGCGAGACCGCGCAGCTCCTGGGCGAGGGACGAGAGCCCCGTCGCCGCCTTCTGCTGCTGGCTGACAGCCTGGTCCTTAAGCTGGCTGCGGCCCTGCTCGAGCAGGTCCCTGGCCTGGCGCTGCGTCTCGCCGGCCACCTGCTTGGCCTGGTCGGCGGCGGTCGAGGCGACCTGGCTGCCGGCCTGCGCGGCCGTCTGCCCGACGTTGCGGGCCTCGTCCTTCGCGACGTCCTTGGTGTGCTGGGCCTCGCCCTTGGCGACGTCCTTGGTGTGCTGGGCCTCGCCCTTGGCGACGTCCTTGGTGGACGAGCTGTCGGTCGTGTTGGTGGTCGTGGTGCTGGCGCCCGTCGTGGCCGGAACCGGCGGCGGGAACGGGGCATCGATGGAGTGAGTCATCGGTCCTCCTCGGCATGCTTCGTGGTCGGTGGGGCGCTACCCCGCCGTCGTTCCGGCACACATCCGGGCGGCGGAGCACCGCGGTCGGAGGGCCGTGACGTCGATGGGGTCGGCGCCGCGTGGGTTCTGGCGCAAGAGCTGATCTGGATACCCGGCGCATCCGTGCGTCCCGGGGCGCGGCCGGAGGGCGGTGGGGCGGGCCGGCGCTGCACTGCACCGTCCCTCCGCGGCTCGTGGGAGCCCCGTTCCGCGCAGAGGGTGGGGTACCCCTGCCAGGGGGTAGGTGAAACCGCAAGATCGCGGGCGGTTGCTCAACCCGACCAGGGGAAACGCGGCGCGCGGCGCTCGGAGAACGCGGAGACGCCCTCGGCGAGCTCTCCGGCGGCGATCGTCTCGCGGTACCGCGCGGCGGCCAGCGCCTCGCCGTCCCCGCCGTCGGCCAGCGCGGCGACGACCTCCTTGGTCGCCCGCTGGGTGAGCGCCGAGCGGGATGCCAGCACCTCGGCGAACCGGTGCGCCTCGTCGTCGAGCCCACCGGGCTCGACGAGCCGGTCGACCAGGCCGGTGCGCAGGGCGGTGGCGGCGTCGATCAGCTCCCCGCTGTAGAGCAGGTACTTCGTCGTCGCCGGCCCCACGAGGTCCACCAGGGCCTTGGTGGAGGAGGGGGTGTAGACGATGCCGACCTTGGCCGGGGTGACGCCGAAGACCGCCGTCGGGTCGGCGAACCGCAGGTCGCAGCAGCTGGCGAGCTCCACGCCGCCCCCGATGCAGTGCCCGCGGACGACCGCGATCGTGGGCCGGGGGAAGGTGCGCAGCGCGGTCTGCGCGGCGAGGTTGTGCCGCCGCACGTCGGCCATGGGGTCGACTGGGTCGGCGCCGCCCAGCAGGTCGGAGATGTCGGCCCCCGCGCAGAAGCTGGGGCCGGCACCGGTGACCAGCAGGACCCGGACGCCGGGGTCCGCCGCGAGCGGCGCCAGGACGGCGGGGAGCTCCTCCCACATGCCCACGGTCATGGCGTTGCGCTTCTCGGGCCGGTCGATGGTGAGGACGGCGACGTGCCCGTCCCGGGTCACGCGGAGGTGGGGGGCTCCCGTGCGGGCTCCCGGCGCGAGCGTGCGAGTGCTGGGGGGCAAGGGGTTCCTCCTCTCAGCCCAGGTCGTCGGTGGCGAAGGTGTCGCAGCGTCGCGGGTCACCGGTCTCGTACCCGGTGCGGAACCAGCGCTGGCGCTGCTCGGACGAGCCGTGGGTGAACGCGTCCTGGTCCACCGTGCCGCTGCCCAGGTTCTCCTGGATGAAGTCGTCCCCGATGCGGCCGGCGGCGTCGAGCGCGCGGTTGATGTCGTCCTCGGTGATCTCGGCGATCAACGGCTGCCCCGACTCGTCGGGGACGGTCTCGGCGTGGTTGGCCCAGGCGCCGGCGAAGCAGTCGGCCTGCAGCTCCAGGCGCACGGTGCCGCTGGTCGGCCCCGACTCGCCGGGGGCGACCTGGCGGTTGATGCCGAGCAGGTTCTGCACGTGGTGGGCGTACTCGTGGGCGATGATGTAGGCGTTGACGAACAGCCCACCCTGCGCCCCGAACTGCTGCTGCAGCTGGTCGAAGAAGGTCAGGTCGATGTAGACCAGTTCGTCGGCCGGGCAGTAGAACGGCCCCGACCCGCTGGTGGCCCCGCCGCAGGCGGTCTGCACCGAGCCGGAGAAGAAGACGGTCTGGGTGGGCCGGTAGTCCGCGCCCAGCACGCCCGACCAGTAGTCCTGGATCGACTCGATGTCGGCGACCACCGCGCACTCGACCGAGGCGTTCGCGTCGGCCCCGGTGCGGCACTGCTGCTCCAGCTGGCCGTTGTCGGCCGTCTGGCCCGGCCCCAGACCGGAGAGACCGCCGACGCCGGCACCGGTGCCGTCGCCACCGCCGCCCAGCAGCTGGAACAGCACCAGCACGACGATGCCGACCACGCCCAGACCGCCGCCGCCCACGGCCAATCCGCGGCCGCCGCCGAACCCGCCGCCGCCCCGCAGGTCGCGGACGCCCGACGTGTCCAGGTCGGCTCCTTCGCTGTACCGCATCCCGTGCTGCTCCTCCCGCCGTCTGGCCGAGTGCACGGTGCCACCGGCCCTGGGCGCCCGCGACTCGGGTCGGCGCGCAGCGGGGTGGCGGCGGCCCTAGATTCGGCGCATGCCGCTGGAGGGTGAGTACGAACCGAGCACGCAGCAGTGGGTGCGCGACCAGGTCGAGCGCTACGAGGCGACCGGCGGGCGCGAGGCCAACACGCTGCGGGACACCGGGCTGCCCGTGGTCGTCTTCGCCACCCGCGGGGCCAGGAGCGGCAAGGTGCGCAAGCAGCCGCTGATGCGGGTCGAGAGCGACGGCGTGTACGCCATGGTGGGCTCCCAGGGCGGTGCGCCGACCCACCCGGCGTGGGTGGCCAACCTGCGCGCCCACCCCGACCAGGTCACCGTGCAGGACGGCCCGGAGCCGTGGGACGGCGTGGCGCGGGAGATCTCCGGCGCCGAGCGCGACGAGTGGTGGGAGCGCGCCGTGGCGGCCTACCCGCCCTACGCCGAGTACCAGCAGAAGACCGAGCGGCGGATCCCCGTCTTCCTGGTCGAGCGCCGCTGACGCAGGGCGGCCCGGCGGCTCACGGCAGCGCCGCGGCCAGCCGGGGGATCGCCGCGGCGACGTCGGCGTCCCAGCCGGTGAAGGGCTCCGCCTCGACGGTGCGGGCGGCGCCCCGGCCCGCCGCGCGCCACGTGCCGGTGATCCGGCCGTCGACGACCACGGTCGGGCGGAAGACGCCGTTGCGCCCGGGCACGATGCGCTCGGCGTGCGCCGGGTCCAGGACCGCGCCGCGCTCGGCGTAGCCCAGCACGAACTCGTCGAACCCCGGCAGCAGCAGCGGCGCCCGGGCGGCCTCCCGGTGCGCGGCGCAGCGTTCGGAGGTCTCCGGGTCGAGGAAGTGCTCGACGCCCTCCACCTCGATGCGCTCCAGCCGGTCGCGGACGGCGTCGAGCCCGGCGCGCACGTCGCGCACGGTCGTGCCCGCCCAGCGGACGAGGTCGTGCACGGTGGCCGGGCCGTGGCCGAGGAAGTACCGCAGTGCCAGCTCCGCGCGCGCCTCCTCGCGGGTGAGCCGGCGGGGGGAGTCGATCCACTCGTCGAGCAGCACGAACAGCTGCTCGCCTTCCTCGGTCGGCCCCAGGCAGAGCGTGCCGGTCTGGGCGAGGTACCAGAGCAGGTGGTAGCCGCGCTGACCGGTCGTCGGCACCCCGCCCTCCTCGATCGCCGCCAGCAGCGCCCGGCGGGGGAGGCGGCGGTCACCCGACAGCGCGGCGACGGCGAGCGTGCGGGCCCGCTCGGCGTCGGCATCGGTCAACCCCAGGGCGGCGCGCCGCCCGGCGAGCCCGGCCAGCGCGCGCGGCCCGAGCAGCTCGAGCATCCAGGGCAGATCGCCCGCGGGCAGCAGGTGCAGCGTCCCCCGCATCGGCCAGGAGCGGACGACGGCCCCGGTGTCGAGGGCGTGCAGCACGGCGGCACGGTCCCGGGCCCGGGTGCGCAGGGCCACCGAGGTCACCGCGCCCGGGAAGTCCTGGCCCTGGAGCGCCAGGAGCCGGTGCACCGCCGCGGCGGGGTCCGCGGCCGGTGGCCCGGCCAGCCGCTGGGCCACCAGGCGCAGGAGGGCCACGTCGTGCAGCGTCGTCACGCGCACACCGTGGCAGAGGGGTGCGACGGTCGGGCTACCGCCGCCGCTCGACCACCTCGACCGGTGGGGTGGCCGCGTGCCAGGCGCGCGACCGCTCGCTGGCCTGCTCGCCCTCGTCCCCGTGCAGCCGGTCGGCGATGTCGTCGAGGATCGCCTGCCGGCCGTAGAGGACGACGACGTCGCCCGTGCGCACCTGGAGGTCCTCGCTCGGCGCCCCCATCCACGTGCCGTCGTCCCGTTCCACGCCCAGGACGGTGACCCCCTCCTCGGGCAGCCGGAGCCGGCCCAGGGGACGCGAGGAGATCCAGTCGTCGTCCCGCACCGGCAGCTGGATCACCTGCCACCGGCCGCGGAGGTGCAGCAGGGCCGCGTAGTCGCGGATGTCGAGGTCCGCGACCCGGCTCAGCACCCGTTCGATGACCCGCCGCAGCACCCGGTCGACGCGGTCGTTCCGCGAGAGCCAGAGCAGCGCGGCCATCGAGCCGACGATGACCAGCGTCCGGCGCACGCCGCCTCCGGTGGAGTCCACCCCCGCGTAGGTGAGGATGAGCGTGCCGAGCACCGAGACGGCGCCGGCGCCGCTGACCAGCATCAGCACCATGACGATCCGCCGGCGCACCGGGTGGGACACCACGGCCTCGGCCTCCGACGTCGTGAAGCCGGTCCCCGTGAAGGCCGAGCGGGCCTGGAACCGGGCGTGCTGCAGCGACATCCCGGTCATGGTCAGCGCGACGGTGGCGACGCGGGTGACGAGCAGGCCCAGGGTGACGATGACGACGAGGGAGACGACGGCGGCCACGCACCACGCTTACCGTGCCCGGGCGTGCGGAGCGACCCGGCTGCCAGACTGCGGGCGTGCGGGCGGAGGACTGGGACCGGCGGTACGCGGAGCAGGCGCAGTGGTCCGCGGGGCCGAACGAGCTGGTTGCGGAGCTGCTCGCCGACCTGCCGCCGGGCGAGGCTGTCGACCTGGCCGCGGGTGAGGGGCGGCACGCGCTCTGGCTGGCCGCACGGGGCTGGGCGGTGACCGCCGTCGACTTCTCCGCCGTCGGGCTCGAGCGCGGGCGGGGCCGCCCCGGTGCGGAGCGGGTCCGCTGGGTGACCGGCGACGTCCGCACCTGGTCGGCGCCGCCGGGATCGCTGGACCTGGTCCTCGTCGCCTACCTCCACCTGCCCGAGCCGGAGACGACGGCGCTGCTCACCCGGGCCGTCGGCCGGCTCCGCCCCGGCGGGCGTTTGCTCCTGCTCGGGCACGACGTGGAGAACCTCACGGCAGGGGTCGGCGGGCCGCAGGACCCGGCGATCCTGCACAGCGTCGACCGGCTCGCCCCGGTGGCGCGCCTCCTCGACGTCGACCGGCTGGAGCAGGTCCGCCGGGCCACCCCGCACGGCACCGCCCTGGACACCCTGCTCTGGGGACGGGCGCGCGAGCTGACCGGTGATCGCGGCCCGCGTGCCGGCGTGGCGCCCCCGTCGTGACCGGGACGCCCGACGCGATCGAGGAGTGGTTCGCCGCCGCGCAGGGCTGAGCGGACCTCGGGCGGTACCGTCCCTCGCCATGATGGGCATGGGTGGTGCCGGCGGGCCGGAGTCGGAGCGCCGGCGGCGGCTGGTCGCGGCGATCGTGGTCCTGGCGATGCTGCTGGCGGCCGGGGCGACGGTGCTCTCCATCGCCCTCGGCTGAACCCGGTCAGGCCTTTGGGCCCTGGTGTCCGGCGCGGCGGAACGAGACCGTATGGAACCGCCGAGGCCTGATCCCGCCCGGCTCCACTCCGGAAACGAAGGACCGCCGATGACCCTGGTCGTCCCGCCGAGCTCCTCCGGCCCCGCCGCCGACGGCTCCACCGGTCCGGTGGACCTCCCCGCCGGCGCCACCCACGACCGGCCCCGCGGCGACGACGCGGTCAGCGCGGCCGTCGGCCGGCTGAGCGGCGAGTACTCCGGCCGGGTCGGGCGACGCGAGGTCGTCCGGGTCGTCCGGGAGAGCCGGCGCGACCTGGGCGGGTCGCCCGTGGGGGCGCTCCCCGAGCTGGTCGAGCGGCTGGCGCGCTACCGCCTGGACCGGCACATCGGCTGAGCGCCCCGGGAATGCGGTTGCCCGGCGGGGCAGGATGAGCCCGTGGGCTACGTCGACGTGACCGGGGTCCGGCACACCCTCTCCGACGGGCGGGTGCTGCTGGACGACGTCTCCTTCCGCATCGGGGAAGGAGCCCGCGCGGCGCTGGTGGGCGAGAACGGCGCGGGCAAGACGACCCTGCTGCGGATCATCGCCGGCGACCTCGCGGCCGAGGCCGGGTCGGTCGCCCGCACCGGTGGGCTGGGGGTGATGCGCCAGTTCATCGGGGCGGTCCGGGACGACACGACCGTGCAGCGGTTCCTCGTCGACCTCTCGCCGCCCGCGGTGCGCGACGCCTGGGACGCCGTCGAGTCCGCCGAGCTGACGCTCATGGAGACCGACGACGAGCGCTCCCAGATGGCCTACGCCGACGCGCTGGCGCAGTGGGGGGACGCCGGCGGTTACGACGCCGAGGTCACCTGGGACACGGTGACCGTCGCGGCGCTGGGCGTGCCCTACGAGCGCTGCAAGTACCGGGAGCTCGCCACGCTCTCGGGCGGGGAGCAGAAGCGGCTGGCGCTGGAGGCGTTGCTGCGCGGGCCGGACCAGGTCCTGCTGCTCGACGAGCCGGACAACTACCTCGACGTCCCCGGCAAGCGCTGGCTGGAGCAGCGCCTGCTGGAGACGCGGAAGACGGTGCTGTTCGTCAGCCATGACCGCGAGCTGCTGGCCCGGGTGGCCGACCGCGTGGTCACCGTCGAGGGCGGAACGGCGTGGGTGCACGGTGGCGGGTTCACCTCCTACCCCGAGGCGCGCACCGCCCGGCACGAGCGCCTGGCCGAGGTGCGGCGCCGGTGGGAGGAGGAGCACCAGCGGCTGGTCGACCTCGTCCGCACGCTGCAGCAGCAGGCCGCCAACTCGCCGGACATGGCCAACCGCTACCACGCCATGCAGACCCGCCTGGCCAAGTTCGAGGCCGCCGGGCCGCCTCCCGACCGGCCGCCGGAGCAGAAGGTCGCCATGCGGCTGCGGGGCGGCCGCACCGGTGTGCGCGCCGTGATCGCCGAGCAGCTGGAGCTGACCGGGCTGATGCGCCCGTTCGACCTCGAGGTCTGGTACGGCGACCGCGTCGGCGTGCTCGGCGCGAACGGGGCGGGCAAGTCGCACTTCCTGCGGCTGCTCGCGGGGCAGGAGGTCGCGCACACCGGGGCGTGCCGGCTCGGGGCGCGCGTCGTCCCCGGCTTCTTCGCCCAGACCCACGCCCATCCGGAGTGGCAGGACCGCACCCCGGTCGACCTGCTGTGGCACGGCGAGCCCGGCCGGCCGGGGGTCGACCGCGGGCGGGCGATGGCGGTGCTGCGCCGGTACGGCCTGACCGAGGCCGCCGACCGGCCCTTCCGCACCATGTCCGGCGGTCAGCAGGCGCGGTTCCAGATCGTCGCGCTGGAGCTGTCCGGCGCCACCTTGCTGCTGCTCGACGAGCCCACCGACAACCTCGACGTGCTCTCGGCGGAGGCGCTGGAGGAGGCGCTCGCGGCCTTCGACGGAACGGTGCTGGCGGTCACCCACGACCGCTGGTTCGCCCGCTCCTTCGACCGCTTCCTGGTCTTCGGCGCCGACGGTCGGGTGTACGAGTCCGCCGAGCCGGTGTTCGACGAGACGCGGGTCGTGCGGGCCCGGTGAGCACCTTTCCGAGTTGATCATCGGCGTGTGGCTGGGCGACACGCCGGTGGGGCCGACCGTTTGCCGATGATCAACGCCGGGGTCGGTCAGCCGAAGGCTCGGCCCTCGCCGCGGTAGGTGGGCAGCGCGTCGACGACGGTGCCGCCGTCCACCGCGTGCAGGGCGTCGACGTGCTCGCAGAGCTCGCCGGCCTTGGCGTGGCGGAACCACACCCGGTCACCGATCCGCAGCCCCGCGGTGCCCGGCCCGCGCAACGGGGTCTGCACCTCCCCGACGCCCTCGCCGGGCAGCCGGCGGAGCCCGGCCGGGAAGGTCGGCAGGGGCAGCCTGTCGGCCCCCGGCGGCCCGGAGGCGATCCACCCGCCGCCGGCCACGGTGACGACGCCCGGCGCCGGGACGCGGGTCACCGGGACGGCGAAGAAGGTGGCCGGGCGGCCGGTGAAGGCCCGGTACCCGTCGAAGAGGGCGGGGGAGTAGAGCCCCGATCCGGCCGCCACCTCGGTGACGGCGCTCTCGGCGGCGGTCCGCTCCAGGCTGCCGGTGCCGCCGCCGTCGACGAAGCGCAGCGGCGCCACCGCGGAGACGGCGGCCACCACCGCGGCGCGGCGGGCGGCGAGCTCGCGGGCGGAGAGGACGTGCAACGCGCGCACCGCCAGTCCCCGGAGCGGGCGCCCCGCCGGCGCGTCCTGCAGCCCGGCGATCTGCGCCTCGTAGGCCATCAGGCCGACCAGCTCGACGCCGGGGCGCGCGACCACGGCACGGGCCAGGGCGGCGGCCTCCGCGGGGGTGTGCACCGGCGACCGCCGGACACCCACGTGCACCCGACCGCCGGCGGCGCGCAGGGAGGCGTCGACGTCGATGCACACCCGCAGCACCGGGCGCCCGGCGGGCGGGGCCAGGGTGTCGATCAGGTCCAGGTGGCCGGTGGAGTCGACCATCAGGGTGATCCGCTCCGCCGCCCGCTCGTCCCGCGCGAGCTGCCGCAGCGCGCCGGCGTCCGCCGTGGGGTACCCGACGACGACATCGGTGCTGACGGGGTCCTCCCCGCCGGCCAGCCAGAGCGCCTCCCGAAGGGTGTAGGCGAGCACGCCGGAGAACCCGGGCCGTGCGAGCACCCGCCGCAGCACGCCGCGGCACCGGACGGACTTGCTGGCGACCCGGACGGGCCGGCCGGCGGCGCGGGCCACGAGGTCGGCGGCGTTGGCGTCCAGCGCGGCGAGGTCCAGCACGGCGAACGGGGCGTCGAGCCCCGAGGTGGCGCGCTCGAGGGCCCGGTGCCGGTCCGCGGTCATCACCGCGCAGCGTGCCGGGTGCGGAGCCGGACGGGCAAGGGCGCACGGGCGGTTGACCGGCGTGGGCGCACCCACCAGAGTGCGCGCTCGACGGAGGGAGACCGCGTGACGGAGCTGCTGGACCGGACGGCCGAGCGCACCCGCTGGCGCAACTGGGCGGGCAACCAGCGTGCGGAGGTGACCGCGGTGCACCCGGCGTCGACCGACGAGGTCGCCGAGGTGCTCACCGCGGCGTCCGCCGAGGGGCGCCGGGTGCGGCCGATCGGCAGCGGGCACTCCTTCTCCGGCATCGGGCTGCCTGCCGACGTCCAGCTCGTGTGCGACCGGCTGTCCGGGATCCGGGAGCTCGGCGACGACGGCCTGGTCACCGTGGGCGCCGGCACGACGCTGCACCGGCTCGGCGTGGAGCTGCTGCGCCGCGGGTGGGCGCTGACCAACCTCGGCGACATCGACCGGCAGACCGTCGCCGGCGCGCTGGCCACGGGGACGCACGGCACCGGGGCCCGCTTCGGCGGACTGGCCACGCAGGTGCGCGGCCTGGAGCTGGTGCTGCCCTCAGGGGAGGTGCTGGCCTGCGACGCCGACCGGCACCCGGAGGTGTTCGCCGCCGCGCGCGTGGGCCTGGGTGCCCTGGGTGTGGTGACGGCGGTGACCCTGCAGGCCGTGCCGGCGTTCGCGCTCCGCGCCGAGGAGCGGCCGGGCACCCTCACCGCGGCGCTCGAGGGCTTCGAGGAGCTGATGACCTCCACCGACCACGTGGAGTTCTACTGGTTCCCGCACACCGACGCGACGCGGGTGTTGCGCAACACCCGCGTCCCGCTGGCCGAGGGGCTCGCCCCCCTCCCACGCTGGCGGGCGGTGTGGGACGACGAGGTGCTCGCCAACGCGGCCTTCGCCGGGGTGGTCGCCGCCGGGCGCCGCGTGCCGGCGCTGGTTCCCACCCTGGCGCGGGTGTCGGCGCGCGCCCTGGGTGCCCGCGCGTGGACCGACCACTCCCAACGCGTCTTCGTCAGCCGGCGGCGGGTGCGCTTCCTGGAGATGGAGTACGCCGTCCCCCGCGCCGACGCCCCGGCGGTCCTGGCCGAGCTGCGCCGGGTGCACGAGGCGGGCGACTGGCGGGCGGCCTTCCCGGTGGAGGTGCGGCTGGCCGCGGCCGACGACGTCCCCCTGTCGACGGCGACGGGCCGGGACACCGCCTACATCGCCGCGCACGTGCCCGCGGGCACCGAGCCCGGGTGCTGGTTCGCCGCGCTCGAGCGCATCGCGGGGGAGGTGGGCGGCCGGCCGCACTGGGGCAAGCTGCACGGTCTGGACGCCGCCACGCTGCGCCGGCGCTACCCGCGGTTCGACGAGTTCGTGGCGCTGCGGGACCGGCTGGACCCGGCCGGGGTGCTCGGCAACGACCACCTGGACCGGGTGCTGGGGCCGGCGCCGCAGGCCTGAGCCCGGGCCGGCGCGGGTCACAGGTCGACGTCGGGCTCCCCGGTGCCGCCGATGCGGTCGAGCTCGGCCAGCTCGGCGGGGCCGAGCACCCGCGCCGAGGCCTGCAGGTTCTCCTCCAGGTGCGCGACCGATGAGGTGCCGGGGATGAGCAGGATGTTCGGGGAGCGGGCCAGCAGCCAGGTGAGCGCCACCTGCACCGGCGTCGTCTCCAGACGCCGGGCCACCGTCTCCAGCGCGGCCGACTGCAGCGGGGTGAAGCCCCCGAGCGGGAAGAACGGCGTGTAGGCGACGCCGTCCCGCGCGAGCGCGTCGATCAGCGGGTCGTCGGCGCGGTGCACCAGGTTGTAGCGGTTCTGCACGCAGACCACCGGCGCGATGGCCCGTGCCTCCGCGTACATCTGCGGGGTCATGTTGCTGACCCCCAGGTGCCGGACCAGCCCCTCCTGCTGCATGGCCGCCAGCGCCTCGAACGGCTCGGCGAGCGAGCGCTCCACGGGCTCGGCGAAGCCGGGCATGCGCAGGTTCACCACGTCGAGGGCCTCGACCCCCAGGTGGTCGATGTTCTCCTGCACGGCCCGGCGCAGGTCGTCGGGGTCCAGGGCTTCGGGCCAGCCGCCGTCGGCGTCGCGGCGGGCACCGACCTTGGTCACGATGACCAGGTCCTCGGGGAAGGGGTGCAGCGCCTCGCGGATGAGTTCGTTGACGACGGTCGGGCCGTAGTAGTCGCTGGTGTCGATGTGGTCGACGCCGAGCTCGACGGCCCGGCGCAGCACCGCGATCGCGGCGTCCCGGTCGGCCGGCGGCCCCATGACGTGCGGGCCGGCGAGCTGCATGGCCCCGTAACCGATGCGGTGCACCTCCCGGTCGCCGAGGCGGTAGGTGCCGGACTGCTCCGCGGTGCCGATCGTCATGCCTCTCCCTACCCGGTGGGCGGGGGGCATGCGCGCCTCAGGCGACCGGCTGCGGGTGGTCGCCGGTGCCGACCGGCACGGTGGCGGCCCGTGCGCGCCGGTCCGCGGACCCGGCCAGCAGCGCGAGCCCCGCACCCACCAGCGCGAGCGCCGCGCCCACCCACATCGGCGCGGTCAGCCCCAGCCCCTGGGAGATCACCAGGGCGCCGAGTGCGGCACCGAGGGCGTTGGCGACGTTGAACGCGGCCTGGTTCGCGGCCGACACCAGGCTGCCCCCGCGGATCTGCGCGGCCTCGATCACGCCGTTCTGCACGACCGGGCCCATGGCGAACCCCAGCGTGCCGAAGAGCACGAGCAGCACCACGGCCGCGACCGGCTCGCGGGCCAGGAAGGAGAAGGCCACCAGGATGACGGCGACACCGGCCATCCCGGCGGCGACGAACCGGAACCCGTACCGGTCGCCCAGCCGCCCGCCGAGCAGCGTGCCGACGGTGGTGCCGACGCCGAAGAGCGCCAGCACGGGTGTGATCCCGGCCGCGGGCAGACCGGCGAGATCGGTGAGGATCGGGGCGACGTAGCTGTAGACGGCGAACGTGGCCGCGAAGCCGATCATGGTGAGGCCGAGCACGAGCCACACCTGGCCGCGGCGGAACGCCGCCAGCTCGGTGCGCAGGCCGGCGGCGTCGCCGCGGTCGCCGGGCAGCCAGGCCAGCAGCCCGGCGACGGTCACCAGCCCGATGACGGCGACGGCGGCGAGCACCAGCCGCCAGCTGGTCTGCTGGGCGACCCACGTGCCGATCGGGACGCCGATGACGTTGGCGAGGGTGAGCCCCAGGATCATCAGCGAGATGGCCCGGGTGGCGTGCTCGGGAGCCACCAGCCGGCGGGCGGCGACCGCGCCGACCCCGAAGAAGGAGCCGTGCGCGAGCGCGGTGAGGACCCGGGCGGCGGCCAGGGTGCCGTAGGTGGGCGCCAGTGCGGCCAGCGTGTTGCCGACGACGAAGACGACCATCAGCGCCACCAGGGTCTGCCGCGGGGTGAACCGCAGACCCAGCGCGGTCAGCGTGGGGGCGCCGACGACCACCCCGACGGCGTAGGCGGAGATGAGCAGGCCGGCGGCGGAGACCGAGACGCCCAGGCCGTCGGCGATCTGGGGCAGCATGCCCATGACGACGAACTCGGTGGTGCCGATGCCGAAGGCACCGATGGACAGGGCGAGCAGTCCGCGGGGCACGGGGAACTCCAGGGGACGCGGTCGGGGCGGGGCCGGCGGACGGCGTCGTCCTGGTGGTGCCGGGCTGCGTGCGGGTGGATCCGGTGTGGGCGGGGGAGCCCCGACCGGCGCCGGGCGGGGCCGGGGCCGGTCGGGACCACTGTGCCGAGCCGGGCGGCGCGGCCGCCCGGCGGGGGGTCAGGGCTGCAGGAGCACCTTCACCGCGCCGTCCTTCTTCTGACGGAAGTTGGCGTAGGCCTCGGGCGCCTGCTCCAGCGGCACGCGGTGGGTGGCGAACTCGTCCACGCCCAGCGGGTCGCCCTCGAGCAGCAGGGGGAGGATGTCGGGCACCCAGCGCCACACGTTGGCCTGCCCCATGCGCAGCTGCACCTGCTTGTCGAACATGCGCATGAGGGGCAGGGGGTCGGTCGCGCCGCCGTAGACGCCCGACAGCGAGATCGTGCCGCCGCGGCGGACGGCCTCGATGGCGGTGTTCAGGGCGGCCAGCCGGTCGATGCCGGCCACGGTCATCACCCGCTCCATGATCGCGTCGGGCACGAGCGCGCTCGCCTTCTGCGCGATCGTGGCCAGCGGGGAGCCGTGCGCCTCCATGCCGACGGCGTCGATGACGGCGTCCGGCCCACGGCCGTCGGTCAGGTCGCGGACGCGGGCGACGACCTCGGCCTGCTCCGTGGTGTCGATGACGGTGATGCCGTTGCGCCGGGCGCGGGCCAGGCGCTCGGGGACGACGTCGGAGGCGATGACCTGGCCGGCGCCGAGGTGCTTGGCGATGCGGGTGGCCATGTCGCCGATCGGGCCGAGCCCGAGGACCAGCACGCTGCCGCCCTCGGGGATGCCGGCGTACTGGACGGCCTGCCAGGCGGTGGGCAGCACGTCGGAGAGGTAGACGAACCGGTCGTCCAGCGGGGCGTCGGGGACCTTGATCGGCAGGGTGTTGCCGAAGGGCACCCGCAGGTACTCGGCCTGCCCGCCCGGCACCTGCCCGTAGAGCTTGGTGTAGCCGAACAGCGATGCCCCCATCCCCTGCTCGCGGTTCTGCGTGGTCTCGCACTGCGACTGCAGCCCCTCGGCGCACATCCAGCAGGTGCCGCAGGAGATGTTGAACGGCACGACCACGCGGTCGCCGGGCTTCACCGCGGTCACGTCGCGCCCGACCTCGCGGACGACCCCCATCGGCTCGTGACCCATCACGTCGCCCACCGACATGAACGGTGCCATGACCTCGATGAGGTGGAGGTCGGACCCGCAGATGCCGCTGGAGGTGATCTCGACGATCACGTCGGTCTGCTCCTGGATGGTGGGGTCGGGGACGGTCTCCACCCGGACGTCGCCTCGGCCGTGCCAGGTCACTGCGCGCATAGGTCTTCTCCCTCGATCGGGCTGCGGAAAAGGGCTCTTAGGCCCTACGTGAGCCGGATCGCGCCACTCTCAACCATCTGCAGCGTGTTCGTCACAATACGTTGATAGATGGTCACGCTCAGGTGAGCAAACGGGCGGCGATTCGGTGATCCGGTTCACACAACCGGCCCCTCCTACCCCGTCGCAGAGATCACGAATCCATCACGGCGTGTTTACATGGGCCCCGCTCCTCTCCCCGGGAGCCGCTGTGCAATGTCCGCCGACGGAAGTCAGGTGCATGAGTTCGCTCCACCACGACCGCCTCCCCGAGAGGGGTGCAGCGCCGACCGCCACGGTCGACGCCACGCCCGCTCCGGCCCGCGCCACCCGCGGGTCGACCGAGGAGAAGGCCGCGTCCACGGCCTCGCCGCAGCGCCAGGGGAAGGCGCGCGGAACCGAGGCCCGCAGGACCGAGAACACCTCCCGCACGCGGGCCCGCGCCGCCACGGTGACGGCCGCGGGGGCCACGGCGGCCACCGCCGGCCCGGCGACCGCCACGGCTGCCGAGCCGACGGCGCCGTCCGCGGCGCGGCTCTCCGCGGCCCGGGCCGCGGTGCTGCAGGTCATCGCGGCCAAGGTCGCCGCGGCGGCCGCCGCCGAGGCGCCGGCGCGGCGCCGGCCCACCCCGTACAAGCGGTCGGCCGTCGACGTCGCCGCCCTGGCGCCGGTCACCGACGTCACCGCGCTGGTCGACGCCCCGACCCCCGAGGCCGTCGTCGTCGTGAAGGACCCCCCGGGGCGTCCCGCGCCGGCGTCCGCGCCCGTCGAGCCGGTCGTCCGCGTCCTCGACGCCGAGGAGGCGCCCGACGCGGGAGCGGCCGAGGTCGTGGCCGCCGTCGCGGCGGGCCGCCGAGGCTGGCTGGACCGCCGCCCGCCCGCGGGACGGCGACGGTCCGCGCTCTACCTCGCCGCCGCACTCGTCGGTGCGCTCAGCATCAGCGGCGCGTCGGTCAGCGGGGCGACGGAGGTCGAGACGGCCGGCCACTCGGTCAGCGTCGCCGAGCAGCTCGGCATCGACGCGTCGTCGGTGACGCCGCAGGTCGACGAGGACGACACCTCGCGGCTGCGGGAGATGGTCGCCAGTCGCACCGCCCGGGACGCCGATCGCACGGCCGCCGCGGACGCCCAGGCCGAGGCCGACCGGATCGCCCAGGAGGAGGCCGACCGCGCCGCCGCCGAGGCGGCCCGCCCCAAGGCGGTGCTCCCTGTCCAGGGTGGGCGGCTCACCAGCGGCTTCGGGCCGCGCTGGGGCACGCTCCACGCGGGCATCGACCTCGCCGCGCCCATGCGCACTCCGGAGTACGCCGTCATGGACGGCGTCGTGCTCGAGGCCGGCCCCGCCAGCGGCTACGGCCTGGTGGTCTACCTCCAGCACGAGAACGGCGACGTCACCGTCTACGGCCACATGGACGCGATCCTGGTGACCCCCGGGCAGGTGGTCCGCGCCGGCGACACCATCGCGCTGCTCGGCAACCGCGGTCAGTCCACCGGCCCGCACCTGCACTTCGAGGTGCACGTCGGCGGCATCGGCGGGGAGCGGATCGACCCCCTGCCGTGGCTGCGGGAGCGCGGCGTCCAGATCTGACACGCCGGATCCACGACGACGCCCTCCGCCGGAGCGATCCGGCGGGGGGCGTCGTCGTGCGTGGGGCAGTCGGCTCGTGCCTCGCGTGGAGGTCGGCGCGCGCGGTGGGACAGTGGAGGCGCACGACCGGCCGGCAGGAGGAGATCGCGGTGGAGCACGGGCACCACTCGGGCATGTGGGTCCCGGAAGAGGCGCCGACCTGGGGTCGGATGTTCCTGCCGCACCTGGACCCCTGGTCGGTGCTGGCGTTCCTCAGCATCATCGGGCTCGTCGTCTACCTGGCCGCGGTCGTCCGCCTGCGCCGCTCCGGCGTGGCCTGGCCGTGGTGGCGGACGCTGGCCTGGGTCGGCGGCACCGCCTCGCTCTTCGCCGTCACCGGCACCTGGTTCAACGGCTACAGCATGGTGCTCTTCAGCATCCACATGACCCAGCACATGGTGCTGTCGCTCATCACGCCGCTGCTCCTGCTGCTCGCCGCCCCCGTCACGCTGGCGCTGCGCACCCTGCCGCGCGGTCGGGGGGCGGCAGGCGCCCCGCGGGCGCTGCTGCTGGAGGCGCTGCACAGCCGGTTCGCCCGTTCCGTGGCCCACCCGCTGTTCACCGTGCCGCTGTTCATCGCCAGCCTGTACGGCGTCTACTTCACGCCGCTGTTCGACGTGCTCATGTCCAACCCGGCGGGGCACCAGTTCATGCTGGCGCACTTCGTCGTCACGGGGCTGCTGTTCTTCGGGCCGATCACCGCCCAGGACCCGTGGCCGCGCACGCTCAGCCACCCCGGCCGGATGCTCGAGCTGTTCCTGCCGGTGCCGTTCCACGCCTTCTTCGGCGTCGCGATCATGATGGCCGGGTCGCTGGTCGTCGACACCTTCGCCCAGCCGCCGGCCGGGTGGGGCGTCGACCCGCTCGCCGACCAGGCCGTCGCCGGCGGCATCGTCTGGGCCTTCGGCGAGCTGCCCACCGTCCTGGTGCTGGCAGTCGTGTTCTTCTCCTGGGCGCGCTCGGACGACCGCCGGGCCCGCGCGCTGGACCGCGCGGCCGATCGCGACGGCGACGCCGAGCTGACCGCGTACAACGCCCGCCTCAAGGCGCTCGCCGAGCACGGGTGAGGAGCTGGAACGGCCCCCTGCAGGGTCCCGCCGCGAGCCTGCGAGCGGTGGGGGGCGGGGGGGTCCTTGCTCAGCCGACGTGGACGACGGCGTCACCCTCGGCCGGCAGGTCGTCCTTGGTCGCCTTGATGAGCAGCGCCGAGACGACGGCGCCCAGCAGCAGCAGCCCGGCCGCCCACGTGAAGGCCGTGGTGTAGCCCTCAACCTGCGCCGCGAGACCCACCGACGGGTCCTGCGGGTCCGCGCCCGAGGCGAGCACGTCGGCGGTGTAGGTGCTGATGGCGGCGACCGAGAGGGAGGCCAGCACGGCGGTGCCGATCGAGGCGCCGACCTGCTGCGTGGCGTTCAGCATCGCGCTGGCCGCCCCGGCGTCGTGGACGCCGGCGCCCACCAGTGCCAGGTTCGACAGCGGCACGAACGTGAAGCCGAGGCCGAGCCCCAGCAGCAGCTGGCCCGGGAAGGGCAGCTGCCAGAAGCCGGTCTCCAGCCCGACGAACGACAGGGTGAGGAGCCCGGCGGCGGCGAGCACGCCGCCGAGGACCATGAGCGGCTTCGGCCCGACCCGGGGGACGAGCACGCTGGCCAGGCCCGCCGAGACGAACACCCCGAGGGTGGTGGGCAGCGACGCCAGTCCCGCCCTCACCGGCTCGTACCCGAGCACCTGCTGGAAGTACAGGCTCAGGAAGAAGAACGCCCCGAGCAGCCCGGCGCCGACCAGCGTTGAGGTCAGGTAGGCGCCGCCCCGGTTGCGGTCGAGGACGATGCGCATCGGCAGCAGCGGGTTGCGGGTCCGCAGCTCCAGCAGGACGAACAGCGCGACCAGCACCAGCCCGCCCACGATGAACAGCCACGCCGGGCCGTCGCTCCAGCCGCTCTCCGGCGTCACCAGCCTCGCGGTGCCCTGGGCCGCCGCCCGGGCGTTGGCCGCGGCGGCCGCGGCGGCGAAGGTCTGCGAGGCCTCGGCCACGCGGGTGAAGCCGTAGACGATCGACGCCAGGCCGAGGGTGACCAGGACGGCGCCGGGGATGTCGTAGCTGGTGTCCCCGGGGGCCCTGCTCTCCGGCACGATCGGGATCGCCAGCACGATGGCCAGCAGGGCGACCGGCAGGTTGACCCAGAAGCACCAGCGCCAGTCGGCGTACTCGGTGAGCACCCCGCCGAGCAGCAGGCCGATGGCCGAGCCGCCGCCGGCGATGGCGCCGTAGACGCCGAAGGCCTTGGCGCGCTCCTTCGGGTCGGTGAACAGGACGGTGAGCAGCGCGAGGGACGCCGGGGCCAGCAGCGCGCCGAAGACGCCCTGGAGGGCGCGGGCGCCGAAGAGCATCGCCTCGTTCTGCGCGACGCCGCCGAGCGCCGAGGCGACGGCGAAGCCCGCCGCGCCGACCAGGTAGGTGCGCTTGCGGCCCCAGAAGTCGGCGATGCGCCCGCCGAGCAGGAGGAAGCCACCGAAGGTCAGGGTGTAGGCGGTGACGATCCACTGCTGGCTGGCCGCGCTGATGCCGAGGTCCGCGGTGACCGCGGGCAGTGCGATGTTGACGATCGTGGCATCGAGGATGACCAGCAGGACGGTCATGGCGATGACGCCGAGGGCCAGCCAGCGCTTCTCGTAGGGCTCGTCGGCGCCGGTCGCCGGTCCGCCGCCGGCGGGGGAGGGGAGGGATTCGGTCACGGGCGTCCTCGGTTCGTGCGGAGCAGGCCGGATCGCCGGCCGGAAGAGAACGTAGCGGTCTGCAACCATGTCGTCGTGCCTGTTTCGCTGGTGTTCACCTCCGACACGCACGTCCCCAAGCGCGCGCGTGACCTACCTCATGCGCTGTGGACGGCGATCGACGCCGCCGACGTGGTGGTGCACGCCGGGGACTGGGTCGACGCCGCTCTCCTGGACCTGTTCGAGGCCCGCTCCCGCCGCCTGGTGGCCGTGCACGGCAACAACGACCACGGGCCGCTGCGCGACCGCCTGCCGCTGGTCGCCCGCGCCGAGATCGAGGGGATCCGGTTCGCCGTCGTGCACGAGACCGGCGACGCCAAGGGGCGCGAGGAGCGGTGTGCGGTCCGCTTCCCCGACCCCGACGTCCTGGTGTTCGGGCACAGCCACATCCCCTGGGACACGGTGGCGCCCTCCGGGCTGCGGCTGCTCAACCCGGGCTCGCCCACCGACCGGCGTCGCCAGCCGCACGGGACGTACGTGACCGCGGTGGCCGACGCCGGGCGCCTGCGGGACGTGACCTTCCACGCCGTGCCGCCGCGGCGGTGAGCGGGCCGCCGCTGGACCCGCGCGCGGTGGCGTTGCTGGCCTGCCCGGCGTGCGCCGCGCCCCTCGCCGCCGAGCCCGGCGACGCGGGGCTGCGCTGCGACCGGGGCCACGCCTTCGACCGCGCCCGTCAGGGGCACGTGACGCTCCTCCCCCCCGGCCACCGGGCGCCGTCGGGGGACTCGGCGGCCATGGTCGCCGACCGGGTGGCGTTCCTCTCGGCCGGTCACTACGACGGCGTCACCGCCGCCCTGGCCGGGGCCGTCCGCGCGCCCGGGGAGCCCGCCACCCTGCTCGACCTCGGCGGCGGCACCGGCCACCACCTGGCCCGCCTGCTCGACGACCTCCCGCGGGCGGCGGGTGTGGTGCTCGACGCCTCGCGCTACGCCGCGCGCCGGGCGGCGAGGGCCCACCCGCGCGCGGTGGCGGTGGTCGGGGACACCTGGGCGCGGCTCCCGGTCCGCGACGGCGCCGTCGACCGGGCCCTCGTGGTCTTCGCCCCGCGCAACGGCCCGGAGATCGCCCGGGTGCTGCACCCGGAGGGGCGGCTGGTCGTCGTGACGCCCGGCCCGGACCACCTCGCCGGGCTCGTCGGCCCGCTGGGCCTGCTCCGCGTCGACCCCGGCAAGGCCGGCCGGCTCAGCGCGACACTGGAGCCCCACCTGGCGCGCGAGGGCGGGCGGCGGCACCGCCGGACCCTCTCGCTCGACCACGCCTCGGTGGCGACCCTGGTAGGGATGGGGCCGCACGCGCGGCACCTCACGGCGGCGGCGCTCGCGGCCTCGCTGGCGCGGTTGCCGGCCGCCGTGGAGGTCACGATCTCGGTCGACGTGGCCACCTACCAGCGCCTCCGGTGATCCTCACGGCGCGCCTCACCTGCCCGACCTGAGGTGCCGCACGGCACGGTCTAAGCTGCGAGCCGTGACGATTGCACCGGCGCCCATCGTGAGCCGGCCCAGCCCGGCTCACGTGGTCGAGAAGGGCTCGCGGCTCTCGAACCTGCTGCGGACCACCGACCACAAGACCATCGGTCTGATGTACCTGACCACCTCGTTCGTCTTCTTCATCGGTGGTGGCCTGATGGCGCTGCTGATGCGGGGTGAGCTGGCGCGGCCGGGCCTGCAGTTCCTGTCCCCGGAGCAGTACAACCAGCTCGTCACGATGCACGGCACGGTCATGCTGCTGATGTTCGCGACGCCGCTGTTCTTCGCGTTCTCGAACCTGATCATGCCGCTGCAGATCGGTGCGCCGGACGTCGCCTTCCCGCGGCTGAACGCCTTCTCCTTCTGGCTGTTCCTGTTCGGCAGCCTGATCGCGGTCGGCGGCTTCCTGACCCCCGGTGGCGCGGCGGACTTCGGCTGGTACGCCTACGCGCCGCTGTCGAACGTGGTCCACTCCCCGGGCCCCGGCGCGAACATGTGGTTCGCGGGCCTGGCGGTCAGCGGTCTGGGCACGATCCTGGGCGCGGTCAACTTCATCACCACGATCGTCTGCCTGCGGGCGCCTGGCATGACGCTGTTCCGGATGCCGATCTTCACCTGGAACACGCTGGTGACCAGCG
Source organism: Blastococcus sp. SYSU DS0541 (assembly GCF_054050875.1). NCBI lineage: Bacteria > Bacillati > Actinomycetota > Actinomycetes > Geodermatophilales > Geodermatophilaceae > Blastococcus > Blastococcus sp. SYSU DS0541. Next base: position 50,262 of record NZ_JBJHAD010000005.1, on the reverse strand, counting down.
TGCTGGTCCTCTTCGCCTTCCCGATCCTGACCGCCGCCATCATGGGCATGCTGGCCGACCGCAACATGGGCGCTCTCATCTACTCGGATGAGAACGGCGGCCCGATGCTGTGGCAGCACCTGTTCTGGTTCTTCGGGCACCCCGAGGTCTACATCATCGCGCTGCCGTTCTTCGGCATCGTCACCGAGATCATCCCGGTCTTCGCCCGCAAGCCGCTGTTCGGCTACAAGGGCATGGTCTTCGCGACGCTGGCGATCGGTGCCCTCTCGCTCGCCGTCTGGGCGCACCACATGTACGCCACCGGCGCGGTGCTCCTGCCGTTCTTCGCCTTCCTGACCTACCTCATCGCCGTGCCGACCGGCATCAAGTTCTTCAACTGGATCGGCACCATGTGGCGGGGTCAGATGACCTTCGAGACGCCGATGCTGTTCTCCATCGGCTTCATGATCACCTTCCTCCTGGGTGGTCTGACCGGCGTGCTGCTGGCCAGCCCGCCGCTGGACTGGCACGTCAACGACAGCTACTTCGTCGTCGCCCACTTCCACTACGTCGTCTTCGGCACCGTCGTGTTCGCCGCCTACGCCGGCATCTACTTCTGGTTCCCCAAGATGTGCGGCCGGATGATGGACGAGCGGCTGGGCAAGCTGCAGTTCTGGCTGACCTTCATCGGCTTCCACGTCACGTTCCTGGTGCAGCACTGGCTGGGCAACGAGGGCATGCCGCGCCGCTACGTCGACTACCTGGAGACCGACGCCTTCACGACGCTGCACACGGTGTCGACGATCGGCTCGTTCATCCTGGGCGCCGCGACGATCCCGTTCGTCTACAACGTGGTGAAGTCGTGGAAGTACGGCGAGCTCGCGCTGCGGGACGACCCGTGGGGCCACGGCAACAGCCTCGAGTGGGCCACCTCCTCCCCGCCGCCGCGGCACAACTTCGTGGAGATCCCCCGGATCCGCTCGGAGCGCCCCGCGTTCGAGGCGCACTACCCGCACCTCATCGAGCGGCTGCAGGCCGAGGCCCACGTGGGCAAGCGGCACGAGCCCTACGGCGGCGTCAGTGAGCTCGGCGCCACCACCGGTCACCGCGCCGGGCCGAACGACCCCGACCCGACCTGAGGAAGGACCACCCTTCCCCCGCGCGTCGCAGGCTCGGCGCGGGCCCCTGAAGGGTGGCCGTCCAGACCGTCACCGACGCCCCGTCGGCCTCCGGGCCGGCGGGGCGTCGGGCGTCTGCCGTGGCGGGTCAAGGGGCGCAGGCTGCGTGCGGCACGATGACCGCGTGCCGCACGAGCCCACACCCGACCTGCTGCCCTCCCCCGTCGCGACCGCGCCGCGGGCGCTGCTGACCGTCACCGGGGCAGACCGGCCGGGGGTGACCGCCCAGCTCTTCACCGCCCTCGCCGCGGACGGGGACGGGCACCCCGCCGTCGAGGTCCTCGACGTCGAGCAGGTCGTGGTGCACGGGCACCTGGTGCTCGGCGTCGTGGTCGGCGCCCTCGGCAGCGAGGCGATCGCGCCGGTGGTGGAGGAGGAGCTGCTCGACCGGCTCCGCACGGTGGCGCAGGACGTCGAGACCGCGGTGGGCGTCCGCGTGTCCGTGGAGTCGGCCAGCGGCCCCGACGCACCGGTCGCCTCGGGGCGCCCGCACCACGTCATCGTGCTGGGGCGCCCGGTGCCGCCCGAAGCGGTGGCCGGCGCCGCGCAGGCGGTCGCCGGCATCGGCGGCAACATCGACGCGATCCGGCGGCTCTCCGACTACCCGGTCACCAGCTTCGAGCTCACCGTCTCCGGGGCGGAGGCCACCGCCCTGCGCGCCGCGCTCGCCTCGGTGGCGGCCTCGACCGGCGCCGACATCGCCGTCGAGCAGGTCGGGATCGCCCGGCGCAGCAAGCGGCTGATCGTCCTCGACGTCGACTCCACCCTCGTGCGCGGGGAGGTCATCGACGAGCTGGCCGCGCGCGCGGGGCGGGCGGCGGAGGTCGCCCGCATCACCGCGGCCGCCATGAACGGCGAGCTGGACTTCGCCGAGTCGCTCCGGGCGCGGGTCGCGGTGCTGGCCGGGCTGCCGGAGGAGGTGCTGGACGAGGTCCGCGAGCACCTGGTGCTGACACCGGGCGCGCGCACCCTCATCCGGACGCTCCAGCGCCTCGGCTTCCGGTGCGGCATCGTCAGCGGCGGCTTCACCCAGATCACCGACCCGCTGGCCGAGAGCCTGGGGCTGGACTTCGCCGCCGCGAACACGCTGGAGGTGGTCGACGGCCGCCTCACCGGCGGGCTGGTCGGGGAGATCGTCGACCGGCCCGGCAAGGCGCGGGCGCTGATCCGCTTCGCCGAGCAGTACGGCATCCCGCTGGACCAGACGGTGGCCGTCGGCGACGGGGCGAACGACCTGGACATGCTGAGCACCGCCGGGCTGGGGATCGCGTTCAACGCCAAGCCGTTCGTGCGGGAGCAGGCGCACACCGCGCTCAACCAGCCCTACCTCGACGCGGTCCTGCAGGTGCTCGGGTTCACCCGGGACGAGGTCCTCGACGCGGTCTGACCGCCCACCCGCCGCCATGATCAGGTTCCCCTGATCGTGGCGCGTCCTCCCTCACGGTCGGCGGTGAGGGAGGACACCGCGCGGTGAGGGTGGACGTCGTCGCAGCGGCGTCTCAGGCGGTGCGGGGCGACCCCTCCAGCCCGACGCCGGCGGTGCGCAGCTGGTCCAGCGCCGCCGCGGTGGTCGCCTCGGAGACCCCTGCGGTGAGCGGCAGCAGGACGCGGGTGGCGAACCCCGCGGCGACGGCGTCGAGTGCCGTGGCGCGCACGCAGTGGTCGGTGGCGATGCCGACGACGTCCACCGCCTGGACGCCGTGCCCCCGCAGCCAGTCGGCCAGCCCCACCCCGTCGGCGGTCCCCTCGAAGCCGGAGTAGGCGGCGGCGTGCTCGCCCTTGTCGAACACGGCCTCCAGCGGGCCGCGGTCCAGCGCCGGGTGCAGCTCCACCCCGCCGGTGCCGACCACGCAGTGCGGCGGCCAGGTCTCCAGGAAGTCCGGGTGCTCGGCGAAGTGGTCGCCGGGGTCGATGTGGTGGTCCCGGGTCGCGACGACGTGGTCGTAGCCCGCCGAGCGGACGTGCTCGGTGATCGCGGCCGCGACCGCTGCGCCGCCGGCGACGGCCAGGCTGCCGCCCTCGCAGAAGTCGTTCTGCACGTCGACGACGATCAGTGCACGGGTCATCTGTGCAGTGTGCCTTTCCCGGCCCCGTCCAGGGCACCGCCGCGAGCTTGCGAGTGGTCGGGAGGACGGGGCCCTTCTGCCGCTCAGGCGGTCTCGGTCTCCAGCGCCGGTTCCCCGCGGGAGAGCGCCCATGCCTCGGCCGGCAGCGCCTCGCGCACCCGCGCGTGGTGCTCGCGGGCCCGCCGCAGCGCCTCGGGCGGGGTGACGTCGTCGCAGGGCGCGCCGTCCCGGACGAGCGGCACCACCAGGTCGCGGTCGCCCTCACGCGCCTCGACCGGGGAGCTGCTCACCACCTCGGCGGTGGCCGTGCCGTCGGCGGCGTGCCGGCGCACGGCCCGCTTGCGCCCGCCGACGGAGTTCTTGCCCTCGGAGCGCTTGGCCACCGGGACGCCGTCGCGCTCCACCAGCTTGTAGACCATCCCGGCCGTCGGCGCCCCCGAGCCGGTGACCAGCGAGGTGCCCGCCCCGTAGCCGTCGACCGGCGCGGCCATGAGCCCCGCGATGGCGTACTCGTCCAGGTCGCTGGTGACGATCACGCGGGTGCGGTTGGCGCCCAGCTCGTCGAGGAGCTCCCGGGCCCGCGTGGCCAGGGTCGGCAGGTCGCCGGAGTCCAGCCGGATGGCGCCCAGCTCCGGGCCGGCCACCTCGATCGCCGTCCGGATGCCCTGCTCCACGTCGTAGGTGTCGACGAGCAGCGTGGTGCCGGTGCCGAGGGTCTCCACCTGGGCGCGGAAGGCCGCCCGCTCGTCGTCGTGCAGCAGCGTGAACGCGTGGGCGCTGGTACCGGTGGTGGGGACGCCGTAGCGCCGCCCCGCCTCCAGGTTGGAGCTCGACGCGAACCCGACGAGGTGGGCCGCGCGGGCGGCGGCGACCGCGGCCTCCTCGTGCGTGCGGCGCGACCCCATCTCGATGCAGGGCCGCTCGCAGGCCGCCGCCACCATGCGGGCGGCCGCCGAGGCGATCGCCGAGTCGTGGTTGAGGATCGACAGGGCCAGCGTCTCCAGCAGCACGCCCTCGCCGAAGGGGGCGCGCACGGTGAGCACCGGGGACCCCGGGAAGAACAGCTCGCCCTCGGCGTAGCCGTCGACGTCCCCGCGGAACCGGAAGTCGGCCAGCCAGTCCAGCAGCCGCCGGTCGGTCAGCCCCTGGTCGCGTAGCGTCGCGAGCTCGGCGTCGCCGAACCGGAAGTGCGGCAGCGCCTCGAGCAACCGGCCGGTGCCGGCGAGCACCCCGTAGCGGCGGCCGTGCGGCAGGCGGCGGGCGAACACCTCGAACACGCAGTCCCGCTCCGCTGTGCCGTCGGCGAGCGCGGCGGCCAGCATCGTCAGCTCGTAGCGGTCGGTGAGCAGGGCGGGAGCCGTCGGCATGGCTCCGGAGCGTAGGCGGACCCCCGGTCGCCGGGGCGGACGACGTCCTAAGCTGGGACCCGTGGCCGGACCGCTCGCCCCGACCCGGGCCCCCGAGACGACCGTCGAGGAGCACGGAGACCTCGACCGGCCGTGGGTGACCGTCGTCTGGAACGACCCGGTCAACCTCATGACCTACGTGACCTTCGTGCTGCAGGAGCTGTTCGGCTACGACGAGCCGACCGCCACCACGCTGATGCTCCAGGTGCACCACGAGGGGAAGGCGATCGTCAGCTCGGGCCCGCGCGAGCGCATGGAGCACGACACCAGCCGGCTGCACGCCTACGGGCTGTGGGCCAGCTACCAGAGGGACTCGTGAAGCCGTTCCGCGCCAAGGGCGGCCACCTCGTGGCCCGCCTCGACCGGGCCGAGGCAGGCATCGTCGGGCTGTTGCTCGACCAGCTGGAGCAGCTGCTGGCCGCCGACCGGGCCGACAGCAGCGGGGACCCGGTGATGGACCGGCTCTTCCCCGCGGGGCACCGCAGCGACCCGGCGCTGGCCGAGGACTACCGCGGCCTCACCGAGCAGACCCTGCGCGGCGGCAAGGCCGACGACCTGGCCACCGTGCGCGCCACCCTGCCGGCCGACGGGGGGGAGGTCCGGCTGGACGACGAGCAGGCCGGTGCCTGGCTGCGCACAAGCAACGACCTCCGGCTGGCGCTCGGCACCCGCCTGGACATCAGCGAGGACACCGAGCCGCCGGAGGAGATCGTGGACGAGACCGACCACCAGCTCGCGGCCTACTACTGGCTCACCGCGCTGCAGGGGTCGCTCGTGGACGCGCTCGTCGCCGGTCGCGCCGGCCGAAGGTGAGCAGCACCAGGGCGGCGAGCAGCAGGTCGAGGACGAAGAGCACGTAGACCATCCCGTGCAGTTCGACGTCGGCCAGGATCGCGCCGACGGTGGAGACCAGCACCAGGGCCGAGGCGGCGAGCAGCAAGAGCAGCAGCACCGCGCGCACGACGACGATGACCACGACGGGGCCCCGGTCGCCCGGGTGCGCGGCGCTGTAGCCGTGGTGCCGGAACAGCCCTCGCACGCCCATGACCAACGCCGGCAGGGCCAGCAGCACGACGCCGGCGGTCAGGAGCAGCGGGACCCACACGACGCCGACCGTATCGGTCCCGGCTCGTTCCCCGGCGGCCACCCGGCGGGCCCCGGCCGGTCACCCGGCAGGGGGGCGTCCCGGGGGCGATCGGGGAGCGGCCCGGTGAGCAGGCCTAGACTGGCCGACGTGCTGCGCATCGACCGCGCGACCTACGACGCCATCGTGGCCCACGCCCGGAAGGACCATCCGGACGAGGCCTGCGGCGTCGTCGCCGGACCGGAGGGGACCGACCGTCCCGAGCGCTTCGTCCCCATGCTGAACGCGGCGCGGTCGCCCACGTTCTACGAGTTCGACAGCGCCGACCTGCTCGCGCTCTACCGCGACATGGACGACCGGGACGAGTGGCCGGTCGTCGTCTACCACTCGCACACCGCCACCGAGGCCTACCCCTCGCGCACCGACGTCGGGTACGCCTCCGGCCCGGCCGCCGACCCCCGCACGCACTACGTGCTGGTGTCCACCCGCCACCACGGTCCCGAGACCGGCCTGGCCGGCGACGACGTCGAGTTCCGCAGCTACCGGATCGTCGACGGGGAGGTGTCGGAGGAGGAGGTCGAGATCGTCGAGTCCTACCTGTTCGGGCACTCGCCGACGACCGTCGTCTACGACTGAAAGAGGGCCCCGTCCTCCCCGCCCCTCGCACGCTCGGGGCGGTGCCCTGGACGGGGCCGTCCCGGAATGCCCCGCGGTGAGCGGGCGTTGCCCGGCTCAGATGCACCACCGCTGCCTCTGCAGCACCCCCCAAGACAGCCACGTCCCGAGGAGAACCACGCCATGGCCATCGAGGTCCGGATCCCGACCATCCTGCGCACCCACACCGGCGGCAGCAAGACCGTCGAGGGCCAGGGGGACACCCTCGCCGCGCTGATCGACGACCTCGACAGCAAGCACTCGGGCCTCAAGGACCGCCTCGTGACCGAGGAGGGCAAGCTGCACCGCTTCGTCAACGTCTACGTCAACGACGAGGACGTGCGCTTCACCGGCGCCCTGGACACCCAGGTCAAGGACGGCGACTCGGTGACGATCCTCCCGGCGGTCGCGGGCGGCTGCTGAGCGGCGCCCCGCTCCCCGCCCCTCGCCCCCGTTCCGGAAGAGCTCACCCGATGGCCCGCTTCGCCTCCCTCGTCGACTCCCTCGGCGGCACCCCGCTCGTCGGGCTGCCCAACCTCTCGCCGACGCCGGACGTGCGGCTGTGGGCCAAGCTCGAGGACCACAACCCCACCGGCTCCATCAAGGACCGCGCCGCGATCAAGATGATCGAGGCAGCCGAGAAGGAGGGGCTGCTGCGGCCCGGCTCGACCATCCTCGAGCCGACCAGCGGCAACACCGGCATCTCGCTGGCCATGGTCGCCCGGCAGCGCGGTTACCGGCTGATCTGCGTGATGCCGGAGAACACCTCGATCGAGCGGCGGCAGCTGCTGGAGATGTACGGGGCGGAGATCATCTCCTCGCCGGCGGCCGGCGGCTCCAACCAGGCCGTCGCCATGGCCAAGGAGCTCGCCGCCGAGCACGACGACTGGGTGATGCTCTACCAGTACGGCAACCCGGCCAACGCCCAGGCGCACTACGAGGGGACGGCGCCGGAGATCCTCGCCGACCTGCCCTCGATCACCCACTTCGTCGCCGGGCTCGGGACGACGGGCACGCTCATGGGCTGCTCCCGCTACTTCCGCGAGCACAAGCCCGGTGTGCAGGTCATCGCCGCGGAGCCGCGCTACGGCGAGCTGGTCTACGGCCTGCGCAACATCGACGAGGGGTTCATCCCCGAGCTCTACGACGCCGACCTGCTGGACTCGCGGTTCTCCGTCGGGCCGGACGACGCCATCCACCGCACCCGCCAGCTCGTGGAGCGGGAGGGCATCTTCGCCGGCATCTCCACCGGCGCGATCCTGCACGCTGCGCTGGGCATCGCCGACAAGGAGGTCGCGGCCGGGCGCCGGGCCGACATCGTCTTCATCGTCTGCGACGGCGGCTGGAAGTACCTCTCCACCGGCGCGTACGCGGGCACGCTCGAGGAGGCGACCTCCGCGCTGGAGGGCCAGCTCTGGGCCTAGAAGGACCACCCTTCTCCCCACGGCTCGCACGCTCGCCGCGGGCCCCTGAAGGGTGGCCGTTCCGGCACGTCACCGGGGGTCGGCGGGACCGTCGGTGGGGGCCGCTAGCCTGACCGGCGACATGGGGACGCAGCCAGGAGCCGACGCGCCGATCGGCATCTTCGACTCGGGCGTCGGTGGGCTCACCGTCGCCCGCGCCGTGCTCGACCAGCTGCCCGGCGAGGCCGTCCGCTACATCGGCGACACGGCGAACGGCCCCTACGGCCCCCTGCCGATCGCCGAGGTGCGCCGCCACTCCCTGGCGGTCATGGACGAGTTGGTCGGCAGCGGCGTCAAGATGCTCGTCGTCGCCTGCAACTCCGCCAGCGCCGCCTCCCTGCGCGACGCGCGGGAGCGATACGACGTCCCGGTGGTCGAGGTGGTCCTGCCCGCGGTCCGCCGGGCGATCGCCGCCACCCGCAACGGCCGGATCGGCGTCATCGGCACCCAGGCGACGGTGACCAGCGGCGCCTACGACGACGCCTTCGCCGCCGCGCCGCAGGTGTCGGTGACCTCGGCCGCCTGCCCGAGCTTCGTCGACTTCGTCGAGCGGGGGATCACCAGCGGCCGGCAGCTGCTGGGTCTGGCGCAGTCATACCTGGACCCCCTCATGGCCGCCGGCGTCGACACCGTCGTCCTGGGCTGCACGCACTACCCGCTGCTCACCGGCGTGCTCTCGGTGGTGCTGGGGGACGGCGTCACGCTCGTCTCCAGCGCCGAGGAGACCGCCAAGGACGTCTACCGCGTGCTCACCCGCGCCGACCTGCTCCGCGATCCCGCGGCGCCCTCGCCGCGGCACGTCTTCATGGCCACCGGCGACCCCGAGCCGTTCGCCCGGCTCGGCCGCCGCTTCCTGGGGCCGGAGGTCGGTGCCGTGCTCGGCGCCGGGCGGGCGGGTGCCGCGTGAGGCTGACCGTCGTGGGGTGCTGCGGCAGCGGGCCCGGTCCCGACTCGCCCGCGTCCTGCTACCTGGTGGAGCACGACGGGTTCCGGCTCGTCATCGACCTGGGCAACGGCTCCTTCGGGGCGCTGCAGCGAGTCGCGGACCCCGCGTCGGTGGACGCGGTGTTCCTCTCGCACCTGCACGCCGACCACTGCCTCGACATCGCCCCGTTCGTCGTCTGGCACCGCTACTCGGGCGGCCCCCGGGGGCCGCTGGTACCGCTCTACGCGCCGGTGGGCGCCGAGCGGCGACTGGCGCTGGCCTACGACGTGGACGGCGACGGCCTGACCGACGTCTTCGACTTCGTCCCGGTGGGCCCGGGGACCTTCCGCCTGGGCCCCTTCGACGTGGATCTGGCCCGCACCGCGCACCCGGTCGAGACCTACGCCATCCGGCTGACCGCGGGCGGGCGGTCGCTGGTCTACACCGGCGACACCGGCCCCTGCGAGCGGGTGGTCGAGCTGGCCCGCGGCGCCGACGTGCTGCTCGCCGAGGCGGCGCACCCCGACAACGCGCCCGAGCAGCCGCCGGGTCTGCACCTCACCGGGCGGCAGGCCGCCCAGCACGCCGCGGCCGCCGGCGTCGGCCGCCTGCTGCTCACCCACATCCCCGCCTGGGTCGACCACATCGGCCAGCTCTTCGCCGCGAGCTCGGTGTTCAGCGAGACCGAGCTGGTCACCCCCGGCGCCACGTACGAGATCTGAGGAACGACCCTCCTTCGCAGGCTCGCGGTGGGCCCTCGCAGGGGCCGGTTGCCGGATGGCCGTGATCGCGGAACGGTGACCCCATGGAGGAGCGGGACGGCGTGCCGCTGAGCAGCCTGGACTCGCCGCTGGGTGACGGGCTCGGCGTCCCCAAGCGCGCGCTCGTCGACCACCTCGACGCCGTCGCCGACCGGCTGGTCCCGCTGCTGGCGGGCAGGCCGCTCTCGGTGGTGCGGGTACGGCCGGGCCAGGCCCCGTTCATGCAGCGCAACGTCAGCAAGGGCGCCCCCGCCTGGGTGCGCACGGTGGCCGTGTGGGCGGAGTCCGCCCACCGCGAGGTGCACCAGGTGCTGTGCGACGACCGCCGCACCCTGCTGTGGCTGGCCAACCAGCGCGCGGTCGAGTTCCACGTGCCCTTCCTCCCGGCCGGCTCGCGGGAGCCGACCGGGCTGGTGCTCGACCTCGACCCGCCCGACGGCGCGGACTTCTCCGCCGTCGTGGCCGTCGCCCGGCTGGCCCGTCGGGCGCTGGCAGATGCCGGGCTCGCCGGCGCGGTGAAGACCAGCGGCTCCTCGGGGCTGCACGTCGTCGTCCCGGTGCAGGGCTCGCCGGTCGAGGACGTCGCCGCGGCCACGCGGGCGCTGGCGCAGCGGACGGCGCAGCTGGACCCCGGGGTCGCGACGACGGCGTTCCTCAAGGAGGAGCGGAAGGGCCGGGTGTTCGTGGACTCCACCCGGTCGGGGACCGGCACGGTCGTCGCCGCCTACAGCCCGCGGGTGCGACCGGGGCTGCCGGTGTCGGCGCCCGTCGACTGGGCCGACCTGGACGCGGTGCGGCCGGGGGACGCCACCGTCACCTCGGGGTCGTCTCTGCCGGACTGGGCGGCGTTGCTGCCGGAGCCGCAGCAGCTCCCGGCCGCGCTCGTCGCCGAGGGGCACACCATCCCGGTGGCCCGGGTGCAGGCCATGCACGAGGGCAAGCGGCGGGCCCGGCTGCGGCGCGAGGCAGCGGAGGGGGACGCCGGCCGGTAGCCCTCGAACGGGCGGGTGCCGACGACGTCGGGGCCCGCTCCTCCTGCCCTACGCTGCCACCCGTGAGCGGCGCCCCGGAGGAGATCGTGCGCCACGCGGCGCGGACCCTGATGAGCGGCCGCCGCCTGGACACCGGCACCCTGGCGACGGAGCTGGGCATCTCCCGGGCGACCCTGTTCCGCCGCGCCGGCAACCGGGACGCGATCCTCGGCGAGGCGCTGGCCTTCCTGGGCCGGCGGACGCTCGCGGCCGCCGAGCGCGAGCACGACGCCCGGGCGTCCGGGGACGGGCCGGACACCCGGCTCCGCTCCCTGGCGGTGATGGAGGACTTCCGCTACGCCCTCAGCACCGCCCTCCCCGTCCGCCGCCTGCTCGACGAGGAGCCGGCGACCGCGATCCGCGTGCTCACCGATCCGCAGGGCCGGGTCCAGCCGCGGGTCGTGGAGGCCTACACCGAGCTCTTCCAGCGGGATGTCGACGAGCACGGTCTCGAGCCGCAGATCCCCGTTCCGCTGCTCGCCCTCGCCGTCGTCCGGCTGGGGGAGTCCTTCCTCTACTCCGACGTGCTCGCCGCCCGGGCACCGGACCTCAAGGCGGCGACGACCGTGCTCGACGCACTGGTCACCAGCGTCTTCGGGCTCGATCGCCGCTGAGGACGACGTCCGGGCCGTTCCCGGAGATGTTCCGGCGGGCGCCCCTCCGCCACCGGCGGCTGTCCCCAGGCGCGGCGGTCGTCCACAGCCGGGTCTCCGGGCGCCCCGGTCGTCGCTGTCCGGCGGGACGCTGGGCGGCGTGACGACCGATCCGCAGACGATCGCCTGGCTCGACCAGGAGGACAGCCGCCTGGCGCAGGCGATCCGCGTCCACCGGTTCGCCGTGCAGTACGTGATGCGCGGCGAGGCCTCCGACGAGCCGGCGTTCGGCTACACCGTGGGCCTGTTCGGGGTGGGGCACCCCGAACTGGTCGTGGTGGGCGTCGGGCGCGAGGCGGCGAGCGGCCTGCTCGACCACGTCGCCGGCCTTGTCCTCGACGGCCGGGACCTGGTGCCGGGCGAGGTGCTCACCCACGGCCGGGCGGAGCCGCTCGTGGTGGAGGAGCTGCCCAACCCGGGGGAGGTCCTGTTCAGCGCCAACCGCTTCTACCAGCGCCCCGACGAGTACTCGGTGCCCGCCTACCAGCTGACCTGGGCCACCCGGACGGCGGCTTCCCGTGGGACCCGGGCTACCCGTGCCCGCCGGAGTGCCAGCCCCGGCCGGGGACGTGGCGGGCCTAGGCAGACGTTCTTGCCCGGCCACCCCGCAGTGGCCCCTGGAGGGTGGTTCTTCAGTCCAGCCCGAGGTCGCGGCGGAGCTTGGCGACGTGCCCGGTGGCCTTGACGTTGTAGGAGGCGCGCTCGACCCGGCCCTCGGCGTCGATGACGAACGTCGACCGGATCACGCCGACGACCTCCTTGCCGTACAGCTTCTTCGTGCCGTAGGCGCCGTAGGCCTGCATCACCTGCTTGTCGGCGTCGGAGACGAGCGTGATGCGCAAGTTCTCCTTCTCCCGGAAGCGGGCGAGCTTCTCGACCGGGTCGGGGGAGATGCCGATGATCTCCAGCCCCGCCTCGGCGAGGTCACCGGCCGCGGCGGTGAAGTCGACGGCCTGCGTGGTGCAGCCGGGCGTGAGCGCGGCCGGGTAGCAGTAGACGATCACGCGCCGGCCGCGGTACGAGGAGAGCGACACCGGGGTGCCGTCGGCGTCGGGCAGCGTGAAGTCCGGCGCCGGGTCGCCGGCGGCCAGGCGGACGGGGGCGGCGTCGGTCTCGGTCATGCCGCGCATCCTGCCGTGTCTGCGGGAGGGGCTCGCAAGGGGGCGCACCTCAGCCGGGCAGGAAGGAGAAGCGGACGTGCCGCTGGTGGTTGTCCGTGTTGGTGTCCACCAGGCAGATGCGCTGCCAGGTGCCCAGCATCAGCCGCCCCTCCAGCACGGGGACGCTGGCGTGCGGCGGCACGAACGCCGGCAGCACGTGGTCCCGGCCGTGTCCCGGGCTGCCGTGCCGGTGGCGCCACCGGTCGTCGCGGGGGAGCAACTCGTCCAACTGGGCGAGCAGGTCGTCGTCGCTCCCCGCGCCGGTCTCCAGGATCGCCAGCCCGGCGGTCGCGTGCGGGACGAAGACGTGCAGCAGGCCGTCGCCCTCCGGCTGCACGAACTCGGCGCAGTCGTCGGTGAGGTCGACGACGACGGGGACGCCTCCGGTCCGGACGGCACGCAGCTCCGATCGCATGGCACCGATCCTGCCGGAGGCCCGGGCCCGTGCGCCCGCCAGCACGCGGGGGAGCGGGCCCGGGTCGCGGCCGCCCGTCGGCGGCGCGCACTACTGTCGGCACCCGTGACGCAGCCTCGACCCACCCCCCGCGCCGACGGCCGTTCGGCCGACCAGCTCCGCCCGGTGACCATCACCCGCAACTGGCTCGACCACGCCGAGGGCTCGGTGCTCGTCGAGTTCGGGCGCACCCGCGTCCTGTGCGCGGCGAGCGTCACCGAGGGGGTGCCCCGCTGGCGCAAGGGCTCGGGCCTGGGCTGGGTCACCGCCGAGTACTCGATGCTGCCGCGCGCCACGCACACCCGCAGCGACCGCGAGTCGGTCCGCGGGAAGATCGGCGGCCGCACGCACGAGATCAGCCGGCTGATCGGCCGCTCGCTGCGCGCCTCGATCGACCTGGGTGCGCTCGGGGAGAACAGCATCGCCATCGACTGCGACGTTCTGCAGGCCGACGGCGGCACCCGCACAGCGGCCATCACCGGCGCCTACGTGGCGCTGGCCGACGCGGTGGCGTGGCTCGGCGAGCGCAAGAAGCTGGCGAAGCAGGAGCCACTGGTGCAGTCGGTCGCCGCGGTCAGCGTCGGCGTCATCGACGGCGAGCCGCGGCTGGACCTCGCCTACGAGGAGGACGTCCGCGCCGGCACCGACATGAACGTGGTCTGCACCGGGAACGGCGGCTTCGTCGAGGTGCAGGGCACCGCCGAGGGCGCGGTCTTCGACCGGCCGACCCTTGACGCGCTGCTCGACCTGGCGGTCGGCGGCTGCGCCGAGCTCACCCGCCTGCAGGCCGAGGCGCTGTCGCGGGAGCCGGTCGGCCGATGAGCACGCGGCTGCTGCTGGCCACCCGCAACGCAGGCAAGCTCGCCGAGCTGCAGCGGCTGCTGGCGAGCGCGGTGCCCGGGGTCGAGGTCGTCGGGCTGCGCGACGTCGAGGAGTACCCGGAGGCGCCGGAGACCGGCGCGACGTTCGCGGAGAACGCCTTGCTCAAGGCCCGGGAGGCTGTCCGGTACACCGGGCTGCCCGCCGTGGCCGACGACTCCGGGCTCGCGGTCGACGCGTTGAACGGCATGCCCGGGGTGCTCTCGGCGCGCTGGTCGGGCCGGCACGGCGACGACGACGCCAACACCGCGCTGCTGCTCGGCCAGCTCGCCGACGTGCCCGACGAGCGGCGGGGCGCGGCCTTCGTGTGCGCGGCGGCGCTCGTCACCCCGGACGGCACCGAGCGGGTGCTGGAGCGGGAGTGGCGCGGCCGGGTGATCAGCGAGAAGCGGGGGAGCAACGGCTTCGGCTACGACCCGGTGTTCGTCCCCGAGGGGCTCGAGCTGACCTCGGCGGAGCTGGAGCCGGCGGAGAAGGACGCGCGCAGCCACCGGGGGCAGGCCTTCGCGGCCCTCGTGCCGGTGCTCGCCGAGGTGCTGGGCGCCCGCTGAGGCGTCGATCCCGACGGACCGGGAAGCCGAGCCAGGCGAGGGAGTCCGCCTCCTCGGGCTCGGCGTGCCGGCCCGGGCGCACGGGCTCCTCGCCGGCGCCCGGCGCCCGGCGCCGAAGGCCGGTGCGCCTTGGCGGCCGCGTGCGGGCCGGGCGGCGGTGGAGTGGACGACGGCGGCCGAACCCGGCTGACGGGCGGCTCCCCGAGGGCTAGCGTCCGGCGCGTGAGCCTGCCCGCCCGCGTCCGACCACCCGGGGCCGGTGACGAACGGGAGCTGCTCGTCGGCTGGCTGGACCTGCAGCGCGCTGTCGTGCACCTCAAGTGCGACGGGCTCACCGACGACGACGCCCACCGGGCCCTGCTGCCGACCTCACCGCTCATGTCGATCGCCGGCCTGGTCTCCCACCTGCGCTGGGTGGAGCACTGCTGGTTCGAGGTGCTGTTCCTGGGCCGGTCGAAGGAGGCCAACCCGCAGTTCGGCGACGACGGGAGCGCCGACTGGCGCGTGGGCGGCGTCCCGCTGGCGCGGCTGCTCGACGAGTACGCCCGCCAGTGCGCCGCATCGACGGAGATCGTGGCGGCCGCGTCGCTGGACGAGCTGGGTCGCGACGAGGAGTACGGGGGCACGACGCTCTCCCTGCGCTGGATCCTCGGGCACATGGTGGAGGAGGTCGCGCGGCACGTGGGGCACCTCGACCTGCTCCGCGAGCTGGTCGACGGGCGGACCGGCTACTACTGATCCCGGCGCGTGAGCGGCCGTCGGGCGGGGCACACCGGGGCGATGCAGGTCTTCGTGGACGCCGCCCGGCCGCTGCGCTTCGCCGACGGCACCCCGGTGACCGCGGCCTCGGGCGTGGCCCCGCTCGGGGACGGCTGGCTGGTCGTGCAGGACGACTCGACGGTCGCCGCCTGGCGCCGTCCGGACGAGGTGGTGGCGCTCGAGGTGCTCCCGCCCGTCGAGGGGCTGCGCACGTTCCGCGAGGCGGAGGGCACCAAGCGCCTCAAACCCGACCTGGAGGTCGCCTGCCCGGCGGAGGTGGACGGCGAGCCGGCCGTGCTCCTCCTCGGCTCGGGCTCCTCGCCCCGGCGCATGCGGGGGGTCCTCGTGCGGCTGGAGGGCGGGCGGCCGGTGGTGCGCTCCGCGGAGCTCGGCCCGGTCTACCACCGCGTGGCCGACGTCCTGGGGCTGCCGATGGACCACGTGAACCTGGAGGGGGCGAGCCGCCACGGCGACGTGGTCCGGTGGTTCAACCGCGGCAACCTCATGGCCGGCGTCCGCTCCGCGAGCGTCGACGTGCCGCTGCAGGACGTGGTCGCCGCCGTCCTCGGTCGCGCGGAGCCCGCCGCCGTCCCGGTGGACCGGCCGCGGGAGTACGAGCTGGGCCAGGTCGAGGGCGTGGGCCTGGCGGTCACCGACGCCGTCGCGCTGCCCGACGGGCGGGTGCTGCTGAGCGCCGCCGCCGAGGACACCCCGAACGCGGTGGACGACGGTCCCGTGGTCGCCACCGCGATCGCGCTGCTGGACGGCGACATGGTGCAGGCGGTCGTGCCCATCCCGGAGGTGGACGGGCACGTGCACAAGGTCGAGGGGTTGGCGCTGTGCGGGGTGGACGGCGACACCGTGCACCTGCTGGCCGTGGTGGACGACGACGACCCCGACGCGCCGTCGGCCGAGCTCGACCTGCGGGTGGTCCTGGGCTGACCGTCGCGTCAGCCGGCCCGGCGGAGCAGCTCGGCGCGCCCCTCGAGCCGGCCGGCGCGACGAGCACCAGCACGGCCAGGGCCGTGGCCACCGCGACCCCGACCCACCACCAGGCGGATCGCGCGACCGCGAGGATCGCGGAGACCAGGGCGAGGACGGCGGGCAGGGTCAGCGCGCGGGTCCGCGTCGCCCGCACCGTGAGCGTCGTGGCGGGCACCGCAGCCGTCGTCACCCGGTCGGGGACCACCACGCCGAGACGACAGCGCGCACTCTCGGAGACGTCCGCGTGCGGGAGGGGGGAGTCGAACCCCCACGCCCGAAGGCACCAGATCCTAAGTCTGGCGTGGCTGCCGTTACACCACTCCCGCGTGGTCCCGGAGTGTAGGAGCACCGCTGCGGGTGGCCGTGGCGGACCGTCGGCGCGCTGACCTGCGGGACGTCTGGCAGGCTGTCGCCGTGCCCCGCGACCCACGACAGATCCAGCTCGAGATCGATGCGGCCCGCGAGTCGCTGGCCGCCACCCTGGACCAGATCGCCTACCGGAGCAGCCCGACCCGGCTGAAGGCGCAGGGCCGGGACGCCGTCCAGCGCTTCCTGCGGACGCCGGCGGGCCAGGCCACGGTCGGCGCGGTCGGGCTGCTGGTGACCCTGGTCGTCGTCCAGAAGGTCCGGCACCGCCGCAAGGCCGACGTCGTGCAGGTCGGGCGCCGCAAGGTCGTGGTCGAGAAGGTCAACCGGACGCGCTGATCCGGTGCGCCGCGATCCGGTCGGCCCGGGTCAGGAGTCGGTCTGGGACTACCCCCGGCCCCCGTCCGCCGAGGTGACCGGGCGGCACGTCGTCGTGGAACTCGGTGGGCGGGTGCTCGCCGACACCCGTCGCGCGGTGCGGGTCTGCGAGACCAGCCACCCGCCGGTGTACTACGTGCCGCGCGAGGACGTCGCCGTCGACCTGCTCGAACGGGCGCCGGGCCGCTCGGTGTGCGAGTGGAAGGGGGCGGCGACCTACTGGGACGCCGTCCTCGACGGCCGGCGCGTCCCGGCCATCGGGTGGTCCTACGAAGACCCCGCCCCGGGCTACGAGCACCTGCGCTCGGCGATCGCCTTCTACCCCGGCAGGGTCGACCGGGCGCTCGTCGACGGGGAGCAGGTGCGCCCGCAGCCGGGCGGCTTCTACGGCGGCTGGGTCACCGACGAGATCGCCGGCCCCGTCAAGGGCGGGCCCGGCACCCTCGGGTGGTGAGCGGCGGGGTCAGCCCTGGGTGCGCACCAGCGGCAGGACGACCGTCTCGAGCACCTCGTCGGCGAAGGCCTCGTCGACCGGGCGGTGCGTGAGCAGCCAGCGCTGCACGAGGAGCGCGCTGATCGTCTCGGCGGCGACCGAGCTCCGGAACTCCGGGCCCACCTCGCCGCGGGCCTCGGCCTGCTGCCACACCTTCTCGAAGGACTGCCGCCACACCGCGAGCGGCCCCTGCTCGAACGCCTCGGCGAGCGCCGGGTGGCGCGGCACGGTGGAGAGCAGCGAGAGCGTGGCCGCGCCGGTCGGCCCGTTCACGACGCCGACCAGGGTGCGCATGATCTCGCGCAGGTCGCCCTCGAGGGAGCCGGTGTCGGGGCTCTGCGCCACGTCGCGGTTGAGGTCGGAGATGGTGTCGACCACGAGGTCCTGCTTGGTGCGCCAGCGGCGGTAGATCGTCGCCTTCCCGACGCCGGCCTCCGCGGCCACCGCGTCCATGGTCAGCGCCCCGTAGCCCACATCGGCCAGCAGTCGCAGGATCGCGGCACGGATGACGCCGTCGCGGCTGGGATCGCGCGGCCGGCCGCCACGGCTCGGGCGGTCGGCTTCGGCGGTGGGGAGTGCGGCCATGGGCAAACCTTAGACATTCAAGTTGAGAAAGTGCTGGAAGTCCCCCTCGAGTACCCCGGAAGAGCGTTCCGATACCGCCGCGCGCCTGTCTCGCGGGCCACATCCGGTGCGTCACCCTGTCCTGCGTGGGAACCATCTGCGGCGGTGTCTGCGGGTGCCGTCAGAACTGGGAGACGCCCGGCCGGGCGAGCCGCGCGCTGCTCGCCACCTCGATCGGGCACGTGCTGCCGCACGTCGCCCGCACCGCGAGGGCTCTGGGCCTGACCGTCCACTCCTCACCCCAGCTGGTCGACGTCGTCGACGACCGCGGCGGGCGTGGCCTGGAGCGGCTGTTCCAGAAGCTGGCGCGGGAGCTCACCGGCGCGGAGACCGAGGCCGTGCGGGTGGCCACCGACCCGCCGGACGACGGCCCCGCGCTCACCGCCCGGCTGCTCACCGCACCCACGCTCGCCGTCGAGCTGGCCCGGCGCGGGGTCACCGTGGAGGTCGGCGTCCTGGCCGAGGCCGAGCTCTGGTCGGTGTACCAGCCGATCGTCTCGCTGGCCGACCGGTCGGTCGTCGCCCACGAGGCGCTGCTGCGCGGGCTGGTCGACGGCCGCGAGGTCGGTGGCGGGGACCTGTTCTTCGTCGCCGAGTCGGCGGGCTGGCTGGACCGGCTGGACCGCATCGGCCGGGAGTCCGCGATCTCGGGCGCGATGCCGTGGCTCGGCGGGGACGACCTGTTCATCAACGTCAACCCCACCTCCATCTACCGGCCGCAGGTCTGCCTGGCCAGCACCGAGCGGGTCGCGCACGACGCGGGTGTCGACCCCCACCAGCTCGTCTTCGAGGTCGTCGAGTCGCACGCCGTCGCCGACCGCGGGCACCTGGTGTCGGTGCTGGAGCACTACCGCTCCCTGGGCTGGCGGGTCGCGCTCGACGACGTCGGCGCGGGCTGGTCCAGCCTGTCGCTGCTGGCCGCGGTCCGGCCCGAGGTGGTCAAGCTCGGCAAGGGGCTCGTGCAGGAGCTGCCGGACGACGGCGCCCGCACGGTGCTGAAGGCGGTGACCGACCTGGCCCACCAGCTCGGGGCGGTCGTCGTCGCCGAGGGCGTCGAGACCGAGCAGCTGGCCGAGGAGGTCACCGCGCTCGGGGCCGACCTGGGCCAAGGGTGGTTGTTCGGCCGGCCGGTGCGCCCGGAGCCCGCGGTGGAGGAGCCCGAGGGGCGCTGGCAGCCGGTGGCGCGCTCCCGCTGAGCCCCGCGGCGTTCAGCCCAGGGCCCACCCGGTGAGCACCGGCCGGCCGTGCTCGTGGCCTAGTACGCCGTACCGGCCCGCGGGCAGCGCGAACAGCGACCCGGCCTCGGGAGCGAGCCCCAGCCACCGGGCCGTCAGCACCCGGAGCACGTGGCCGTGGGCGACCAGCGCGACGTCGCCGTCGGGCAGCCGGTCCCGCACCCGGTCGAGCACCCGGTCCACCCGCACCCCGACGTCCGTGAGCGACTCACCGGGGACCTCGGCGTCCACGGTGCCGTCCCGCCAGATCGACCACTGCCGGCCCAGCTCCTCGCTGATCTCGGCCGTGGTCCGGCCCTCGTAGCCGCCGTAGTGCAGCTCGACCAGGTCGCCGTCGACGGCCGTGGTGGTCAGCCCGGCGAGCTCCGCGGTCCGGCGCGCCCGCTGCAGCGGGCTGACCCGCACCTCGGCGAACGCCCGGCGACCCAGCACCTCCCGCAGCGAGCGGGCCTGCTCCTCGCCCTCGGGCAGCAGCGGCAGGTCGGTCGCCCCGGTGTGCTGGCCGCTGCGGCTCCACTCGGTCTGCCCGTGCCGGAGCACCACCAGTTCTCCCATCGGCTCATGGAACACGCCCGGGAGGGAACACGCACGGGGGTTGCCACGCTGGCTCCCGGCATGACCACCGCACAGCTCAGCGACACGTTCACCATCGGCGGCGACCTCCCCGTGCACCGGCTCGGCTACGGCGCGATGCAGCTGCCCGGCCCCGGCGTCTGGGGCGAGCCGGCCGACCGCGCCGCCGCCGTGCGCGTCGTGCGGGCCGCCGTCGAGCAGGGCGTCGACTTCATCGACACCGCCGACTCCTACGGCCCCGAGATCAGCGAGCAGATCATCGCCGAGGCGTTGCACCCGTACCCGGAGAACCTGGTCATCGCGACCAAGGCCGGCCTGACCCGCCAGGGCCCCGGCATCTGGACGCCGGTGGGCCGCCCGGCCTACCTCAAGCAGCAGGTGGAGCTCTCCCTGCGGCACCTGGAGCTCGACCGCATCGACCTCATCCAGCTGCACCGCATCGACGCCGAGGTGCCGCTGGCCGACCAGCTGGGCGCCTTCAAGGAGCTCCAGGACGAGGGCAAGGTGCGCCACATCGGCGTCTCCGAGGTGTCGGTCGAGGAGCTGGAGGCCGCTCGCCAGGTCACCGAGATCGTCAGCGTGCAGAACCTGTACAACCTCACGAACCGGCAGAGCCAGGACGTGCTCGACTACGCGACCGCCGAGGGCATCGCCTTCATCCCGTGGTTCCCCATCGCCACCGGTGACCTGGCCGCCCCCGACAGCCCGGTCGCCGACATCGCCCGCGAGCTGGACGCCACCCCGTCGCAGGTGGCGCTCGCCTGGCTGCTGCAGAAGTCGCCGGTCATCCTGCCGATCCCCGGCACCAAGTCGGTCGACCACCTCACCGAGAACCTGGGTGCGGCGCGGCTGACCCTCTCCGACGAGGACATGGCGCGCCTGGACGCCATCGCCTGACCCGCAGTTCCCGCGAGCCATGCGAACTCGTGGCCATCGCCGCCTGATGGCCACGAGTTCGCATGACTCGCGGCTCACCCGCCTCTCAGCCCAGCCCGAGCGCCGCCCGGATGGCCGCGAGCACCTGGTGGGGGCGACCGAGCAGGTCGGCTGAGGTGAAGCGCAGGATGGTCCAGCCCGCGAGGACCAGGCCGTTCTGCCGGCGGACGTCCGCCACGAAAACCCTGCGGTCCCGGTGCACGTCGCCGTCGAACTCCACCACCACCCGGCGGTCGGGCCATGCCAGGTCGACCTGCCCGAGGAACCGCCCGCCGTCCCGCACGACGTGCTGCAGCACCGGTGGCGGCAGGCCCGCCTCGTGGATGGCCCAGCGCAGCACCGACTCCATCGGGGAGCCGGCCGACGGGTCGGCGCACGCTGCGACCCGTCGGGCGGTCACGATCCCCCGACGTCCGGCCGATCGCAGCAGGACAGCGGGGAACTGGGCCCGCGGGTACCCCCGGGCCAGCATCTGGTCGGCGACGGCCAGTAGCGCAGCGGGTGGGACGACGGCGGCGAGGTCCATCCAGGTCCGGCTGGGCGAGGTCGTCACCACCCCGTGCAGCCGGCGCGTCTCGGGTGCGGGCACGTCGGAGAAGTGCAGGCGGCGGTCGCGGCGCTGGCGGAGCCGGGCGTCGCGCGGGACGGTCAGGTGCACCCGCTCGTCCTCCGCCACCAGTGGCACCTGGAAGCCCCACAGGCGGGCCGCCGTGAGGTGGCTGACCACTGCCCCGTCCGGAGCGCCGAGCAGCACGGCGCGCATCCGCTGCAACTCGTCGCCGGATCGGGGGAGGTAGGTGTCCCGCGAGGCGTGCAGGACGTCCCGGTGACGCAGGTGCCAATCGGTGATGCCCTTCGCCCGGGCGCCGCGCCGGTCCAGCGGACCCTGGACCCGTGGCGGTACCGGGGGCGTGGGCATGCCGAGGAGCGTGCCGAAATCAGGGGTCGCTGCGCTTCCGCCATCCACAGGCAGGGCGAGCCATGCAACCTCGTGGCCATCGCCGGCTGATAGCCACGAGTACGCATGGCTCGGCACGGCCGGACCCCGGCGCGAGGGGCGGACGCGGCACGCGTCACCATGGCCCCGTGGACGCCGAGGACTTCCGCCAGGTCAAGGACGCCGTTCGCCAGCTCATCCGCGAATCGGTGCTGCCCCGCGAGGAGCAGATCGAGGACGAGGACCGCATCCCCGACGACCTGCGCGCGCAGGCCGCCGGGATGGGGCTCTTCGGCTACGCGCTGCCCGAGGACTACGGCGGGCTGGGCGTGACCATGAGCGAGGACGTCGAGCTGGCCATGGAGTTCGGCTACACGACGCCGGCGTTCCGCTCGCTGTTCGGCACCAACAACGGGATCTCCGGCCAGGTCATCGCCAAGTTCGGCAGTGACGAGCAGAAGACGAAGTACCTGCCGCGCCTCTCCGCGGGCGAGCTGATCGGCTCGTTCGCGCTCACCGAGGCCGAGGCCGGCTCCGACCCCTCCGCGCTGCGCACCAGCGCCCGCCGCGACGGCGACGAGTGGGTCATCAACGGCAGCAAGCGGTACATCACCAACGCGCCGATCGCCGACCTGTTCGTCGTCTTCGCCCGCACCGACCCCGAGCAGAAGGGCGGCCGCGGCATCTCCAGCTTCGTCGTGGAGACGACCACGCCCGGCGTCACCGTCGGCCCCCGCGACAAGAAGATGGGCCAGGCCGGCGCCTGGACCTCCGAGGTG
This sequence comes from Blastococcus sp. SYSU DS0541, assembly GCF_054050875.1. Lineage (NCBI taxonomy): Bacteria > Bacillati > Actinomycetota > Actinomycetes > Geodermatophilales > Geodermatophilaceae > Blastococcus > Blastococcus sp. SYSU DS0541. Next base: position 27,954 of record NZ_JBJHAD010000005.1, on the reverse strand, counting down.
TTCTTCGACGACGTCCGGGTGCCCGCCGACGCGCTCATCGGCGAGGAGGGGCGCGGCTACGCCAAGGCGCTCACCGTGCTCTCCCGCGGCCGCCTGCACATCGCGGCGCTCTGCGTCGGCATGGCGCAGCGGGTGCTCGACGAGTCGGTGGCCTACGCGGCCAGCGCGAAGCAGGGCGGGGCCCCGATCGGCCGCTTCCAGCTGGTGCAGGCGATGCTCGCCGACATGCACGCCGAGCTGCTCGCCGGCCGCAGCATGGTGCGCGACGTCGCGGCCCGCTACGACTCCGGCGAGGACACCTCCGTCGGCCCCTCGTCGGCCAAGCTCTTCTGCACCGAGATGGTGGGGCGCGCCGTCGACAAGGCCGTCCAGGTGCACGGCGGCATGGGCTACCTGCGGACGACGCCGGTGGAGCGCTTCTACCGCGACGCCCGGCTGTTCCGGCTCTACGAGGGCACCAGCGAGGTGCAGCGGGTCATCGTCGGTGGCGCGTTGCTGCGCGAGGCCGGCATGCAGCGTGCGTGAGGACCCTCCTGCCCCCCACCACTCGCAGGCTCGCGGCGGGCCCCTGCAGCAGGGCCACCTGACGGACGAGGAGCGGGGCGTTCGCCGCGCCGCCGTCGGGGAGCTGGGGGAGGCGTTGCGCGACCTGGTCGACGCCGCCGTCCGCACTGAGGTGCCCGTCGACCGGCTGGCCGAGGCGGCGCGCGTGGCGCGGGAGCTCACCGCGCTCCTCTCGGCCGACCTCCGCGAGGTGCACGAGATCGCGTCGGTGGACGACCCGGACAGCGGGGAGCGCTGGTACAGCCCGGTCTACGGGCCGGGCAGCCCGGTCGCCCCGCCGATGGTCGTCGAGGACTTCCCGGACGAGGGCCGCTGCGTCGGCCACGTGACCGTCGGCAAGAAGCTCGAGGGGCCGCCGGGGCTGGTGCACGGCGGGGTCGTGGCCACCCTCCTCGACCACGTGCTGGCGCGCTCGGCGCGGGGGGCCGGGCACGGGGGGCTGACCGCGACGCTGACGGTCACCTACCGGCGGCCCGTGCACCTGGGGGTGCCCCTCGTGGTGACGGGCCGGCTGGTCTCGGTCGAGGGACGGCGCGCCACCGCGACCGCCCGCCTGGTCGCGGCGGACGACCCGGACACCACGCTCGCCGAAGGTGAGGCGCTGCTGATCGCGCTGCGCGCGGAGCGGGCGAGCGAGGTCTTCGCGAGGACCGGCCGGGACGTCGGCGCCTGGACCAGCCGCAGCTGATCCCGGTTCGAGAACTGCGGCTCCTACCAGCCGCTCACGGCCCCCTCCGCCGCGGTCCCGGACGGGCTGCGGCCGGAGCTCGCCGACGTCGGCCGCCTGGCCCGGCGCGGGGTGCGGGCCCTGGTGGGTGCGGCCCGGGCAGGGGAGCGGCCGCGGCTGTCGCGGGTGCTCGCTGCCCCACCTCGGTGACGCCGCCGAGCGCCTGGACGTCGTCGAGGAGACCTGGCCCGGCTACGAGCACGTCGACGTGCAGGCCGGCGTGGACGCCTGGCTGGCCCGCCCCGGGAGGCGGAACGAACTGGTCGGCGTCGCCGGGTTCCAACACGTGCACTTCGGGATCGGCGACCTGCTGGGCCCGGAGGCCGAGCACCCGCACGGCCCGCGGCCCGGCGACCCCGCCACGGTGAACCTCGCCTGCGGCCCCGACGGCGAGGTGCGCGCCTGCCAGCGATGCGCGATCAGCTCGTCGGCACCGACCAGGCCGGTGTCGCCCGGGCCGCGGCCGAGATCCGCGAGGCGAGCATCGAGCACAACGTGTTCCGCGGCAAGGTGCTCTCCTTCGGCCAGGAGGTCTTCGGCCACGGGCAGACGCTGCTGCAGTTCCACCGCCGCCCGGAGCTGGGGGCCGACCAGCTCGTCCTCGCGCCGGCCACGCTCGCCGAGATCAAGCGGCAGGTGGTCGACGTCGCCCGGCACAAGGCCCGCCTGCTCGCCCGCGGGACAGCACCTCAAGCGCGGGGTGCTGCTGTACGGTCCGCCCGGGCGTCGGCAAGGCCCACACCGACCGGTACCTGGTGAGCAGCCTGCACGGCACCACGGCATCCAGCTGCTCCGCCGGGCCGCGCTGGTCGCCGCGACCCGCACCCCCGACGGCGGCGCGCTCGCGGTGTCGGCCGGCGACCTGACCGCGGCGCTGGACGAGCTGCTCGACACCCGGAACGCGATGACCCGCACGCTGCTGGGGAGCCTCCCCGGCTGAGTCAGTTCGCCCGCGGGCCCGGCGCGTTGGCAGCGTCGCCGGCGGGGTCGAGCTCCGGGCCGCCCGCCGGCCGCAGCAGCGGGCCCGGCGCCCCCACGCCCGCGCCCAGGGCGGCCACGAACTGCCGCAGCACGTCGTCCCCGGCGTGGAACGGCGCCCAGTCGAGCAGCTTGCGCGCCCGGCCGGTGTCCAGCGCCGGCGCCTGCGTGCCGATGTCCAGCCAGCCGGGCTCGGTGGGCACCAGGTGGGCGGTGAAGGCGGCGTGCAGCCCGGCGCGCAGGGCGAAGGCGGGGGTGGGTATCCGCACCGACCCCAGCGCCTGGGCGAGCGCGTCGGCGTCCATCAGCGGCTCGGCCGCCAGGTTGAACGGGCCGGGAGCGCGCCGGTCGAGCATCCGCTCGAGGGCGTCGGCGACGTCGTCGGCGTGCACGAACGCGATGGCCAGCGCCGGGAGGGGGAGCGGCAGCAGGCGGGCGACCGGGCCGGGGAGCATGCGTGCGGCACCCAGCAGCAGCGGGCCGAGGAAGTAGCGGCCGATCTCGCTGCTCGCCTCCGGCTGCAGCACCAGGGTGGGGCGGACGACGGTCAGCGTGGTGTCCCGGTGCCGACCGAACACGTCGCGGACCGCGCTCTCGGCCTGCGACTTGTCGCGGCTGTACTGCGCGCTCGGGATGCCGGTGGTCGGCCAGTCCTCCGTCACCCGCTGCCCGCGCGCCCCGCCGGCGTAGGCGCCGATGGAGCTCATGTGCACGAACTGGTCGACCCCCGCGGTCGCTGCGGCGCGGGCCACCCGCCGGGTGCCCTCCACGTTCACCTCGCGCAGCCGGCCGGGCTGCCGGCCCGGCTGCAGCGCCCAGGCCAGGTGGACGACGGCGTCGGCGCCGGCTACGAACTCCGCGACCTCGCGCTCGCTGGCGGCCTCGCCGAGGTCGGCCAGGTGCCAGCGCACGCCGTCGTAGGGGGCGCCCGACGGCGGGCGGCGCCGGGCCAGCCCGCGGACCTCGGCGACGCCGGCGGAGGGGGCGGTCAGCCGGCGCAGCAGGGCTGTCCCGACGTTGCCGCTGGCTCCGGTGACGGCGATGGTGCGGCCGCGCAGCTGGCCGGGGGTGAGGTTCGGCATGCCCCTGCGGCTACCCGTCCGCCCCCGGGCCAACCGGGGGGGGGGCGGCGTCCTCAGCCGCGCATCGCCGACGACGTCGCCCCGCGGGGAGCCTCCGCGTCGAGCGCCTGCCCGCGCAGCTCGGGCAGCGCGAACGCGGCGACCGCGGCCACCACGAAGAAGGCGGCGAAGGTGGCGAAGACCAGGCCGGTGCCCCCGGCGTCGACCAGCAGCGGGACGCAGAGCGGGGCCGCGATGGAGGCGAGCCGGCCGAACCCGGCGGCGGCGCCCGCACCTGTGGCCCGCAGGGCGGTCGGGTAGATCTCCGGCGTCACCGCGTAGAGCGCACCCCAGGCGCCGAGGTTGAAGAACGACAGCACCATGCCGGTGACCAGCACCGCGGTGTCGCCGTCGGCGGCGGCGAAGAGCCCGGCGCCCAGCGCGGAGCCGAGCAGGAACGTCGCCAGGGTGGGGCGCCGGCCCCACTTCTCGATCAGGTAGGCCGCCACCGCGTACCCAGGCAGCTGGGCGAGCGTGATGATCAACGTGTACTGGAACGACTTCACCAGCGAGAAGCCGTCGTTGAACAGCAGCGTCGGCAGCCAGATGAAGGCGCCGTAGTAGGCGAAGTTGATGCTGAACCAGACGGTCCAGAGCGCGGCCGTCCGCCGTGCGGCGCCCCCGGCCCACAGCGCCCGCAGGCCCGGCGGGGCGGCGGGCGGAGCGGGAGCGGGGGAGGGCACGGGCGCGACGTCCGCGGAGCGCTCGAAGCGGCGCACCGTGGCCTCGGCCTCCTCCGTCCGGCCGCGCAGCTCCAGGAAGCGCACCGACTCGGGCAGCCCCCGGCGCACCACCACGGCGTACAGCGCCGGCACCGCGCCCAGGGCCAGCGCCCAGCGCCACCCGTCGTCGCTGGTGGGCACGACGAAGTAGCCGATCAGCGCGGCCAGCGTCCAGCCCACCGCCCAGAACGCCTCCAGCAGCACGACCACCCGGCCGCGCACCCGCGCGGGGGCGAACTCGCTCACCAGGGTCGAGGCGACCGGCAGCTCGGCGCCCAGCCCGAGGCCGATCAGGAACCGGAAGACCAGCAGCGCCCCGACCGACCAGGACAGCGCGGCCGCACCGGTCGCCAGCCCGAACACCAGCAGCGTGAGGGCGAACACCTGGCGGCGGCCGAACCGGTCGGCCAGCAGTCCGCCGAGCGTGGCGCCGAGTGCCATGCCGACGAAGCCGATCGACCCGATCCACGACACCTCGCCGTTCGACAGCCCCCACTGCGCGACCAGCGCGGTCATCACGAACGAGATGAGGCCGACGTCCATCGCGTCCAGCGCCCACCCGATGCCGGAGCCGACGACCAGCCGGTGGTGCTCCCGGGTGACGGGCAGCCGGTCGAGGCGCTCGGCGCGGGTCAGCGACGTCGTCTCCGTCATGGCGAGCAGTCTCGCAACCGGGCCGGTCAGCCGCGGACGTGGGCGGTGACTAGCTCGGCGGTCCGCTCCGCGGCGAGCTCCGGGATCCAGTGGGTGACGCCGTCGAGGACCTCGAGCCGGTACGGCGCGTCGACGAAGCGGGCGGTGTCCTCGGTGGCGGCGCGGCCCAGGAAGGTGTCACCGGTGCTCCACACGTGCAGCGTGGGCACCCGCACCTTCCCGACCGGGTCCCGCCCGCTCCACGGCACGGCGCGGTACCAGTCCAGCGCCGCGGTCAGCGCGCCCGGCTCGCGCATCCGCCGGACGTAGCGGTCGGCGGCGTCGTCGGGCAGGCCGCCCTGCCGGAGCACCCGGCGGAGGACGGCCCCCTCCCCGGTCAGCAGCAGCCGCTCGGGCAGGACGGGCAGCTGGAACAGCCCCACGTACGAGGAGCGCAGCGCCTGGTCGCTGCGCACCATCGCGCGCGCCATCGCCCCCGGGTGCGGCACCGAGAGGGCGGTGAGGGTGCGCACCCGGTCGGGGTACCAGGCGCCGAGCGCCCACCCGACGAGGCCGCCCCAGTCGTGCCCGACCACGTGCGCGGACTGCAGCCCGGCGGCGTCGAGCAGGGCGAGGACGTCGTCCGCGGTCTCGCGCAGCCGGTAGTGCGCCCGCCCGCGGGGGCGGGCCCCGGGGGAGTAGCCCCGCTGGTCGGGTGCGAGCGTGCGCAGCCCGTGCTGGTGCAGCGCCGGGGCCACCCGGTCCCAGGCACCGGAGTCCTGCGGGAAGCCGTGCAGCAGCACGACGGGGTCGCCGTCGGCCGGCCCGGCGTCCCGGACGTCGAAGGTCAGGTCGTTCCTCCGGAAGCTGTCCACCCGACGACTGTGCCAAAGAGCGACAGGAGCCGCCCTGCGAGGCGGTCCGACGATGGGCGCCCGGAGGCCTCCCCGAGGAGGACCGGGAAGGGCTCCACGCAGGAGCGGGAGGGCACGTGGCCGCGGTGTCGTCCGGAGGACGACAATGTCGCCGTGACCGCCACCCCTGTCGAGCTCATCGTGCTGGTCGACGACGACGGGCGGGCGATCGGCGCGATGCCCAAGCCGGAGGTCCACCACGGCGAGACGCCGCTGCACCGCGCCTTCTCGGCCTACCTCTTCTCCGACGACGGCCGGCTCCTGGTCACCCGCCGGGCCGAGGACAAGGCGACCTTCCCCGGGATGTGGACCAACACCGTCTGCGGCCACCCGGGCCCCGGCGAGGACGACGGCGACGCGATCGCCCGCCGCGCCGGCTTCGAGCTGGGGCTCGGCGTCACCGACGTCCGCCCCGCGCTGCCGGGCTACCGGTACCGCGCGGAGTTCCGCGGGGTCGTGGAGAACGAGGTGTGCCCGGTCTACGTCGGGCGGTTCACCGGCTCGCCCGCGCCCGAGCCCACCGAGGTGGGCGAGTGGGAGCTGCTGGAGTGGGACGCGTTCCGCCGCCGGCAGGAGACCGAGGGCGACGCGTGGTCGCCGTGGTGCCGGGAGCAGGCGCGGCTGATCGAGGACGCCGGGCTGCACCGCTTCTGACCGCAGGACGTGACGGCGCGCGGACCGCGCCTCGCGCCCCGGAGGGGCCCGGCGTGCCGTCCGCCCGCCTCCGCGGGGGGCGGACGACGTCTCGCTAGCGTCCCGGGCGTGGACCGACGACGGTTCCTGCTCGCCCTCGCGGTCGGGCTGGCGGGCACGGCCGTGGCGCGCGGCGCGGCCGCCCTCGGCGAGCCCGCGCCCGGGGCGGCCGCCCCGGCGCCGCCCCAGCCGGCCGGGCACCCCGTCGCGCGGGGGAAGCCGGTGCGCCGGGGCGTGCCCGGGGTCGAGCCGCAGCCGCCGCCCACCGGGGTGGTCGAGGCCCTGCCGCTGGAGCAGGACCTGCTCGCGCTGACGATCGACGACGGCACCAGCAGCGAGGTGGTCGCGGCGTTCGCGCGGTTCGCCGCCGACAGCGGGACCCGCCTGACCTTCTTCCCCAACGGCCGCTACCGGGCGTGGGAGGAGAACGCCGCGTTGCTGCGCCCCCTCGTCGACTCCGGGCAGGTGGCCCTGGGCAACCACACCTGGTCCCACCCCGACCTCACCACGCTCGGGGACCGGGAGGTCGCCGAGGAGATCCGGCGCAACCGGGACTTCCTGCGCTCGACGTTCGGTGTGGAGGACAGCCCCTTCTTCCGCCCGCCGTTCGGCGCCCGCGACGAGCGGACCGACCGGATCGCCGCGGACCTCGGGCACCCGACCATCGCCATGTGGAACGGCACCTTCGAGGACTTCCGGGTGCTCACCGCCGAGGAGCTCATGGCAGCGGCCCGGCGCTGGTTCAGCGCCCGGACGATCGTCGTCGGCCACGCCAACCACCCCACGGTCACCACCGTGTACGGGCAGCTCCTGGAGCTGATCGCCGAGCGCGGGCTGCAGACGGTCACCCTCGCCGACGTCTGGTCCACCAGGCGGTAGCGGCCCGACCTGCGGCTGCGGCGGTTCTCGGCGAGGCTGTCGGCGACGGACACGCACGGACGACGGAGGAACTGCTGTGGAGGCGTCGCTGAAGGGCCGGGTCGCACTCGTGACGGGCGGGGCCAGCGGGCTCGGCCGGGCCACCGCGCTCGCACTGGCCGAGGACGGCGCGCACGTGGTCGTCGCCGACATCGACGCGGCGGGCAGCGAGGAGACGCGGTCACGGGTGGCGGCCGCGGGCGGCTCCGCGGAGGTCGCCGACCTGGACGTCACCCAGGACGAGAGCCGGCGGGCCGTCGTCGCCGACCTCTTCGACCGGCACGGCGACACCTTCGACGTCCTGGTCAACGTCGCCGGCATCGACCGGCCCGGCTACATCACCGACATCGACCTCGCGGACTACCAGCGGGTGCAGGCGGTGAACTGCGAGGGGCCGATCTTCCTCACCAGCGAGTTCGTGAAGCGGGTGCAGCACCTGCCCCAGGGGCGCACCGCCGACGTCGTCCACGTCGTCTCGCTCTCGGCGATCACCTCCGGCAGCGGGGCGATCGCCTACAACGGCTCCAAGGCCGGCTTCCTCAACGCGACCCGGTGCATCCAGCGCGAGCTGCGGGAGAAGGCGGTCCGGCTCGACGACGGCAGCGAGCGGCCCTTCCCGTGCCGGGTGCAGAGCGTCATCCCCGCCGCCATGGACACCCCGATGATGGAGCAGTGGGGTATCCCCGGGCACCTCATGATGCCGCCGTCGGCGGTCGCCGACGCCATCCGCACCCTGCTGGCCCTCCACCCGGCGGCCTTCGTCCCCGAGATGCAGATCGTCCCGCGGCTCGAGCCGAACTTCCCCCGCTGATCGACCATGAGGAACTGCCGCATGAGCGCTCCGGACGACCCGACGCCCGACACCGCGATGGCGTCGGGCACCGACGCGGGCAGCCCCGGCGGGCGGCTGGGCCCCGGTGACCTCGCGCCCGACGAGGAGCGGCTGCTCGCCGCGCTCGAGCGCGGCGCCCGCAGGGGGTCGCCGGACCCGCTGGAGACGATCGCCGTCGTCCGTGCGGCCGAGGACGAGCGCCCGCTGCCCGGCCGTGGCGGGCCGCCCGACGACGGTCTGACGCCCCGGTTCACCGCACCGGGCGCCGACTGACCGCCGGGGTCAGCCGGACGACGGCCGGGCCGGACGGCGATGAGCACGCCGCGCGGCCGGCCGGCACCACCCGGCGAGCGCGCGGAACGCCTCACGCGCGGCGCCGAGGACGCGGTCGGCGTCCCCGCCGGCCTCGACGTGCGCGCGCGTGACCCGGCGGTAGGCGGCCCACATCGCGCCGGTCTCGGCGCCGTACGGGGAGAAGGCGCGGATGCGGACGCCGGCCAGGCCGGGGAGCGCGGCGAGGTGCCGGTCGATGAACGTGCCACCGAGGGTGGAGCCCTCCAGGACGTAGAGCCGGCCCAGCGCCTCGTCGGTGCCGGCGACGGCCGGGAGCTCCGGCGCGTGGCCCGGCACCGGCACGCCCAGCGTCGCGAGGTCGGCGGCGAAGAGCCCGGCCCGGCGGCGGCGGGCCCAGTCCACGGTCGCGGCGTCGGCGGGGTGGCGGGCGGCCCATCCGTCGAGGCCCCGCTCGGCCGCCGTCCAGAAGCCGTGCATCAGGCCGAGCACGTGGGCCAGCCGGGCCGGGTCCAGCTCCGGGTCGAGCAGGTCGAGGGTGTCCTCGACGACCCGGTGCTCCTCGGCGGTCCCGGTGCGCAGCGCGCGCAGGACGTCCTCGTGCCCGCTGCGGGGATCCACCTGCGCAGCCATGTCTCCCGCAGCCATCGGCACCGAGAGTAGGTGAGCCGCGGCGCTCACGAGGGGTCGAGCGGCCGACCCCCGGCGAGGCGGGCGGCGCGCAACCCGGCGTGCAGGAGCAGGCGGGCGTCGCCGTCGGAGAGGTCCAGTCCGGTCAGCGCCGAGATGCGGCCCAGCCGGTAGTAGAGCGTCTGCCGGTGGACGTGCAGCGCCGCCGCCGTCCGCGCCGCGCTGCCGGCGCAGTCCAGGTAGGTCTCCGCCGTCGCCGCGAGCACGGGGTCGTCGAGCAAGCGGCCCAGCACCGGATCGGGCCCGGGCAGCGCCGCGGCCGTCCGCCACCCGCCGAGCTCCCCCCAGCGGGCGACGGGGAAGAACCGGTCGACCGCCGCGGCGACCCGCGCCGCCGCCCGGGCCTCCGCCCACTGGCCGGGCAGGTCGCCGGTGCCGCGGCGCGCCGACGAGACGCCGGCGGTGCTCCCGGCCGGTAGCGCGGCCAGCGAGGCCGCGGCGAGCGCGCCCGCGGGGCGCAGGTCCGCGGGCGCCGGGAGCGGCACGAGCACGGCGACCCCGCCGTCGACGACGGTGGCGACCGCGCCCGCGGCGGGGAGCCGGCCCGACACCGGGTGCCCCGGCGCGGGGGAGAGGGCGACCAGCACCTGGGCGCCCTCGGCGGTCAGCCGGTCGCCGAGCCGCAGGGCGGCCTGGGCCCGAGCCGCCGGGCGCCCGGTCAGCGCGTCGGCGAGCACCGGCCCGAGGTCGGCCGCGGGGCGGCCGGCCAGCGCGCGCCCGGCGCTCGCCGCGAGGTCCAGCGCATGGCGCAGCGCCGGATCGGCGTCGTCGTCGGGGTCGATGCGGCCGTCGTCGAGCAGCCAGAGGTAGCCCCGGGTGCGGTCCTCGTGGCGGACCGGCAGCACCAGCCGGGTCAGGACGCCGGCCGCGGGGTCGGCCGGCGTCCGCATCGGCCGGGTCGCCGACGCGATGCCGAAGTCCTCGAACCAGCGGCGGGTCTCGGGGGTCGAGCCGCGGGTGAGGATCGACCGGGTGCGGACGGCGTCCATGGGGTCGGCGCCGCTGTCGTCGTGCGCGCAGAAGGCCAGCAGCGTGAAGCCCGCGTCCTCCAGGGTGGCGGGGGCCCGGAGCACCCGCGACACCTCGTCGACCAGCTCCTGCAGCTCGTCGCGCACCACGCCTCCTCCGCCTCCCGAGGTCTCGTACAGCTGTATGAGAGCAGACGCGGGGAATCCCGACATCTGTCGCTGGCCCGGAGGGGTGGTGGGTACCTAGCGTTCGAGGGGCACGTGGCGTCGGCCCGGAGGAGGACCCGTGGTGCTGCAGAAGGTCCTGTTGGCCGCCTCCCGCCGGCCGGCCCTGCGCCGGGCGGTCACCGGCACGCCGGCCACCCGGCGGGTGGTCGACCGGTTCGTGGCGGGGGAGTCGCTGGACGACGCGATCGCGGCGGTGCGCGCGCTCGCCGCCGACGGCATCGCGGTGACCCTCGACCACCTCGGCGAGGACGTCACCGACCGGGCGCAGGCGCGGCGGACCCGCGACGCCTACCTCGCCGCCCTCGAGGCCCTCGCCCCGCTGGGGCTGGGGCACGCGGCCGAGGTGTCGGTCAAGCTCTCGGCCTTCGGGCAGGTGCTTCCCGACGGCGGGCACGACCTCGCGCTGGAGCTGGTCCGACCGGTGGTCGAGGCGGCGTCGGCCATCGGGACGACGGTCACCCTCGACATGGAGGACCACCGCACCGTCGACTCCACGCTGGCCGCCGTCGCCGAGCTGCGCAAGGAGCACCCGGCGACCGGCGCCGTCCTGCAGTCGATGCTGCACCGCACCGAGGCCGACGCCGCCGAGCTCGCGGTCAGCGGGTCCCGCGTGCGGCTGGTCAAGGGGGCGTACCACGAGCCGGAGTCGGTGGCCCACCAGCGCAAGCGGGACGTCGACGCCGCCTACCGCCGCTGCCTGGAGATCCTCATGCGCGGGCCCGGGTACCCGATGGTCGGCTCGCACGACCCCGCGATGGTCGCCCTGGCGCACGAGCTGGCGGCGCAGCACTCGCGTGCGGCCGACTCCTGGGAGGTGCAGATGCTCTACGGCATCCGCCCCGACGAGCAGCGCCGGCTGGCCGCCGCCGGCACCCGCGTGCGCTCCTACGTGCCCTACGGCGCCGACTGGTACGCGTACTTCATGCGCCGGCTGGCCGAGCGCCCGGCCAACGTCGCCTTCTTCCTCCGCTCGCTCACCACCCGCTCCTGAGAACGAGGTTCCCCATGGACGCCGTCACCCGAGTCCCGTCCCCGGTCAACGAGCCGGTGCTCACCTACGCCCCGGGCACGCCCGAGCGGGAGCAGCTGCAGCGGCGGCTCGCCGAGCTGGCCGCCGAGCCCCTGGAGCTGACCGCCACGGTCGGCGGCCGGCAGCGGATGGCCGCCGGCGGGACGTTCGAGGTCGTCCAGCCGCACCGGCACGCCGCCGTCCTGGGCACCTCCGCGCAGAGCACGCACGCCGACGCGCAGGAGGCGATCCGCTGCGCGAAGGAGGCCGCTCCCGGGTGGCAGGAGCTCTCCTTCGACGACCGCGCCGCGGTGTTCCTCAAGGCCGCCGACCTGCTGGCCGGGCCGTGGCGCCAGACGCTGAACGCCGCCACCATGCTGGGCCAGAGCAAGACCGCGCAGCAGGCGGAGATCGACAGCGCCTGCGAACTGATCGACTTCTGGCGCTTCAACGTGCACTTCGCGCGGCAGATCCTCGCCGAGCAGCCGCAGTCCTCGCCCGGCGTGTGGAACCGCACCGACCACCGCCCGCTCGAGGGCTTCGTCTACGCGATCACCCCGTTCAACTTCACCGCGATCGCGGGCAACCTGCCGACGGCGCCGGCGCTCATGGGCAACACCGTGGTCTGGAAGCCCGCGCCCACCCAGCAGTTCGCCGCGCACTTCCTCATGCGGCTGCTCGAGGAGGCGGGGCTGCCCCCGGGCGTGATCAACATGCTGCCCGGCGACGGGGTCGCCGTCTCGGAGGTGGCCCTCGCCGACCGCGACCTGGCCGGCATCCACTTCACCGGGTCGACACCGGTGTTCCAGCACCTGTGGCGCACGGTCGGCGAGAACATCGCCGGCTACCGCGGCTACCCGCGGATCGTGGGGGAGACCGGCGGCAAGGACTTCGTCGTCGCCCACGCCTCCGCCGACGTCGACGTGCTGCGGACGGCGCTCGTCCGCGGCGCGTTCGAGTTCCAGGGGCAGAAGTGCTCCGCGGCGTCGCGGGCGTACGTGCCCCGCTCGGTGTGGGAGCGGCTGCGCGACGACCTGGTGGCGACCACCGAGTCGCTGCCGATGGGCGACGTCACCGACTTCTCGAACTTCATGGGCGCGGTCATCGACCGGAAGTCGTTCTCGAAGCTCTCCGGCGTCATCGACCGGGTCGACGACGACCCCGCGCTGTCGATCGTGGCCGGCGGGCAGAAGGACGACTCCGAGGGCTTCTTCGTTCGCCCGACGATCATCGAGGGCACCGACCCGGGGCACGAGGTCTTCACCACCGAGTACTTCGGCCCGGTGCTCGCGGTGCACGTCTACGACGACGCCGACTACGACACGGTGCTGTCGCAGATGGAGTCGGCCGCGCCGTACGCGCTCACCGGCGCGGTCATCGCGCAGGACCGGGCGGCGATCGCGCACGCGCAGACGTTCCTGCGGCACGCGGCGGGCAACTTCTACGTCAACGACAAGCCGACCGGCGCCGTCGTCGGCCAGCAGCCCTTCGGGGGCGGGCGGGCCTCGGGCACCAACGACAAGGCCGGGGCGATGCAGAACCTGATGCGCTGGACCTCGAGCCGGTCGATCAAGGAGACCTTCGCGCCCCCGACCGACCACCGGTACCCCTACATGGGCTGAGGCTTCCGCGGCCACGATCAGCTGCCCTGATCGTGGGGGGGGGGGGGGGGGGGGGGGGGGGGGGGGGGGGGGGGGGGGGGGGGGGGGGGGGGGGGGGGGGGGGGGGGGGGGGGGGGGGGGGGGGGGGGGGGGGGGGGCGCGGGGGGGGGGGGGGGGGGGGGGGGGGGGGGGGGGGGGGCGCGCGGGGGGGGGGGCGCCCCCCCCCCCCCCCCCCCCCCCGGCCGCCGCCCTGCCCGTGCCGCGCCCACCCCGCGTCGCGCTCTGCGCCGTGCCCATCAACTTTCCGAGGATGCTCATGGCGAGCAGGTGCCCACCGGCTCACCGGCCGACGCGACGACGGCGTGTCCTCCCGGCGTGGCGCGGCGTGTCGTCACTGCGCGCAGGTCTGAGGCCATCCGCCGGTCAGCTGCTGACCTCCACCAGGTCGACCACGAACACCAGCGTCGAGCCGCCGGGGATGGGGCCGCGGTCGGCGTCGCCGTAGCCGAGCTCGCTGGGGATGGTGATGACTCGCCGGCCACCGACCTGCATGCCGGTGATCCCCTGGTCGAAGCCCGGGATCACCTGGCCGGCGCCGAGGGTGACGGGCAGCGTCTCGTCCGCCCCGCGGCTCCAGGAGGAGTCGAACTCCTCGCCGGTCTCGTAGAACCCGCCCACGTACTTGACCGCCACGGTGCTGCCCTCCACGGCCTCCGCCCCGTTCCCCCGCACGACGTCCTCGACGACGAGCTCGGTCGGCGCGGGGGCGTCGGAGGCGGGCACCTCGGGGGCCTCCGAGAGGTCGGTGCTGATCTGCTCCGCGACCACCGACGTCGGGTCCTCGGACGCCGACGGCGACGCGTCCTCCCCACCGCAGGCGGTCAGGACGACGGACAGGGTGAGGGCGAGCAGCGCCCCCGGGACGGTGCGGCGGGTCATCGGTACTCCTGGCCGAGCGGGCGCTCGTGTCGGGCCGGCGAGGCGGTGGGCGCTCGCCGCGGGCAGGGCGGCGGGGCGGCTCGGGCCCCGGGAGCCATCGTCCCAGAACCGCCCGGGCCGCCCGCGGACCGCGGTCAGGCGACGCCGAGGGCGTCGGCCAGGCGGTGGTGCACCGCCGCCTCCTGGCCGCGGCTCTGCCGTTCGAGCGTGCGGGCCAGCGCGCGGCGCGCCCAGCCGTTGCTGGGCGCGAGCTCCACCAGCCGGGCCAGCGCGTCCTCGGCCGGGCGCAGCTGCGCGGAGCCGTAGTAGGCGCGGGCGAGCAGTTCCAGCGCCGCCTCGTTGCGCGGCTCGGCGTCGACGACCGGCTGCAGGAGCCGCGCGGCCGCGTCGGGCTGCCCCATGTTCAGCAGCAGGTCGGCGCGGAGGAACTCCGAGTGCAGGTCGATGGGCTGGGTCATGCCCCGCGCAACGCGGGCGGGGCAGGAGCACTTCCCGCTCACTCCTCCGGTTCGGGGTAGCGGGCGCCCGCGGCCAGCTCGGTACCGTCGGCCACCCGGGCCCGGCGCCCGACCAGCGCGATGTCGCCGTCCCCACCGACCGACGCGCCGCTCCCGACGTCGACCCCGTCGTCGAGCACCGCGCGGGTCACGGTCGCCCCGGCCCGGACCCGGACGCCCGGCAGCAGCACGGAGTCGACGACGGTGGCGCCGCGTTCGACCACCACGCCCGGGGAGAGCGCCGAGCCGCGCACGTTGCCGGAGATCCGGGTACCGCCGGAGAGCAGGCTGTTCTCGATCCTCCCGTCGTCGAGCACCCGGGCGGCGCTGTGCCGCCCGCCCCGGGTGTGCACGGGCCAGCGCGGGTCGTCGAGGTCCAGCGGCGGCTTCTCGTCGAGGAACTCGCGGTTCGTCCGCCAGTAGGACTCGATGGTGCCGACATCGCGCCAGTAGCCGTCCAGCGGGTAGGCGCGGGCCAGCCCGTCCTCCGTCTGCGCCGGAAGCAGGTGGTCGCCGAGGTCCTCCAGGCCCTCCTCGCCGACATCGCGGCTCAGCGCCTCCAGCCGGTCCAGCGTGGGCTCCGGGGAGAAGACGAACACCTCGTTGGTCGCCGTCGTCGTCGCCGGGTCGTCGGGCTTGTAGGCGTAGCCGGTCACCCGGCCCCCCGCACCGACCTCGACGATTCCGTAGCGGGAGGCGTCGTCCGCCTCGACCTCGGTGGTCACCATCGTCACCTCGGCACCGGAGCCGAGGTGGCTGTCGACGACGTCGCGGTAGTCCAACTTGTAGACGGCGTCGGAGCTCACGACCACGAGCGCGTCGGGGGCGAACTGCCGGATCAGCTCGGACTGCCGCCACAAGCCGTCGGCGGTGCCCTCGGTGAAACCGCCCCGCTCGCTGCCCTGGAACGGCGGCAGCATCATGAGGCCGCCGTTCGTGCGGTCCAGGTCCCAGGGGCGACCGCCGCCCAGGTGCTCGTTCACCGACTGCGGCTGGTACTGCACCGACACCCACACGTCGGCGATCGACGAGTGCTCGCAGTTCGACAGCGGGAAGTCGATCAGCCGGTAGACCCCGGCGAAAGGGACGGCGGGCTTGGCCCGCTGCTCGGTGAGCAGTTCCAACCGGTTGCCCTTGCCACCGGCGAGCACGAGCACGAGGACCTTGGGGAGCGCCATGCGCGGCTCGCTACCCCGTCGCCGGGCCGCGCACCCGCCGCTGTCAGCGCCCCCTTACGGAGCCGACGAACCCGGCGATCCGCTCGTGCAGCTGCGCGGCCCGCTCGGCGACCACCTCCGCGGGGTCGCGGTCGCGCAGCCACGGAGGGATCTCCGTGCGCACCCGCGGGGAGCAGCGCAGGTCCGCGCAGATGTAGGTGCCCACGGTGTTGCCGTTGCGGCCGGCGTCCCCGGTGCGGCGCGCGGTGAACAGCGAGACGGCGTCGCCGGACTGCGCCGTCTGGCAGAGCAGGCACATCGCCGCCGTCCGGCCGGACATGCGGCTCTCGGCGGCCCGGACGGCGATGCCGACGGTCCCGTCGTCGACCTGCGCCACCAGGTAGCCCCGCAGCGGCGCCCTGGGGTCGCGCCAGCCGAGCACCTCGTGCTCGGCCCAGTCGAGCTCGCGGAAGTCCTCCGGGAGCGTGAGGGTCCTCGCCTCGCCGCGCGAGCAGTTGACGAACGAGCGCCGGACCTCGGCCTCGGACAGCGGTGTCACCGGTGGTGCCTCTCTCTGGTGGTGCGGGTGCCGACCGAGGATCCTCGGTGATCGGCCCCGTGCGCTCACCTGGTTTTCGGCAGGCCGCTCAGGCGGGGAGCTCACCGCCCGGCCCGGCCGCCTCGGCCAGCAGCCGGTCGCGCTGCTCGGCCGGGAGGCGGTCGACGTAGACGGTGCCGTCGAGGTGGTCCACCTCGTGCTGCAAGCAGCGGGCGGCCATGCCGGTGGCCTCGATCGTCACCGGGTCGCCGTGCAGGTCGACGCCGTCCACCCGTGCCCGGAAGGCGCGTGGCAGCTCGGCGTAGGGGCCCGGCACCGACAGGCAGCCCTCCTCGGTGACCTCCTCCGCCGGGTCGTCGCCGACCGGCGGGAGCGTCGTCAGGACGGGGTTGACCACGTAGCCGATGACGTCCTCGCCGTCGGCGTCCGGGCAGTCGATGACGAAGACGCGGGCGTCCACGCCGATCTGGTTGGCGGCCAGCCCGACGCCGTCGGCGGCCTCCATGCTGGCGAACATGTCGAGCACCAGCCGCCGCAGCGCGTCGTCGAAGACGGTGACCTCGGTGCAGCGGCGGTGCAGGACGGGGTCGCTGCCGTAGGTCACGATCGGCCGGGCGACGCCGTCGTAACGGCCGAACAAGCGCATGCGGCGATCCTAGGGACGCCCCACCGGCGGACGGGCCCCCGCCGGGCGCTTGGCACGATGCCGGGGTGCGCCCGACCCCCGATCCCGCGACCGCGCTGGGGCTGGGCCTCGGCGCGCTGGCCGACCTCGCGCTCGCCGATCCCCGGCGGGGTCACCCGGTGGCCGGTCTGGGCCGCGCCGCCGCCGCGCTGGAGCGGCGCGCGTGGCGCGACTCCCGCGCCGCAGGCCTCGGCCACTGGGCCGTCGTCGTCGGGGGTGCGACCGCGCTCGGGGTGGCCGCCGACCGCGCCACCCGCTCCTCCCCGGCGCTGCGCACGGTCGTGACGGCGGCCGCGACCTGGGCCGTCCTGGGCGGGACGTCGCTCGGGCGGGTGGCCGGCTCGATGCACGCGGCGCTGGCCGCCGGCGACCTGCCCGCGGCCCGCGCCACGCTGCCCGGGCTGGCCGGGCGCGACCCGCGCGGGCTCGGGGAGGGTGAACTGGCCCGCGCGACGGTGGAGTCGGTCGCCGAGAACACCTCCGACGCCGCCGTCGCCCCGCTGTTCTGGGGAGCGGTGGCGGGCGTGCCGGGACTGCTGGGCTACCGGGCGGTGAACACCCTCGACGCCATGGTCGGGCACCGGTCGGCGCGGTACGCCCGGTTCGGCTGGGCCGCGGCCCGCGCGGACGACGTCGCGAACTGGGTCCCCGCCCGGCTGACGGCGGCGCTGACGGTCGGCTGCGCCCCGCTGGTGGGCGGGTCGGCCGCCGGAGCGCTGCGCGCCTGGCGCCGCGACGGCGCCGCCCACCCCAGCCCCAACTCGGGGCGCTGTGAGGCCTCGCTGGCCGGCGCGCTCGGCCTGCGCCTGGGCGGCCGCAACGTCTACGGCAGCCGCGTCGAGGAGCGGCCGGCGCTGGGAGACGGCCGGCCGCCGGCGGCCGCGGACATCCCGCGCGCGGTGGCCCTCTCCCGCGCGGTGTGGACCGCCGCGGCGGTCCTGGCGACGCTGGCCCGCCGGTCGCGCCCCTGACGGCGGCCGCGCACCGCGCCGCCGGGCGCCGACACCGCGGGGAAGCCGGCCGGGTCCACCCGGGGGTGGCTGGCCGGCGGATCACCCGGTCCGCGGCCACCCCGCAGCGTCACGAGGAGCGTGGACACCGAGAGATATCCCAACCCCAGCAGGACGAGCACCAACGCGACGGTTCCACCTGCATCCATGCCGTCCACAGTGGCACTACCCGGGCTGGCGTTCGGCAGGCCAATCCGGCATGGTGGCCACATGCCACCTGGTCCAGAGAGGTCCACCGGTGCCCGCGAGCTGGCCGCGCTCGTCGGCCCCGTGGAAGGGCTGACCACCCCCCGCTACACGGGCCTGGCCCACCGCGTCCGCGACCTGCTCGCCGCCGGCTCGCTCCCCGCCGGGGTGCGGCTGCCCGCCGAGCGGGAGCTCGCCGCCGCGCTGGACCTCAGCCGCGTCACCGTCGCCTCGGCCTACCGGGTGCTGCGCGAGCAGGGGTTCGCCCGCACGCGGCACGGGTCGGGGACGGTGACCGCGCTGCCCGACGTCCGGTCCGGCTGGACGCCGCCCAGCACCGCCCCCGGTGTGCTGGACCTCGCGCACGCTGCTCCCGAGGCGGCGCCCCAGCTCCTGCCGGCCTACGAGCAGGCGCTCGGCGAGCTGCCGGTGCACGTGGGCGCCCACGGCTACGCGCCCAGCGGGCTGCCGCAGCTGCGGTCGGCCGTCGCCGCCTGGTTCACCGGGCGCGGCCTGCCGACCGACGCGGAGCAGGTGGTGATCACCGCGGGCGTCGGGGACGCGGCCGCCCTCGTCCTCGGCACCCTGCTGGAGCCCGGTGACCGGGTCCTTGTCGAGCACCCCACGTACCCCGGCGCGGTGGGGCTGGTCACCGCGGCCGGGGGACGCTGCGTCCCCGCGCCGGTCGATCCCGCCGATCCGGACGCCCTCGTCGGCACCGCCCAGCTGGTCGCGCGGCAGAGCAGCCCGCGCATGGCGTACCTGATGCCCGACTGCTCGAACCCGACCGGCGCGGGCCTCTCGGCGACCGGCCGCCGACGGGTGGCCGCGACCCTCTGGCAGCACGGGGTCCTCACCCTGGCCGACGAGGTCGCCGCCGGGCTGGAGCTGGACGGCCCGCCCCCGCCGCCGTTCGCCGCCGGTGTCCCCGACGCGGCGACGGTCACCGTCGGCGGGCTGTCCAAGGCGGTGTGGGGTGGGCTGCGCATCGGCTGGCTCCGGACGGAGCCGGCGCTCGCCGCCCGGCTGGGCCAGGCGCTCAGCCGGCGCCAGCTCTCGGTCGGGGTGCTCGACCAGCTGGCGGCCACGGTGCTCGTGCGGCAGCTGGACGAGATCCTCGAGCACCGGCGGGCCCAGCTCCGGGAGCGGCGCGACGTCCTCCTCGCCGAGCTGGCGGCGCGGCTTCCCGCATGGACCGCGCCGTCCCCCGCCGGCGGGCTCTCCGCCTGGTGCCGCCTGCCGCCGGGGACCAGTTCGGCGGCGCTGACCTCGGCCGCCGCCGACGTCGGCCTCCTCCTCGCCGACGGCCGGGCGTTCGGCACCGGGCACGCCTTCGACGACCACCTCCGCCTGCCGTTCACGCTGCCCCCGGAGCGCCTCCGCGCGGCCGTCGGCGTGCTGGCCCGGCTGGACCAGCAGTCCCGCGCCACCACACGCACCGTCGCCCCGCCGCGCCCGCTCACCGTCGTCTGAGCCCAGCTGCTGCAGGCACCGCCGAGGGGACGTACCGTCCATGCATTCGGGAGGTCCGGTCCTTCGCGGGGCCGGGGCCCCGGGGTGTCGAGACTCCGGCAGCCCGGGCCTGCCGGCAACGGCACGCCTCCGCCGAGGAGGTCGACCATGTCGTCACCGGCGCTCCCCCGTTCCCGTCCCGACACGCGGTCCCCCCACGCCCGGGGCCAGGACACCCGCCGCACCGTCACCCGGCACCCCGCGCGGTCCTCCCCGGTCGCCGGCCGCTACCGCCTCGACCGGCACACCGGGCAGTGGTGGTGGTCCCCCGAGATGCAGGCGCTGATCGGCGCGGCCGCCGCGCCCTCCACCGAGGCCCTGCTCGCCGTCCAGGAGCCCGACGACGGCGCCCGGGTGCTCGCCGCGCTCTCCGCCGGGCATCCGTTCGCCGTCGAGACGCACGTGCGGCGCCCCGCCGGGACGCCGCGTCCGGTGCTGCTGGTCGGCGAGCCGGACCGGGACGACGCCGGTGAGGTGCGCGCGGTGGAGGGCCTCTGCGTCGACCTCACCGGCGCGCGTCCCCCCGCACCCGACCCGGCCGGGACGGACGCGCTCCTGACCGAGGTCGAGCAGCTGCGGGTGGCCATGGTCAGCCGGGCGGTCATCGAGCAGGCCAAGGGCATCCTCATGCTGCTCACCGGGTGCGCCGAGCAGGCGGCGTTCGACCTGCTGGCGCACATCTCCAGCAACACCCACCGGAAGGTGCGGGACGTCGCCCAGACGATCACCGACTCGGCCACGGGCCGCTGCGGCCTGCCCGACGACGTGCGCGCCATCCTCCGCGACGCCTGCCCCCCGGGGTAGCCGCCGCCCTGCCACCGAGCGGGGTCCGGCAGGATCGGGGCAGCCCGCGGTGTCCGGGGTCGCGGCTCCCGGAGCCGCCGAGGAGGGAGCCTGCGATGTTCTACGTCCTGGCCCGGTTCGTCCTGCGGCCGCTGTTCTTCCTCATGTGCCGGCCGACGATCACCGGGCGCGAGAACGTGCCGCTCGACCGCCCGGTGATCCTCGCCAGCAACCACCTGTCCTTCATCGACAGCATCGCGATCCCGCTGGCCGCCCCGCGCCGGGTCGCCTACCTGGCCAAGGCCGAGTACTTCACCGGCCGGGGGGTCGGCGGGTGGCTCACCCGCACGCTGTTCACCGCCCTCGGCGCCTACCCGGTCGAGCGGGAGACCCACCGGGCCGCGCAAGCCGCCCTGGACACCGCCCTGGGGATCCTGCGGGGCGGCACCGCCTTCGGCCTCTACCCCGAGGGCACCCGCTCCAAGGACGGCCGACTGGCCCGTGGCAAGACCGGCGTGGCCTGGCTGGCGCTGACCGCCGACTGCCCGGTCGTCCCGGTCGCGGTGCGTGGCACCGACCGGGTGCAGCCGGTCGGCGCCCGCTGGGCCCGGCCGCACCGCATCGCCATCACCTTCGGCGAGCCGCTGACCTTCCCGGAGTTCGCGGGCCAGGCCAACCGCAACCGCGCCCGCCGCGAGGTGACCGACCGGATCATGCTGGCGATCGCGGAGCTCTCCGGGCAGGAGAAGGCCGGCTGGGACGCCCCCCGCGAGACGGCGTGAGCGGGGCGCTCCTCGTCGCCGGCACGACCTCCGACGCCGGCAAGTCGGTCGTCACCGCGGGGATCTGCCGGTGGCTGGTGCGCCAGGGCGTGTCGGTGGCCCCGTTCAAGGCGCAGAACATGAGCAACAACTCCATGGTCACCCTCGACGGGGCCGAGATCGGGCGCGCCCAGGTGATGCAGGCCGCGGCAGCCCGGGTCGAGCCCGAGGCGGCCATGAACCCGGTGCTGCTCAAGCCAGGCGGTGAGAACTCCAGCCAGGTCGTGGTCCTGGGCCGCCCCGTGGCCGACGTGACCGCGCTCTCCTACCGGCCCATGAAGGCCGCCCTGCTGGAGCAGGTCCTCCAGTCGCTGGCCGACCTGCGGTCGAGGTTCGACGTCGTCGTCTGCGAGGGCGCCGGCTCCCCCACCGAGATCAACCTGCGGGCCGACGACATCGCGAACATGGGGCTCGCCACCGCCGCCGGCCTGCCCGTCGTCGTGGTGGGCGACATCGACAGGGGCGGCGTCTTCGCCGCCCTGCACGGCACGGTGGCGCTCATGCCGCCGGCCGACCAGCGGCTGGTCGCCGGCTTCCTGGTCAACAAGTTCCGCGGCGACGTCCGCCTGCTGCGCCCCGGGCTGGACCAGCTCACGGCGCTCACCGGCCGGCCGACCCTCGGCGTCCTGCCCTGGGCCGCCGGGCTGGAGATCGACGTCGAGGACTCGCTGAACGTGCCCACGGCGCCGTCGGGGACGGCACCCGTCGGCGAGGACGTGCTGCGCGTCGCGGTGGCGCGCGTGCCCCGCCTGTCCAACTTCACCGACCTCGACGCGCTCGCCGCCGAGCCCGGGGTGCTGGTGCGGTACGCCACCCGCCCGGAGGAGCTCGCCGACGCCGACCTGGTGGTGCTGCCGGGCAGCCGCGCGACCGTCGCCGACCTGGCCTGGTTGCGCAGCACCGGCCTCGCCGACGCGGTGCTGCGCCGGGCGGCGGACGGCGCACCGGTGCTCGGCATCTGCGGCGGCCACCAGATGCTGGCGCGCACGATCACCGACGAGGTCGAGTCGCGGGCGGGCACGGTGGCGGGGCTCGGACTGCTGCCCGCGGACGTCCGCTTCGCCCCGGGGAAGACGCTGGCCCGCCCGGTGGGCAGCGCCCTCGGCGAGACGGTGCACGGCTACGAGATCCACCACGGGGTCGTCACCGTCGACGGCGACGCCGAGCCCTTCCTCGACGGAGCCCGGGTGGGCGCGGTCTTCGGGACGACGTGGCACGGCGCGCTCGAGAACGACGGCTTCCGCCGCGCCTTCCTGACCGAGGTCGCCCGGATCACCGGCCGCCGGTTCGTGCCGGCACCGGCGACGGAGTTCGCGGCGGTGCGCGAGGCCCGGCTGGACCGCCTGGGCGACCTCGTCGCCGAGCACGCCGACACCGACGCCCTGTGGCGGCTCATCGAGGACGGGCCGCCCGCGGGCCTCCCGCTGCTGCCGCCGGGCTCGGGCTTCAGCCCTCGGTGAGCCGCGCCCGCACGTCGTCCGGCCACGGGGTGGCGCGGCCGCCGGCGATCGCGACGTAGGTGGTGCGGACGACGCAGCACACCCGCTCGCCCACGCGCACGGTGAAGCGCACCGTCACGCTGGTTCGGCCCACCTTCTCCGTCTCGGCGTCCACCACGACGGTGTCGCCCCAGCGGGCCGACGACATCCACTCCAGCGAGCTCGCCTTGACCAGCGGGTCCACGCCACGGGCGACCAGGTCGTCCCAGTCGAGCCCGTGCGCGGCCCACCACCTGTTGGACGCCTCGTCGGCCCACGTCAGGTAGTGGGCGTTGAAGACGACGCCCTGCTGGTCGCACTCGACGTATCGGACGGGAGAGCTCCACACCTGCGGCACGAGGCGCCACGCTAGCCGGGCGACCGTCTACCGTCGTCGCGTGCCCGCCGCTCCGCTGCCTCCGCCGCCCACCGACGACCCGGTGCTCGCCGGCTACCGGACGCCGGGTGGCCTGGTGCTGGACAAGGTGATCGACCACCTGGACACCCACTGCCGGGAGTTCATCGCGCACTCCCCCTTCGCGACGCTGGCCACCGCCGACGCGGAGGGCTGGCCGGACGTCTCCCCTCGCGGGGGCGACCCGGGGTTCGTCCACGTCCTCGACGAGCACCGGCTCGTGCTGCCGGACCGGCCGGGCAACAACCGGGTGGACAGCCTGCGCAACGTGGCGGTGAACCCACGCGCCGCGCTGATGTTCCTGGTTCCCGGCGTCGAGCAGACGCTGCGCGTGTACGGGACGGCGTCGCTCGTCCCGCCCGGCGACCTCCCGCTGGACCTCGCCGAGTTCGGGCGCGCGCCGCTGTCGGTGCTGGTCCTGGAGGTCCGGCGGGCGTACTTCCAGTGCCCCAAGTCGGTCATGCGCTCGGGCCTGTGGGACCCGGCGAAGCGGATCGATCCGAAGGTGCTCACCCCGTTCGGCCGGGTGCTCAAGGACCACTGCGCGCTGGCCGACGACCTGCCCGACGACGCCACCATCCGGGCGGAGCTCGCCCAGGAGCTGTGAGGAGGAGCCGGCCTCAGCCGGCGCGCAGGTCCCGGGCGAGCTTCCGGTCGGCGACGGCGCGTTCGGCCATCGCGCGCATGCGCAGCCGGCGTCGTCTGCGGCTCGAGCCGAGGTAGCGCGCGTCCTCCACCAGCTGGAACGCCGCGAGCACGCTCGCCTTGACCTCCCGCGCCCGCGGGGCGGCGGGGCGCGCCGGTTCGGCCGAAGTCATGTGGAGCCCCCCTCTCCCGGGGCGCCGCCACGCTCCCGCAGCTCCATGGTTGCCCCCGGACCGCCCCGGCCAACCCCGACTGTGACCGATTGGTGCCGATGGGTCACATGGGACGAGCGGTGATGCTCCTGTGTCCTCGGCCACGTCCGCGGCGGCGGTGGCGAGGGCTCCGTACGGTGCTCGGCATGGCCTCTCTCCGGCGGCTCGGGCGGACGGCGGCGCGGACCGCCGGGCGCGTGCTGCGCCTGCTGCGGACCCCCACGCCCGGCGAGGTGCGCCGGCGCCCGGCGACGTCGGCCCGGCCACGACGCACCGGCGCGCCCGACGTCGACTACCGCCCGCGCGACGACGGCCGCCCCGATCCCGGCGAGGTCGTGTGGGCGTGGGTGCCCTACGAGGAGGACGACGGCCGGGGCAAGGACCGGCCGGTGCTGGTCATCGGCCGGCGGGACGACGACCTCCTGGGCCTGATGCTCACCAGCCGCGACCACGACCGGGACGCCACCGACGAGGCGCGCCACGGCCGGTCGTGGACCGACATCGGCACCGGCGGCTGGGACCCGCGGGGCCGCCCCAGCGAGGTGCGGCTGGACCGGCTGCTGGTGCTGGATCCGGCGACCGTCCGCCGCGAGGGCGCCGCGCTGGACCGGGCCCGGTTCGACCGCGTCGTGGCCGAGGCCCGTCGCGTGCAGGGCTGGTGACGCGGGGTCAGTCCGCGACCGACTCGTCCCGCGCCGGCCGCCGCACCGGGGGGCGCAGGTTGTAGACGCCGACGCCGTCGCCGATCGGCTCCAGGTCGTAGCGGTGCACGACCTTGGGCCCGCCGTGGAGGTGGACGTGGGTGACCGTCGGCAGCGGGTCACCGTGCCGGGCCTCCCGGATCTGCACGCGCCCGTCGAGCGGGCCGCCGACGAACAGCAGCACCGCGTCGTCGGCCCCGGCCCCCGTGGTGGCCGCGTTCTCCTCGGACAGCTCCGCTCTCCTCCCGCTCGTGCGCCGGTCCACGAGGGTAGGCGCGTCACCGGCGCACGTCAGGCCCCCGACCGGCGGACCGGGGAATCGGCCGGTCAGCCCGGCGCGGGCCGCCGGAGCAGGCGCGCCACGAGCGGGGCGCTGAAGAGCATCACGAACAGCCGCAGCACCTGCACCGCCAGGACGAAGGTGGTGTCGGCGCCGGAGTCGCGGGCGGTGGCCAGCACCGCGTAGAGACCACCGGGGGTGGTGGCCAGGTACCCGTCCAGCGCGCTCGCCCCGGTGGCGGCCGCCAGCAGGCCGCCGAGCCCGGCGCACGCCAGCACCAGGACCAGCACGATGGCCAGCGCCAGCGGCAGGACCCGCCCGATGGTGCGCAGGCTGCCGCGGGTGAAGCTGACGCCCACCTGCAGGCCGATGACGAGGAAGGCGGCGCTCTCCACGGGCACCGGCACGCTCGCGCCGCCGGCGAGGCCGGTCAGGTCGGCCACCGCGGCCACCACCAGCGGGCCGAGCAGCGCTGCGACGGGCACCCGCAGCAGCCGGCCCGCGACCAGGCCCACCACCGCGCAGGCCGCGGTGAACACCAGGCCGGCCGGCCACCCCGGCCCACCGGAGCCCTCGGGGGCCAGCCCCGCCCCGGCGGCGGCGCCGTAGGCGGTGGTGGCCACGACCGGCATGAGCAGGACGATGAGCAGCACGCGCAGGTACTGCAGCACCGCGACCATCCGCTCGTCGGCGCCGAGCTCGCGGGCCATGACGACGATCCCGGACGCGCCGCCGGCGATCATGGCGAAGGCCCCGGTCACCGGCGTGATGCCCGGGTGCAGCCGCAGCACCAGCCCGGCCACCAGGCTGAGCAGCAGCGTCGCGACGGTGACCAGCAGCACCGGCAGCCAGTCGGCGGCCACCGCGCGCAGCGTGCCGACGTCGACCAGCGCACCCATCGACACCCCGATGACGGCCTGGGCGGCGGTGCCCGGGCCCTCGGGCACCCGGGCCGGTGCGGGCACCGCCAGTGCCCGGACGAGCCCGGCGACCAGGCCCCCGAAGAGGGCGGGCGAGGGCAGGCCGGCGAGCCCGAGCAGCAGGGCCAGCCCGACGGCGCCGGCGACGACGGCGGCCGCGTCGAGCAGCGCACCCCACCGGCCCCGCATCAGCCCCCCGCTCCTCCCACCCGCCGGCGACCACTCTGCCGGGGCGCGGGGGCGCGCGTGCGGGCGGTCACCCCCCCCCGGTGATGCACCGCAGCTCGGCGACGTGGGCGCCGAAGGCCGCCCGCCCGGTCTGCGTCAGCGCCAGGCTGGTGCGCACGCGCGACGCCGCCGACGGTCGACCGCCATCAGCCCGCGGAGCCGGCCGGGTGGACCACAGCGCACCGAGCGTCAGCCACGGGGAGGGGAAGGAGCACGACGCGACGAGCAGGAACGTCGGTCACGTGACGCCACACGCCTGTTACACGCGACGTGGTCTCATGGCCGCCGAGCCCGTTGCGACAGCGAAGAGGAGACGTGACCGATCTGCGGCACCACGGCGACGCCGAACTGGCGCCCGGCCTCGTCGACCTCGCCGTCAACGTGCGGGCCGGCACCCCGCCCGCGTGGCTGCGCGCGGTGCTCCGGGAGGCGCTGGACGACAGCGCGGGCTACCCCGTCCTCTCCCCCGCCCGCGCCGCGGTGGCCGCCGCGCACGGCCGCCACCCGTCCGAGGTGCTGCTGGCCGCCGGCGCCGCGGAGGTGTTCGTGCTGCTGGCCCGGGCGCTGCGGCCCCGCCACGCCGTCGTCGTCCACCCCTCGTTCACCGAGCCCGAGGCCGCGCTCCGGGCCGCTGGGCACCCGGTCACCCGGCTGCTGCTCCGCGAGGCCGACGGCTACCGGCTAGACCCCGCGGTCGTCCCCGACGACGCCGACCTCGTGGTGCTCGGCAACCCGACCAACCCGACGTCGGTGCTGCACCGGGCGGCCGACCTCGCGGCGCTGGCGCGGCCGGGGCGGGTGCTCGTGGTCGACGAGGCGTTCGCCGACACCGTGCCCGGGGAACCGCAGTCCCTGGCCGGCCGGGCCGATCTGCCCGGCCTGCTCGTGGTGCGCAGCCTGACCAAGACCTGGGGCCTCGCCGGGCTCCGGGTGGGCTACGCCCTCGGGCCGCCGGACCTCGTCGCGGCCCTGGCCGGGCAGCAGCCCCCGTGGCCGGTGAGCACCCCGGCGCTGGCCGCGCTGATCGCCTGCACCACCCCGGCGGCCCGCGCGGAGGCGCACGACGCGGCGGTCGCGCTGACCGGTCACCGGGCGACGCTGCTCGCCGTGCTGCCCCCGGAGGTGGCGGTCCTCGGCGACCCCCGCTCCTCGTTCGTCCTGCTGCGCGTGCCGGACGGCGACCGGGTGCGCGCGGACCTGCGCGCCGCCGGCTGGGCGGTCCGCCGCGGCGACTCGTTCCCCGGCCTGACCCCTGACCACCTGCGCGTGGCGGTGCGCGATCCCGGCACCTCCCAGGCCTTCGCCGCGGACCTCGCTGGGATCCTGTCCCGGACACCTCGACCGGGCTCCGCGGAGGAGATCCCGACCGGCATCCCGGAGGAGATCCGCTGAACGCCACCCCGGTGCCCCCCGAGTCGGGCACGGTCTACCCCGTCGGCCTGCGACTGCGCGACCGGCCGGTCGTCGTCGTGGGCGGCGGCCGGGTCGCCCACCGGCGCGTCGCCGGGCTGCTGGAGGCCCGCGCCCGGGTGACGGTGGTCAGCCCGGAGGTCACGCCGGCCCTCGAGTCGCTGGCCGCGGCGGGCAGGACGACGTGGCACCGGCGCACCTACCGCCCCGGAGACCTGGACGGCGCCTGGTACGCCGTCGCCGCCACCGACGACCCCGCGGTGAACGCCGCGGTGGCCGACGAGGCGGAGCACGCCCGCATCTTCTGCGCGCGGGCCGACGACCGCGCCGCCTCCAGCGTCTGGACCCCGGCGATCGGCCGGCAGGGCGACCTGGTGGTGGGGGTGCACGGGGGCGGCGACCCGCAGCGGGCGATCGGGGTGCGGGACGCGATCGTGGCCGGGCTGACCGACGGCAGCATCCGCGACCGCGCGGCCCGGCCGGCTCCCGCGGGCAGCGTGGTGCTGGTGGGTGGGGGTCCCGGTGACCCCGGGCTGATCACCGTGCGCGGCCGCCAGGCCCTGGCCACCGCCGACGTCGTCCTCGCCGACCACCTCGGCCCCCAACCCCTGCTCGCCTCCCTGCCCC